>NZ_JADEWG010000020.1 GCF_015207735.1 [Phormidium] sp. LEGE 05292
TTAATTTTCCCTAATCAGGAATATCAAAAATGAATTTACACCTAAAATAAGGCGGATAAAATAATTTTTTATAGTAAGTTTTTCAAAAATATTAGTAAATCTGAGTCATTTCTGCGGAATGTGGGTTAAAAAATAGATGCTGACTGTTCCTTAGTTTCAATCCCATTACTAGGATTCATTAATTTGAAAGCTTGCTTCTCAACCTTGTTTACACTTTAACCCCAAATGTTTCAATCCCATTACTAGGATTCATTAATTTGAAAGCTAACTGAAGTTGCAAGGAATTATTGGTTTTGTAAACGTTTCAATCCCATTACTAGGATTCATTAATTTGAAAGCTTTGAAGGTTAGTTATAGTTAGTTCCAACCATAAAAAGTTTCAATCCCATTACTAGGATTCATTAATTTGAAAGCTACAGAAACCCCAGCATCGAAAATATAGCTCTGTTTCAATCCCATTACTAGGATTCATTAATTTGAAAGCAGAAGATTTTTAAAAATGTTGCAGCTATAAAATGTTTCAATCCCATTACTAGGATTCATTAATTTGAAAGCGTTGTCGATAAATTTACTCAGCCTCGGATTCAATGTTTCAATCCCATTACTAGGATTCATTAATTTGAAAGTTTAATAAAGTAGCTTTGCCGTTGGTGTTAGGAATGTTTCAATCCCATTACTAGGATTCATTAATTTGAAAGTTAAAGAAAGCCTTACAACAACAGCAATTAGATGTTTCAATCCCATTACTAGGATTCATTAATTTGAAAGATTCTAGTTCTCTGATTTTATGAAGTAATGGGTCGTTTCAATCCCATTACTAGGATTCATTAATTTGAAAGCCGAAAATTTCCCCAGCGCCAAATGGCTTTATGCTGTTTCAATCCCATTACTAGGATTCATTAATTTGAAAGAACTAAGAAAGATGTTAGTCAATTAAAAAGTTTGTTTCAATCCCATTACTAGGATTCATTAATTTGAAAGGAAATGGGAAGAAATCACCAACAATCAAAGTTGGCAGTTTCAATCCCATTACTAGGATTCATTAATTTGAAAGTTTACACCTCAGAGTGAATTGAGGTGATAATATTTAGTTTCAATCCCATTACTAGGATTCATTAATTTGAAAGAAGTCAAACAGTTCTAGCTGCATTAATCTTTTAATGTTTCAATCCCATTACTAGGATTCATTAATTTGAAAGCTTTATGTTATGGCAGGTTCTATAGGTTCGGTATTTATGTTTCAATCCCATTACTAGGATTCATTAATTTGAAAGGAGAAGTCTGGACAGTAAAACGAGCACCTGACGGAGAGTTTCAATCCCATTACTAGGATTCATTAATTTGAAAGCAGGAAAGAGAGGAAAGGATACGATCGCGAGTAGATGTTTCAATCCCATTACTAGGATTCATTAATTTGAAAGTCGTCGATCGCGATGCAGGAATCTTTAGTAATGGCTAATGTTTCAATCCCATTACTAGGATTCATTAATTTGAAAGACGGACTAGGGGACATAAACAGAGAAGATATCCCTGTTGTTTCAATCCCATTACTAGGATTCATTAATTTGAAAGCCCTTTGCAATAGCTTTTCTTGTTCTGTCGCACAAAGTTTCAATCCCATTACTAGGATTCATTAATTTGAAAGTATCAATTACATCGCTAGTTGGGTGATTCAAGTACGTTTCAATCCCATTACTAGGATTCATTAATTTGAAAGAACCATCAAGAGGTATATTTAGTTCGTCGTAAACACCACCAAGTTTCAATCCCATTACTAGGATTCATTAATTTGAAAGTTCTGCACAAGTTATCGACTAGGGTGATTTGCGTGAGGTTTCAATCCCATTACTAGGATTCATTAATTTGAAAGAGTAGCCGTCATCGTCAATCGGGGAAGAAGTTGGGTCGTTTCAATCCCATTACTAGGATTCATTAATTTGAAAGTCCTTTTATATCGGAGAACGAATCATAATAAAAGTTTCAATCCCATTACTAGGATTCATTAATTTGAAAGGAGTACCTATTGGGGCGTGACTGGTCGTAACATTCATGCGTTTCAATCCCATTACTAGGATTCATTAATTTGAAAGCCTGCCTTCTGAAATAACCTGTATAAGAGATTTCCAGAACTGATTCTGACGGTTCCCAAATTTAGGAGGCTGAAATAGGGTAATGAGCAAAAGTTAAGAATTTCCCTAAAATGCTCAAATCTTTAATTTTCAAGGTTCTTAGCATTTTGACGGCTCTCCAGGATTTTCGCCCACGCTTTGACCCATCAAATTAACCCTACCTCCAATCATAAAACGATCGCCTGATCCTGTCGAGGCTTATTTCCGCCATAAGTAATTGTTTTGGGCACTGCACCTGCATCTAAGACATAAATACGCACGGAGTCTTCTGTTGGCTTAATTAATTCCTCAATCTTGACTTTGAGTTTAGCAAACTGCATCCCGGTTAAAAAACACTCAAAAATACTATATTGAGTCCAATTTCCATAACCACAGAGCAGATCGTGCAATCGTTTCCGTCGTTTATTTGCTGCTTTATTGTTAGGTAGGTCATAAACGATCAAATAAAATAGAGTTTGGCTGCTCATCGTAAACTCAGTGGTTTGTAAACTACACCTTCCTGTAAATGGCGACTTAACAATCGAGCTTGTAGCTCAACTGCACGACGATAGGTACAACGATAGCCAAAAACTGGATGCGTCAATTCAGAGTTCATTTTCCGCTCAAAGGCTTCCAGAAAGGTTTTACGCCCTGTCTCAGAAAGACGGTATGCGCCTAAACTCTCAGTAAAATCCTTTGGCTTCAACTCTTTGTGGCTGAATACCGAAAATACAAGACTATCTGCAATTAAAGGCCGAAATTCTTCCATCAAATCTAATACCATTGCTGGCTGACCGCGTGTTGTTTCGTGTAAGTAACCAATGTAGGGATCTAAACCAGCTATATGTACTGCTGCTGTCACCTGCACTCGCAACAATCCATATCCAAAACTCAATAAGGCGTTTACTGGGTCTGTAGGTGGACGGCGATTTCGACCAGTAAATGTCCAGTTGTCACCCAAAATAGCTGACCAACAGGCGAAGTATTCTCTAGCAGCTAATCCCTCAACTCCCCGAATTTCATCAAGAGTGGTCTGTTCTTTAACTAATTGTTTTCTTTGTTTAAGCGGGCTGTCCTTTTGACCGTAACGATAAAGAATTTGGTACTGATTGTGAATCTTAGTGGTAACGATCGCCTTAACTAATTCCAGCCTCCGTAAGCTATCCCCATAAACTTGATACTGAGCCAGTCTAAGCTGTCCATTACGAGAATAGCCGGGAAGGGCTGAACCCAAATACTTGCCAAAACAGGAAAGATAATGCACGGGCATCCCTAATTCCAAGGCATAAGCAAGAGCATCTCCCGTAATTTGAGGATTGCCCATCAAAACGATCTGGTCTACCGTTTGAGCAGGTATAGATTGTTTTTTCCACGAACCATCTGGCTGTTTCAAAGCCACTTTAAATGCTTCATGAGTTTTACTCAAAACTGCATCAGGTTGGGTAACATAAAGAACGGTCATAAATCCTCCTTAAGCACGTAATTGTTTCATTTCTTTGGGCAAACAAATATTCTGCAAACTGCAATCTCGACATTTTTTTGGATGGTCAATGGGTGCAGGCATAGAATTCATCACAGCAGCATGGGCAGCTAGAATTGATTGTTCCGTTGCTTGACGCAACTGTGGGGTAAAAGCAACTTTTTCACGACGGCGGTTAGCATGGTAAAAAATTTCTCCGTGAGAAATTGTTTTTCCCGTGCGTTCCTCCAAACACAAAGCTGCACCGCAAAGCTGGAAATGGTCGCTCAAATGTTGAGCCATTCGACCCTTTTTGTATTCCAGAGGGACAAGTTGACCGTTGCGTTCTTCAACCGCATCAATAATACCGTTGATTAAAAGCCGATCGCTCCACACCCACTGCTGACGATAAACTAAAGTATCGCCTTCCTGAGATTGACCCTCACAGTCCACATTCCGATGCAAGTGACGACCAATAATAATGTGTTCGTTATCGGCAGATTCTCCTAACTGATACTCCAAATAAAAGCGACGCGGACAATATTCCCAGGCATTCAAATAAGCCAGGGGGAGATAGTATTGTTCGTTCATATTAAGTAACGTGAATGAAACTATTTCCGAAATTTAGTGGGATGAGTAGTTAGCTGAGTCTGTCCCATTCCCATCGATGTTTTCCGACCCACTCCTGAAAAAAAGGCAAAATGCGCTAAAACTGTTGCTAACTTGGCTTGTTCGGCATCGGGAAAGTAATAGCGCACCCAACCTTGTGCGCCAATTTCTGAACCACCCTCCATTTTGAGCGCGTATGTTTTCAGTTCGTAGGCAGAAACTAATCCTTCCCATTCAACAGATGGAAAGTTAAGTTCTTCAAGAGCAAAAGCATTCCAACGTCGAAGCAAGCTGCCAAATACTAATTCCGGTAAAGGAAAAGGCTGGATGCCTCGACTTTGCTTAAAACTTGTGGGTGAAACAAAATTTAGTTCAATCTCTGCCGTCGTCTGAGTCGTCTGAGGTGTATTAGCAAGGAGCGTGTAATCAGCCGAGCCCGCAAAACGATGTGTACCAGGTAGAGTGTAAATGCTGCGGAGTGCAAAAGGAAATCGGCCTAAAACCAAGGGTTGCGTTCCCCATTTCTCTACACCCATCAACAAAGGTTCCATCAGACTACCATTGAGAAGACCGACTCGGAAGCAGAAGTTATCTCCGGCCTGAGTTCCTTTTGGGCGACGGTTTCCCAGCAAACCTGATAAACTCAAAGGTGATTCGTGGCTGGCGTGAATAGCTTCGGATAGCTGAGGGTCTCCCAGTTTTAACCAGTTCATTACCAAACCGTGAATTGCTCTGGAAAGAGTGGCTGGAATATTTCCTCGCTCGGCAGCAGCTAGCTCAACAACTAAGGAATAAAGTGTCTGGGATTTATGAGGCTGTAGCGACATGACTAGCTCCATAGAATGCCCCTCTGGGTAAACAAATACTTTCTGGTAACTCTGGAAATTGAGATTTAAAAGATTTCCACTCTTTGTCCTTCGATTGCCAAAACTCGCCCCTCAATTGAGCCTGACTGACTAAACTTACAGGCGGCATCACAATACGGTTGTACAGGAGTAGTCTGGTGTCTCTCGGTAAATCTAAAGGATTCAACGGATGTTGACAGATGTACTCTCCTGAACTGGGAGAAAGTACCGACTCAGGTATCGGTATCACTTCAACTTGAACTTTCGCTGCCCATTTTCCCAGCCGTATCCAACGGGGAATTTTTATCGTTTCAGGAGCAATAATATAAGTTCGATATTGACTGCCAACAGCCAGTTCTTTTGCTCGTCCGTAATTGATTGGATAATTGCGGTCTGCTCCCTTATCTCCAAACTGTTTTGATTTGCCGTAATAGGCTACTTGAGCAGCCTTAAAAGTATTAACCTGATAAGACCAATGCAAAGGTTGTGCGGGAAAAACGTAGATTTCTGCTTGATTAAGGTACAACAGATTTTGTTCGGAATTAGCATCTAAATAGCTGGGCTTTTGTGTTGCCTCTCCCTGTAAGCGATAAGGAACGGGGATATAGTCAACATTAAATAGTGCGTAGCTGATAGCCCAATTGTGCAGATATTTCTCCGTTTCATAGAGTATACCCATTTCCCTTGTGGCAAAAAATACATTATCGTGGAGTGTTAGCGTACAATGGTGAAGCGTCATTCGTTATTTCCTCAGAAAGAATTTCTGGAAGACATCTCCATGAATTTGTTTTTATTAGATTCAATGAATCCTATATAAAATTTCTTTGGAAATGTCTGCATTCAAGTAAAAAAACTGTGACTATTTCTTCCCTTTTTTCTTCAGAGCTCCGTATGTTTCGGAATAGGTTGTTGTTTGGTTGTAAAGGGTATTCATCATTGATAGTAATTGAGCTTCATCTTGATAGAGAGAGTTAACTTCATTAAGTAACTCTTCCAACTGCTCGCCAAGGATAACTTGAGTTTTACGAACAGGTTCGTTATTAAGTAAATTGTTAACCACTGTGCTTGCTTGAATCCGAATATCAGAGATAGGTGCATTGATGTCATCTTTTAAGGCATCATAAAGCACTTGGGTAAATTGTAAGTTACTGAAAATTTCCCCATCACACATAGCAATAGCTATTAAATGATTTTTCATTGTCCCCGTGCGAGATTCCTGTGCGCCGTAACGTCGAGTACGTAGCAAGTTTCCCAGCACGTAAATGAAACTTTCATAAGTAGGATCGCGCAGCGTTTCGACCGCAGGAAATGTTACTTCTGGCAAAACGTGATCGAGTTCATTAATTGCACTTCGCATCTCACCGCCTTCGCTCATCGTTCCTCCTTCAAAAGGAGCATTGAAGGTAAAACTGCGATGGGATTGCTCGTAAGATGAAAGCGAGAATGTTGAGTCTGAATATACTTTCGATCGCTCTGAACCACTATCACCAATAGCAAAACCATAAATGATGCAATCTGGGCATTTCTTACAAGAACCTTCGCCGTTATATTCGCAGAATTTATCCTTATTTTCAGCATCAGCACTGGTCAAATTTAATGAGCGCAGTAATTCTCGTCCAGTCAATCGTTCTGGTGTAGTTTGCTTGCGTTTAAACATTACCAAACGGCTCATATATTCGCGGTTTTCTAAACCTGCTTGAGTTCGTGCTGTGTTGAGAACTCCGTCTGTTTGAAAAACTGGAAAAGATTGGCTATTACGCAACATGATGAAGTGAACGTATTTGCCAGAAGCTAAACGAGGGAAAGCGGGTTGAAATTGTGGTTTTAATATATTTAAAACGCTCATGCGGCTTCTCCTTCTTTGTTAGTTTGATTGGATTTTTGTTGTTCGGATGAGGCTTGTTTTTCTTGCAAAGCTAACCAGCGATAAGCAAATTCAGCCCCAGATTTAATGCGGTTGCGATTTTCTTGGAGAAGGGCGCGATCGCCTTTACACATTCCGCCAAATAGTTCCTTAACACAGGTAGTCATAAAGGTGTGAATTGCTTCAAATTCTTGAGCTTGGCGAATTTCGTAAGGAACGGATTTATCCTTAATTAAGGGGCGCTTATAAACCTCTTGACGGTCTAAAGCCGCTTGTAGTTGTCCGGCACCTTGGAAAATCAACTCCTCCTCATCCCAATGTTCTGGGACGGAAAGAATTTCTTCTAAAGCTTTAGAAAGCGGTAGTAAAATAGCATGACTAGAATCATTCATGCCAACTTGATAAAATCTGCGATATTCGCTAACCAACCGTTTAGTAATTTTCAATTTGTCTTGCATATTAGGTTCTCCGTCTGACCAAATTTGAGCATAATTCCAGTAGAGTTGAATTTCTTCTGTGGTTGCTTCCCGTTTTTCCTCTCGTAATTTTTCATTAGCTAAAGCGAAAATATTTAAAACATCAGTCATCACCTCTCTCACAGTGCCATTAAATGCTTGCCAACGGGCATCAGGTCGATTACTACGAGTATCTAAATGCAGACTATAAGCGACTAAGACGTGCTTTAGCGCCCAATCTAATTCCTGCAATCGTAAATCGGTCTTCAATCCTAAGAAATTCCAAAATCCCGCAGTCCCATCTAACCTGACTGACTCTAAAAACTCTTTATCGCTGGCGTAGATGGGATCGGAGCTTGGTGTTGCTACCACTTTGACTCCCAGCAACATTGGTAAAATTAAAGCTAAAAATGCAGGTTCGACCCAGGCATCGGTATAGCTTTTACCTCGTGTTTCTGTATGAGTCATTGCCATGAATGGCAAATCCTTAGTCGAGTAATCTCTACCATACCGTTCTGTTTTTGGTTCTTTTTCATCCATCAGTAAATCTTGTAATGCTCGATAATTCATTTCTGCTTTTAACCATTGCTTACGAACCTCCCAAAGATTGATTTTTTTAAGTTTTTTCACCAATTGGCTGATGGCTCTAGCAATTTGAGGAGAATAAACATAAGCAGGAAATATGTAGAGAAATATGGGCTGCTTTTCCTCTAACTTACCCGCAGGAACTGCCCAGTAAGCTTGTCTAAGAATCATTTCTAATGACCAGAGTTTTGAAATCCCTCGCTTAATACGTCTTCCTCCCAAAGTGTTTTTGTTGCTATATTGCTGTGGTTTGAATAAAACAACCGAATCAAACTGGTCTTCGGCTGGAAATTCACCAGAACTCAAAGAACAAATCGCCTTATTTTTTACCTTTGATTCAGCATAAGCAGATAGTTCATTTGCAAATGGTGAAGAATCTTTATTCGATCCAGAAATCTCAAAATATTGGCACAGGTAATCACAAAAAACCTCATAAGTTTCGCTTTGATGACTGAGGAGGAAATTATTCTCGTCTGCCCAAGTTGCCAAACGTTCACCGAATTCTCGTAAAAACTCTGTTAACTCTTGTGACCCTGGATCGCGGTTTAAAGGAGTTTGAGCAATATAATGGGCTGCAACCTGATACCAACCATAATTAACCCCTCCTTTCTGGATTTTCGTTTGTTCGGGTAAGATTTCAGTCTGCAAACCTAAAGTCGTTAAAACCCAATTGTTATACTCTTCATTTTCTGCAAAAAACTCTTTTTGGGCTAGAATAATGAATTCTGCGAGCCTGTCTGCCCAAACATCTGCTCCTGCTTCTAAAAATTGGCGATCGCTCTCACTTAAATCGAGTTTCTCAAGTCGCTTTGGTGTGGCAGGGTCTTTGATATTTTTAACTGTCTGTATAATGACATTGGGCAGCAAACAAATGAGCTTCACTGGATTAAATAATTCTCTAGTCAAAGGAGCAATTTTTAGCCCTTTGCCATCTCGAATGAAACCGACATCACCATTACTAAAAAGTTCTCCTAGTCCTCGAAGATTCTTTTCTTCATCTCCTTGAATAATATTTTCCCAGACAAAGGATTGAATCTCATCTAAATTTGGTATATCAGACTCTTGAGGTGCAAGATAAACTGTTCCTTGAGCAAAATACAAAAATGGAAACCAATTTTGTTCTTTGGCAAAGTTGTCAACAGCATTGTGAATTCGATTGGTAAGCAATCCTCGACAGTCTCTTAGGCGATGATAAATCAATTTTCTGTCTTCATCTAGTCCTAAATCTGCTAGGATTTCTTGCAGTCGCTCACCACTTTTTTGAGTAACAATATCGCCTGGATCATTCATGTGAACGGCAATATCGCCAAAGGCTAGCAAATCACATAATCGATCTAGTTCTAGATAATCTAACCTAAGATTCTGTTCGTCATTTTCCCAGTTAGAAGCAATGCGATTACTCCCACGCTTGCGTTGGGTATTTTGTGCTAAAAAACAAATATCTAAACTATAGTCTCTCCAATCTTCCCAAAAGCCTGTAAAATTGAGTAATTCTCCAAGTTTTTGACAGCGCTGTACAATAGCTGAAACTTGATGTGCGCCTGGAGATTCTTCACCGCGATCGTGCAACCATTTATCATAGTCATGAAGCATAAATCCCAAACAAAGTAAACGCTGTTCAATTTCCGATAAAGAATCAGGTAATTCTTGACTTAAATTCCAAGCAACTAGCAAACCATTGAGAACATGAACAAGCAAACTTTGGTCAGGTTTATTGGCAAACTGGGGTTCTACTCCACCCAAAGCGGGAACCAGAGCAAAATGCTGTTCCAGTGGTGGTAAAATTATGTCAATTAATTTTCGCAATACTGACTCTTTCTCCTTTTTTGAGAGGGTTTCGATAAGCAGTCTTTGCAGTAATGTAGTCATGGTTAGTAAATGTAAGGTTTAGCTCGTTCGCAACGATTGAGTTTCCGTTTCAATGCTTCTAAAAGCAAAGCATCTTGATTAAAAGCACAAGCGTAATACTCACCATCAGCATCAGTAAGCTGATACAAGCCAAAGTTTGGGCTGAGATGAAGAATATTTCTTACATCCCAAATTGTGGGATGTCTTGGAGATAAGGGAACAAGAAAAGCCAGTAATTTTTGGCTATTGAGATATTTCCTCAGTTGGGGACTTTGGGGATGTCCTTCGATACTTACCTCATCAATCAGAGTTAAGGTACATAATTTGAGTTTATCTGTATCCCAATCGCAATCAAGTTCGATATCATCATATCTTTTGTCTGACCAGGATTGAATTTTTAAGTAAATTTGGATGTAGCGATCGGGAAATTCAGTTTCAGGACGGCTAAATTTTGCTGCTTCTTCTAAAAATGTTTGACGTTGAATAACTTCAACTTCTGCATAAGGAAGGAGTCGCAGCAAATCATAGGTATAAAAACGTGACTTATCAGGTTCCCAAACAGCCGCTTGCAAATCAGAACTACCACGAAAGCGCAATAATTCTTGTTGAATGGCTTGACCTGTTCCTGTTTTGTCTTGACTCAAACACCACCACTGTCCGTGTTTTTTATCTAGTTGTTCGCCATAAATTTGTCGGAGATCTTCAGTGATGCGATCGCGCAACGCCTGAGTTACTGCTAAACGTTCCTTTTTTTCCCATCCTTGGGAAGTTTTTCCACCAGTAATACTGAATAACATCCCTTGCACTTGTAAAGCACCCCAATAGCTGCGATATTGTTCGTACTCTTGGGGAGGATTGAAAACTTTCTCGATAATTTCTTCTCTAAAATGAGTGCGATCGACTTCTTTTCCTTCTCCTATAAGTTTTCGTAACTGAGGAACTATCCAGCGCATCCAACCAGGAATTAAAGCAAAAGCCTTGTAAAAGTTAAATCCTTCGTGACGACCTAAACGACCTAAGCGTTGAACAAAAGTAGCGGAATCACTTGCTTCAAAAATCAGCAGGTGAATATCAAAATCTACCCCCACATCAACGGCTGAAGTTGCCACAATCAAAACAGATTTGTTAGCTCTTTCTAATTTTTCTCGCGTAATTTCTCGTTCTTGGCGGTCAACGCGACCACTAATTTCTTCAACAATGACCTCATCTCCTAAAGAGTTTTGTAGTTGACTTACTACTCGGTTAACCAAAGCTACAGAATTCAGAATTATTAACCCCCGTCCTCGCTTTTTTTCTTGCTGAAGAATGTCTTTAATTAGCTTTGTCTGTTCCTTCAACCAAGCTAGAGAATCTGTTTCTTTCAATTCAACAAATTCTAGTTCAACAGGTTGAGAAATTTGGCGATATCCATCACAAGCTTGACTCGCATAAGATCCCGATATCTCCTGAACTCGAAACTCAGCTTCTTTGAGCTTGGCAATAAATTTAGGTTTAGGAGTGGCTGAGGTAAATAGAATCTTTAGAGGGTTATTCTTTTGTCGGGTATTACGAATCAAAATTAAACTATTGAGAATTGCTGTTTCCTGGTGTTCGCTAAAGATATGAAACTCATCACAGATGTAGAGGTGAGGATATTGCGCTAGGGCAAAAGGCAGTAAACCTTGCTCAGTCGCTGGATTGTAATACTGAAAGTGAAGAATAAGGTGAAAGATATCAGGGTTAGTGAGAATGAAATGATTCTTTTTTAGCGATCGCAGCAATTCTTTAAACTTATTTCCTTTCAGAGCTTTTTTTACTCTTTTGGCTAACTCAACACCATAAAGATTATCAACCCGCTTTCTGCTAGCTGAACCAAACCATCGCAAATACTTCTTTTTAATCTGATTTTCTTGGTCTGCAATGAGTTCAATAGTTGGGTACAGTGCAACAATACGAAATTTAGGATCGAGCAATCCTAGTAAGTAAGCAGCTAGAGATTTTCCACCTCCAGTTGCACATTTATTAAAGATGATCTCTACTTCACTTGAGAGCAAATGCGCGTAAGTTTGCGCTTGGTGAGAGTAAAGAGGACAAGTTTGACCTTTTAACGGAGATGCTTCGGTTTGTTGTTCGACAACACGACAAACGCGATCGCACCCCAATGGACAACTGCCAACACCCGCATTAAGCTGGGAGTATAGGGAACGTAGATGAAGTTTCATTATTACATCGCTGTGTTCGATATTCTCAGACTAAGACTCACTTCTCAAAAGTCGTAGTCAAATTTTGACAACATCTCAGTTGAGGGGTAAGGAGTCCTTTAGATATTGGATTTTCTGAAGTAATTTGCCGGGTGGGTTACAGCTGTGCCTAACCCACCGACCGCTATGTCGTGGCAAGTTCAAGAGTCACACCGAGGTATAACTCATAGGCGAAAATGCTACATTTAACAAATAAGGCTGACCTTGCTTACCTCGACGGGAAATGGTAAAAATCAAATTGCCGTGCCAATAGGGAATAGTAAAGCGACCTTCTTTAACACGCTCTAGAACATCATTGGGTGCAATTTCTTGGCGAGTAAGTAGTCTAATCAGATGGCTAGTATCGGTGGTTGTTAGATTCTCAGCACACGGAGATTGATATTGAGCTAGGTTCAGGTGAGATTGGCTGTTGCTCGGACTATAATGTTTTGACATGGGAAGTAACCTCCTGTAAATAAACATCAAATTGTGAGGCAGCACGATTCCCATTAATGATGCTGCCTAGCGATTGGTTACACGAAAGAGCGTCATAGGAACTGGAATTTCCTGTGGCGCTATTCGCTTTCTATATAGAATACACGACTCAGCGCCTAATTGTCGATAGCTGATATAAATATATCACTACCAAAAATTTTGAGTGCTGATATATGTATATCAGCTATCGACTTGCGCTATTCTTTAATAGTGGGGCAGAATATCTAGCTATAGCTAATGAAATGAATCCTGTTTGACGGGATTGAAATCTGATGTATCTTTATCGATATCGGCGCAATTCTCCCCACAGGCATTATTCAGGAGGTAATTTGGAACAGATCACACTCCTTCGGAACTCATGCCTTTAAGAACTGACTGTAGTTACAACCAAATCGCCTTTACCCTAGAAATCCTCAAACTCCTTGCAGAGAAACCAAGAAAGCGTGACGAGTTAGCAAATCTTCTCTCAGAATTTTTAGAACAGCACGGCAAACCATCAGAAGATGTGCTGCAAAAGCTCACCCGCACCATTCGCCAATTGAGAGACTCTGGCTTTGAGATCAAAAGCGCTCCTCATCATCCTTATGAGCTAGTAGAATCTAACTTTCCCGTCCTTCTCTCAACCGAACAACGCCAAGCGCTCAAAATGGCAGCCGACTTTTTGGACGGCATGGGATTTTCTGCTCAAGCTAGTCAAATTAACCGTATCGGTCAACTTACCCAAGCCGATCGATCCAACAACGTTAAAGTAGACTTTAGTCCTCCTGTTGACTATGGTGAAAACAAACTTGAAGCTATTATTCGCCAACTTCAAGAGCGATTTAAACAACAGTGCCGCTACACTATCCGCTATCAAAACCCTAAAGGAGAAGAAAGAACTTGGGATTTAGATCGTTCAGAATTGCGACTGCATGATGGTACTTTATATCTATTTGCTTTTGTTCCTGACAAACCTTTCCCCAACATCAAGAAAATATCTAATTTCGATAAAAACTCTCTTTTTCGTGTAGACCGTATTATAAGTGTTGGTGCTGCCTCTAATATATCTTGGGTTTTTACTTTTCCAACTCTAAAAATTCGCTACCGCTTGAGCGGTCAACTTGCAAGCTATAGACCCCGCCGAAGTCACGAGCAAGTACTGTATCGAGATCCCCAAGGTAAATTCGTGGATATTTTAACCGAAGAAGATTACCTCTTTTGGTTTCGCCAGAGAATTCTTAGATACGGTGCTAACGCTAAAGTCATGGAACCCGATTGGTTGGCTAGTGAACTTGAAAACGAGTTTAAACAAGCCTATCTCAACTATTGCCAAAATTCTTCTGAACAAACAAATTGCTAATAAATGTACGTTAGTTACCTTTCTTACACCATCAAAATTTAATAGCAAGATAGTTTGCGATCATGAATTAATCCAATCATCAACATTTAAGTAACTTACACCCACAGCAGCAGCGGCTTGTTTGTCACTATCCATATCCCCAACAAATAATACATCGGTATAAAGTCCCTGAAAAGTTTCCATCAAATGTTGAAGCATTCCTGGCTCAGGCTTTCTGAAGGGTCTAAATTTAGAAAACTTTTCCCGATTGAGCGTGTCAAATGTACCATCTGCCCACAACTGATATAGAATTCTTCCTTCATAATCTGGGCAAAAACAGGCTACCTTAATTTGAGGAAGTAATCCAAAAACCTCCATAAATTCAGCCTTAGCTGTATTTAGCGATTTATGTCCTTTTGAGATACCTGCTTGATTAGATGCGATCGCTAAAATATCTGCTGCTTCTACATGAGAATACAAGCGCTCTTTAACTCCAGAAATTAAACATTGATCGTTAAAGCTAGGAAATTTGGAGCCAGAAATACTTTGAACCAGAGTTCCATCTTTGTCCAAAATTACCAAGTTACTCATGTTAATTTTCTAAAATTCCTCCTAAAAATAAATAAATTTATAGATAAAAAATTTTTATTGCTATTTTCTAAGGATTGCTTAAAAAGTTAATATTTTTATTACACACCTCTGCATTTTAAGATAAGGAAATGATACAGCTTCAACCTACAAGAATACTACCTTTGAGCCTCTCGGTTTGATTCAGAAGCATCGAAGGGGAACTGAGACGATCGCACCTCCCACAATTGAGTCTCCTGCCAATGAGTGCCATTATCCTTAGTTAAAACAGAAGCCAACTTAATTAGTTCTTCATCGTTCGGAAATTCACCAGAATAAATAGCTTCTAACCGTTCCACTTCTAACCCAGCTTCAGTAGCCAAAGTCGAAAGTACTAATTGTTTGAGCAACCCCGGACGATTTTTGATTTCTAAGTCAATTAAGGTAGCGATCGTTGGTTTCCTCTGGCCCAACTGATAGCGACCCGTTTGCGGGTCAAGAACCTCAGCCGCAATATCAGAAAGCTCATCTTCCGTGAATGGCTGATTTGTCACCGGATGAAGCACAAACTTTAATTTGGCAAGTACAACCACTGTATTGTGAGCCGGAATTCGGATACCTCGTTCAAAATCACTCATAGTGCCACGGCTGATCGTATAGCGCCCTTGGTAAAGTTCGCCAGTTAACTTTTCGATATCACGTACAGTCCAGCCACGCTCTTCTCGCGCCTTTTTAACAACTGCTCCTAGTATTTTTATCCCACGGTTCGTCCAGAATTTAGTCAAATCAAATTTAGCTAATTGAGTACAGCCATTTCACCAACCAACAAAACAATTATGGCTATGCGTATGACTCCATTTAGCAATTAGCACGTCAAAATTTTTGGACAAACCCCTTGTCAAAGAATTTGGACAAAAGTATAGTGATAAACATCAGCCATCAGCAGCCGCCATGAGATATGCACGATGCACTAGCAAACATGATTCCTCATACGGTTCAACCACCGTGCAGTCTCTCCATGCTTGGGCAACAGCACCAAAATCAGTGCTGCCAGAGAACGCCCCCACAGCTGGCTACTTATGTGGAGGTGGCGGCATTTTCAGTGCAGGCTTCTGCATCGCATTTGGGTAATGGAGTGCCTTGTTTGCTGGCAACTGCCATTGCTAATGCAATTAAACCTTTACTCACTAAATCCAGCCAGGAGGAATCAACTCATGCCTCAGAGCAAATTCTTTTATCGAAGGAAGTAGAAGTGGCTCCTCTAATCTCAGAGGAGCCAACTTCAAATAAAACAAAAAAACCAACCAATACATTAACCCAAAATCAAGCCAATGGGAGCATTACTATGCCATCAACTACACAATTACAAGCAACGAATCTACTCCAAGACTTCTCCTTCACAGATTCGACAACCAACGATATCGTTGAGTTAGCTAAAGAAGTCATACAATTGGGAAACTCTCATACTGAATCTTTTGCTTACCTCAAAGAACAAGCACTAGAACTCGGTGAAAAACTCAGACAATTAGAAACAGCATTAGGCGAAACCGAATTTAAAAAACTACTCAAACACTGTTTTCCCAAAGAATTAGTACGTTACTTTCGCAATCTAACTGCTCAAGCCAAACTGATAGCGAAATTCCCTAACTTACAACAACATATTTTGAATCTGCCCATTTGTCATGCTGCATTATTGTTAGCTGGTAGTGAAAGTCAAGTAGAATCAATCCTCACCAGTCCAACCAAATGGACGATTTCGCTAATCAAAGAAAGATTAGCATCAACTAACGAACAAGCGATTGAAGCTACACTAACACCAGGCAGTCCAGTTGTCTTCCTCAACAAAATTGGATTGTTACTTAGTGAAGAAAACAAATTGCTGTCAATTCGTAGCTTTGGCGATGGAGAAATCTACCAGCAATCAGTTGAAGATGTTCGTGCTTTAGACAAAGATACTTTCGATGAATTCCTCAATCTGTTAGCTACAATTGCTGGATTAAACGAACAACTAAATGAAGCATTGTTAGCCAATGACGAACGTACTCGTAACGATATCGAAGCCAAACTAAGAAAGCTAACAAAATGCAAGCGTTCGCTGATGAATCAATCAGCATTAACTGATGAAAATATTAGCTGCTTAACAGCAGCAATTGATAAAAGTTTGTCCTTACGCTGCCTAGCCCAAGAAGACATTAACCGTGCCTTTCGCATCTACAATATTACCGATACTGATGCCGTACTAACCAAAGCCAATTTATTAGCACGCCTGTGAATCAAAGATGAACTAAACCCCCAACCAACGATAGCCGAATTGATTGTAGCGATCGCAACGTACTTGCACAAACCAACCACAAAACATGGTGGTGGTGGCATCCCCATTACTACCCGCGAGTATAACGAACTAATCGAACTCGTCCAACAACAAAACCAAACTATTGCTGCACTAAAAACTGAAATTACAGAAGCTCAAGAAAACGCTGCACCAATAGACACCAATGCTATAGCTGACGAACTAACTACCCTGCGTCAAAAGCTAACTCAATACCAACAATTAATCGCTTCCCAAGAACAACAAATCAAAGCACTACAAGAACGAGTCGAATCTTCAACAACAACTAGTGAAACCGTAACAACAGACAATACTAATACCATTGAACCAGGAACAGTAGTGAAGATTGTCAAACATCCGATTCATGCCGGAAAACTTGGCTTATTCACTGGTGCAACCATAGTTAATGATTGGCGATTTGCCGAACCAGTTGCAGTTGGTAAAATCGTGTTAATGCCGGACACTAAATGGCATTTTCCTTTGGAGATTAACAACTATAGTGAATGTATTGAACGCAGCAACCTAACGCTAGAACAATATCGTCAATTGGTCGAACTTGAATTAATTGCTGAGGAATGTAAAAAAGTAAAGGAAGAACTTAGTGGTAGTCAAGATGCCATTACAGAAACCGTCTATCAGCTAGGTAAATGTTTAGCTTTAGCCAACATTCCTGGGTGGGATGATTGCGGTAATTTCACTAATGAATATGGCAAAACTTTAACCGGAACAACTGCTTTGCGAACCTGCACTACAGCTATTACTCAACTGTTAGACGAACTGTGCTATCAATTTTAGGAAAGAAAATGACGCAATTACCATGTTGGTTCGATGAAAGAGCAACAACAGTAGCCAACGTTTTACTAGAACAAGGCTTTTGTTATTGTGGACTGGAAGAAGAATTTTGCGTAATTGAAGAAAACCTCATAAATGCTGGCGATTGGAAAATTGGTGGCACTTATCAAGACATGGGAATTGATGCCATTTATGATGGTGCATTATTTTGCTTAGACTTAACCGGAGCACCAGACGAATTAGATTTTGATACCGAACTAACTCGAATTAAACAACTAATAAAAACTACAGAAAAACAATTTGATTTAACTTTTGGAGGAGCAGGTATACAGCTAAGTTTGTTTGCAACAGAAGACCTCTCTTAACTAAAAATTCTCTAAATATAGTAATACCAAAATGACAAAACAATTGATTCCCGAAATCTATCCTGAAGTTCCGCCAAAAGTATTCCTCAAAGCATTTCCGTTCATTAGCAGACAACAATATGCTGCTTTGTTAGGTTACGATGTCGGTACAATTAACAGTTATTTCTGCAAACCCTATCCAAAATCTACACCCGGAAAACGAGGGAGAAGACGAGAAGTTCCTACCATTGTCAAACGCTACACCGGACGAATTGCACTTGACTTAATCGCTAGTGGAATTACACCAATTGACTCCGAAATTAATCAATATTTGTACCGAGTACCAAAATAAATCCCTTCAATTGTACCACGTACATATCAATATTTAGAGAAATTTCTTATGCTAAAAATCATGCAGAAATATGGTCGAAGCAAATGCAGTTAGTATGCAACCTACACAGTTGGAGTTTGGCATATCTCGAAAAGAAGCGATCTCCGTTTTATCCCGAATTCGTTATGGACAAGATAGCCAACGGATACTCAATCAATCAACAATATGGCGCTGGTGCGATGCGTTAGGAATTCCTTCTGGTACCCGTGAATTCTACGAATCAGAAGTCAATCAACTTAAAGCATTAGCTACCCATCTTCGTCGCGGTTATTTATTAAAAGATTTCGTGAGGTAATATGAACGTTATCGAATTATGGAAAGCAAGAAAAGTAGTATCTCAAGCTCGCGGACGTGCTATCTTTGCTGCACTAGGCATTGACGATGCCACGCCAGAACAAGTGGAATCGATCGCAGATATCGATCGCTTAATGACTGTCAAAGGTATTAAAGATGCAAGCGAAGCAGTACGACGTTACCAAAATGGCGAACGTGCGACTAACACACAACAAACTAACACTAATTCCCCGAATAATAGCAATAATTACACTGCTCAGAATGCTAAATCTACTCAGTTACAACTAGTGCAACGCAGTGCCGAAACTAAAGCAGCTGGATTGGAAATTACAGGTAACTTGTTAGCAGCTAAATACTTGACTGGCGAGATTGCATATAGCCCGGAAGTACAGCAAAAGGTAGACCAAAGTTACCAAGTTTTGGAAGCAGCATTGTATGGCATCAATCCAGATTACGATAGCGATAATTTAGTCACCGAAATAGAGGCACAACTCCCAAACGTACTAGGCGGTATCAACTTGAATATTACCGCCTTACCCACCAGCAAAGAAGTTGTCTCTACCAACAACAGCAACAACAGCAGTGGCAAGAATGGCAAACAATCATAGAAATTTCGATGAGGTAATTACAGATGTTTGGACGCTGGAAATGGGTATTACCGACCGATTGTTGGGCGATAGTATCCGAATTAATTGGCAGGTTATAGTGATGACAAAAACCAAAACAATTCGCTTACCAGTTCGTGTAGCTACTCCCGCCGCCATTGTCAGGCGATCTTACAGTTATACGGAGGATTATGCTACTAATAATTGTGCCAATACTGCATCAGAAAAGAACCATCTGCCTTTAATTTTTGGGTTGTTTATTGCTAGCTTGGTAATCTTTAGTATCGGCTACATTGTGGCACAAAATCAGCAGAATATTGCTCTAGAGAATGCTAGGAAAGAAGCTATAGAAGCCCAAAATAAACTACAGGCAGTTAAGCGATGTGTAGAAGCAATAAAGTGAACGACAAATGAAAATAAGACGCATTACCGCAACTATTCAATATTGCAATTCCGGTAGAACTGAAGAACGAACTGTTACTTGTTTGTTTGACGACATTAGCGAACAGTACGAACTAACTAAAGTTTTTGTTGTCGAGTTTAATCAAAGTCTCGTTTTCAGTAAGAACGATCAAAGTTTCTTGGTAAACGATTAAACAATTAAGGAGGTAAGAGCATGACTTTCGGTTCTACTTCATCGCCTCATCGAAATTATGGTTTAGCGATGTTGTTGAAAACGTTGTTGCTGCTTTCTGTACTAGGTGTTGGTATTTTCATTGGCACTAGGTTTGTGGAGGTTAGTAACTCCGATAGAGTACGTTCGTTAACTCGTAATAACCTCAAATTAGTAGATGATAATCGTTTATTGCGCGACCAAATCAAGCAAAATAATGCCCAACTCAAAGAGGTTAACACCAAGCTCGAACAGCTTACCAAATGTTTAGAAAATGCGGGATACAGCAAGAAATGAAAAACCATGACTAATTATCGATACACCAATTCTCAAGGTGATGAATGCACTTGTACTTGTCGCCATCATTCTCCTTCTCAAAAGTCATACGAAACTACGCTAACACCTCGTCAAATCGATGCTATCAAAAGCATTTGTAAACGACAGAAAAATCAGAATGAGATTGGTGGCATTATCCTCAAAGATGGCACGGTTAAACAATTACCAAACATTGCCAAAAATCAACGTGATAGGTTTGAATTTAGGTGGAGTGATGAAGCTGCGATCGCTATTTGGCATCGTCATTTAGAACATCACGAACCTTTCTTGTCTGATGACGATATCAAAGCAGCACAAACTAGCGGTTTATCCGTTTATATGTACCATGAAAGTGAGGATATTTTTGACGAATATCATCCTCATGGCACTCCCACTAACAAGCCAGTTCGTAATTATGAAATCTGCTTCTCTTGCCCACCAAGGGAAGTAGCAGCAAGGCGAGAAATCAATCATGCGTATCAGCAATATTTGGCAGATTTAGCAGATGTTCAAGCCGAACTAAAAGCAGGTAGAGAACAATTAGAACGGGAACGTTTGGAGGTATTGGTTCGCCATCAAGATTATCGTCAATTGTTTTTGGATGACTTAAATCCAAGGAATCCGAAGAACAGTTATCATAATTCAGAAATTGACTTTCTTCCACATCGCAACTATCAACCAAAGCCACTTAATGAAATGGTTGATGTAAATGCCACCATCAAAGGATTAAAGGCGAATATTGCCGCACATCGTTCGTTAAACGAACTGGATTTAGCTACTCGCAAATATGAAATTGAACAACTAAAGAATCAACAGACGATTAAACAAGGGAGGCAGAAATATGCACTACAGATCGATGAGTTAGCCAAACGACATCAAACTGCAACGGCATCATTGAAGCAATCTAATAATGCGAGTAATTCTGGTAGTTATACTCAAGCATTTCTATCAGAATTCGATGTCAAACAACTACCACAAAACACTAACCAAAACGAGGTGAAATTCAATGAGCGATCGGGGAATTTACGGGAACGAGTACTTTGCTGAAAACTGGGTAGAACCAGAATACATTAGCTTAGATAAAGAACAATGTCTTGCCGCAGAAGCACGAGCTAAACATCTATCAGCACTGGAGAAAACTACCAAAAAAGGATTAAAAGCTTTAGCGAAAGGTGATGCTTCAGAAGCTAGGATGGATGTCTATACTTCAGCTTACAATTTGGAACGAGCCAAGCACCAAACGATGTTAGTTGAAGGTCGAGAAAAAGCTGGTAAACGTATTAACGAATTAGCTGGTCGCCATGCTAAATCACGACATGGCTTGCGTCAATCTAATTCTCAAGCTAAACAAGTCGTTGGTCAATACACTGGTAGTTTTTTATCAGAATTTGGATTTTTCAACAACTAATTGCATCATGAATCGTCTTCTATTTGGATTATTTGCAGCCGGAATGTCCGGCTTTTTTTTACTTTCTTCAATAGCTAGAATAGCTGGCATTGATACGAGAATTGGCACAGTTTCCTTAATCATTCAAGGAGCGATTATTGCTTTGTTAGTGATAGCGTTAGCTAGTACGATCGCATTTCCGACAATCGTAGAGTCTGTTACTAAAAGTGACATTAAAGGGCTATTAGTTTTGATTGCTTTATTAGCTATCGCAGGCTTAATAGGTGTAATTTTAGCTTGGGTTTAAATGCAAAATTTGAATCTTCCCTAACCCCCTTAAAAAATGCGAGTACCTACTAACCCTCTAGACTTCTTTAACCCTCGAACTGATGATGAAAGAAAAACTCATTCTGTATGTTTGAGCGTTATTTCAATTGTTGGAGTGATTGTTGCTGCTTGTATTCCTCAAGGCGAT
Source organism: [Phormidium] sp. LEGE 05292 (assembly GCF_015207735.1). Classification (GTDB taxonomy): domain Bacteria; phylum Cyanobacteriota; class Cyanobacteriia; order Cyanobacteriales; family Aerosakkonemataceae; genus Floridanema. Next base: position 21,918 of record NZ_JADEWG010000020.1, read on the forward strand.
ACTTGGCAACCTGCTACTAAGTTAATTATCGCTATTGGTTGCTTTGGTGCAGCAATTAGAGCGATCGCTTTTTCAATTCGTATTCTTAGAGAAGCTGCTTATCAACGGGTATCGGAGAAAGCCAAGGCGTTCATTTATGCAAATTTAATGGATGCTGTCGTTAGCGGTCAAGCTATTATTGACCAACGCTACTATATTCCACAGTTTGAAAATGATGAAGAATTAGAAGAATTATCACCTAACGGTGACGAGCAGTTAAATCAGCAATATCAACAATCAGCACCACCACAGCCGCAAGAAGACCCAATCGGATTGATTGCTGCTTTAGCAAAGTTTGGTGTATCAGCTAATTGGATTGGTTCGTTAGTTGGTGCTAGTTTTGTTCGCTGTCATATCAAACTAAATCAATCGCTTAAACCACAAAGAATTAATACAGTTAAAGCATTAGCTGAGGATTTAGCAGCCGAATTAGCATTGAAGTATACACCATTTATTAGTAGAGATGGTGGTTATGTAGCGATCGACATTCCTAGAACTGAAAGACAAATTTTAGCTTTCTCTGATTATATAAGTTTTTGTCCTCAATTAGTAGAATCGTTGTTAATTGCTATTGGTGTTAACCTAAATGGTGAGTTAGTTTATGCCGATTTAACTAATACTGATACCTGTCACTTTTTGATTGGTGGTACTACCGGAAGTGGAAAAACTGAATTACTAAAGGCGATTATTGCTAGTACCATTTGGTCTTATTTACCACAACAAGTGCAGTTGATTATTGTCGATCCGAAACGAACTAAGTTCAATCAATTCGCTAACTTACCTTGGTTACATTGTCCGATTATCAAAGATAGTAAATCGGCTATTGGTATTCTAGCTGATATGGCGGAAGAGATGGAATCTAGGTACGAATTGTTTGAAGCCAATGGTTGTGAAAATATTGAGGAATATTTGCAAATTACTGGTAACTTATTACCGAGAATTATTGTAATTTATGATGAATTCGCTGATTTCATGTTGGTTTCAGCTGATAAAGCAGCTATCGAATCTAGTTGTAAAAAGTTGGGTCCGAAAGCTAGGGAAGCTGGCATACATTTGATATTAGCTACTCAACGACCTGATAAGGATATTGTTACACCAATATTACGCAGCAATTTACCAGGCAGAATTGCATTGAAGGTCAAGAGCGAAGGGGATAGTAAAATTCTTCTCGGTGCGGGTGCTAACGCTCATCATTTACTTGGTAGAGGTGACTTACTTTATCAAGATGCTAGTAGTATTGTCAGACTTCAATCGTTGCTTTTAGATGATATTTTCCCGGCTATAGAATGGAGTAAAAGTAATGGTGGAACTGGTGGGAATAATAGCAATTGTTCTCCAGTTACCCACCAGTCCTCCACTGCAACTCCACCAAACCTCCACCAGCTTCCACCAGCAGTACGCAAGGGTTCCACCAATTCCACCATCTCCACCACCACCGAGATTGATACCCCTGATTGGGCGGAACAACTGCTAAATGAACTTGGTGGAGTTAAGAAAGCTAATTTGTTTTCTAATCGTTCTCAAGCCGAAAACTTGCACTTATTTAAAACTATGAAAAAGCGCGGATTGAATAAAACACAAATCATCCTGATTGGCTGGGGAATTACTAAGAGTGGAACTGATGCGCGTTATCAAGATGCTTCGGTAATGTATGAAGATATGTTAGCTAAAATTAATAGCAGTTCTGAGCTGGGAAATTTCTTGCGTTCTTTGCCTGCTAAAGCTTATGACAAGCGACAATGGCTATCGCATAATCCAGGAGTTTATTTAATTTTTAGTGGCGATTATCGAAGGTTGTTTTATGTGGGCAGGACTGAGGGTGATACGACAATCAATTTGCGAATAAATTCTTCACGCTATCCGCATCATAAACTGGCTAATATTGAAGAGGCTTTAGTAAAGGGAATTGAAATTTATATTGGTTGGATTGTTTGTCTTCAGGAAGTCGATAGGATTAAGTTAGAAGATGATTTGATTAGGCAGTGGGAACCAGAATGGAATAATGTTGGTAAAATTTGATTAGCAGTTTGCATAATTCTTTCTAGGCATACGCACTCGCGAATGTACTTATATCCATCCGAAAAATTAGTCGGACTTTATCTCTAAAATTAATCAGGAGTTGATGATGCAGAATCTTCTTTCTCTAGATTATTGGACTTTGGAAAAAGATTAAACTTTGAAAAAAAAAAAGTATTTCGCGACGAATTTGCGCGAAGTAACTTATTGTTTAACAAGCTTTAATGTCAAAAAATGTCAAAACGTGGGGTTAGAAATTCAGGAACTAATCAATCAAGCTTATCGGGAATAATTTCACTTTCACTGTCATAATACAAGTCATTGATTAGCAAAATTTATCAACCTAAGTACGGAAGAGCCAACCACACGACGAACTTCTGGCTCGTTAAGATAACGCTGCAAGGATTGTGACTGTTTTGCCAACGCAACCGCCTCTTCCTGGGAGGCATCAGGAGCAAGCTGGAGCGTGGTTCGAGTCCGTCCGTTGATTTGAACCGCAATTGTTACTTGCGCTTGTACAAGAAACTTTGGATTAGCTTGAGGGAATGATTGTTGATGAATAGAATAAGATTCACCCATACGACTCCAAAGCTCCTCGGTAATGTGGGGTGCAAAGGGAGCCAACATCAACAAATATGACTTGATTTCTACTTGAGAGAGATATTCTTTGGCTTCCAAGGTGTTGAGATAACTCATCAAGGAAGCGATCGCAGTGTTATACTTCAAGGCTTGAATATCTTCTCTCACCTTGTAAATGGTTTGATGCAAGTCCTCTTGGGATTCGACATCCAATTCATCGGATGGGAGCGAGTCTTGATATTTCATCACCAATTGCCAAACCCGATTCAAAAAACGCTGTATTCCTGCAATCCCGCGCTCCAAGAAGACACCTCCTTGGTCATAAGGACCCAAAAACATCAAATACGTTCGCAATGTGTCTGCACCGTATTCCTCAATATACTGGTCGGGATTCACCACATTCCCTTTAGATTTACTCATCTTGGCTCCATCTTTGGTGAGCAAACCATGAGCGCGGAAGCATCGAAAGGGTTCCGCAAAGGGAATGTATCCCAAATCGTGCAACACCATTGTGATGAAGCGACTGTACAACAGATGCAATACTGAATGTTCTGCCCCACCAATGTACATATCTACGGGCAACCAAGTTGCAGTAATTTGTGGGTCAAACGGAACATCCGAACAATGGCTGGAGGGATAACGCAAGAAATACCAAGCCGAATCCAAAAAGTTATCCGACACATCAGTTTCACGTCGCGCCGCACCATTGCAGCACGGACAGGTTGTATTCACAAATTCAGGAATGTTTGCCAAGGGAGAATTGCCTGTTCCTTTCGGCAACCAGTCCTGCGTTTGGGGCAACTCAACGGGCAATTGGTCTTCTGGAACCGGAACCACACCGCAAGTCTGGCAATAGATAATTGGAATTGGCGGTCCCCAATAGCGTTGCCTAGAAATCAACCAATCCCGCAAGTGATAGTGTACTGTACCGTCATGTTCAGAACGACCGATCCAGTTACGCTGTGCTGTTTTTACCCGTTCTGACCAGTCCAAATGCTCCAAATTATCCAACAAGCGTTGAGCATAGCGGGTAATGTTGAAAAACCATTGCTCCAACTCTCGCTGGATAACGATCGCACTACAACGTTCGCATTCCCCTGCGATCGCTTGCTCATCCGCCAATACGGTTTTGCAGGACGGACACCAATTGACCGATGCTTTCTTGCGTTCGGCTAATCCGGCTTTGAACAACTGCAAGAAAATCCACTGCGTCCACTTGTAATATGCCGGACTGGTGGTTTGAACTTCGTGATTCCAGCAGAAGCGATTGCCAATGCGCTTCAACTGGGTTTCTCGAAATCGTTCTATATTCCGTGCTGTCAATTGTTCGGGATGAATCCCTTTCTTAATCGCAAAGTTCTCGCTGTGAATGCCGAAAGCATCAAACCCCATCGGCTCAAAAACATCCCTACCGTTCATCGCCATAAAGCGACCGTAGATGTCCGCTCCCGTGAAGGCATACACATTTCCTACGAATAATGTGCTAATAACCAACCATAAATCTCTTGTACCACTAAACGAGGTTTAAGAGAACGAATCAGAATTTTTCGACCCAAAAGGTGAGTCTTCAATTCGTCTAAAGTATTTTCCGCCTCCCACCGAGAATGGTATTCTTGAGCTAAGACTAAAGCTGGAAACAAAGAGATATCCATTAAATCAGTAATCAAACGGTAAATTTGCTCTCTGCCATTCTCTTGAATTACATACTCAATTACTCTGACTCTCATCCGGGTAGCCCCTTTTTTTTGAGATTCTCGGTCAGGTGCAATCCAACTAAGATATGAACCATCAGCCAGAACTTTCACCACTTCAAACTTTACCTGCGCTGGCACTCGGCCTAGAATATGACTACCACGAGCTAAAGTAGCTTTGACCATCTTAAAAGAATGCAATCCTCTATCCCACAGTAAAAGCATTCCTTCCCCCACCGCAGTGAGTAACCCTCTAACTCGTTTTCTTTCTCCCAGACGATAGGGGCTCAATAGTGCATGACAAATGGCATGAGTTCCTAATTCGACTAAGAACACCAGCCGGACTTTGGGAAAAGCCGCTTGTGTGCCAGGTTTAGTTCCGGGATAACCAAAAACTCTGGCATTAGCTGCGGTATCCGGGACATCAAAGACAGTACCATCAATGGCCATTAATCTAAGACCACCTAAAAATTGGACTTTGGACAAAAGAAAAGTTGTTTTGCGACTCCCGCATTTCTCACAAATTGTGCGATCGCTAATACCCGCATTTCTCACAAACTGATTCAAGAAGCTGATTTGGGGATGAAAAGTTGAACTTTTTCAAAAACCAAAGATAGGGGAACAGTCGAAAGAGAAAATTTTAATTGAAATTCAGCAAACCGTTACTAAATTGTCGGAAAAATCATAGCTTTCACAATTGTTTGATTAGCTCTTAACTTTAATTGGCTATTAGTTGCCATAGCTATCGCATATTCAACGTTTATATAAGCTCAAGATCGTAAGTACAAAAAGCTGGTTTTTCTCGTTCAATAATATCTCGAACTAATTGTTCATCTATTTGCTCTGGACTATCAGAACGTAACCGCACAATAAAGTGAAAAGGGCGTGTACCTCCCAACATAGAATCCTGACCTATAAAAGTTTTTCCCAAAACGAAACCTTGACTAAATATTTCTTCTATACTTATATGTTTTTCCGATTCTGGTAGGTCTTCATTTAAAGGTAAACCTGTATAAAGATGTAAGTAATAACGCAAACCTCTGCGCGTTCCATGCCAGCGATAAAGAGTTACGGCATTGCGAATTAAACGACGTTGCTGTTTAGAATCCCAACGTTGTTCCATAGGCCAAGCTACCCAATTTGCAAGAAAGGGAAGCATTGCTTCTGGTGCTGTCAAAGGGTCTAAGTATGCCCAGAGTACATCTATTGTTTGAACTGCGGGGTCAAATGCTTGCTCAAAAATAGCAATAAATCGCCCCATAAAGTCTATTTCACGATAAATTGTTGGCAGAAAATTTAGGTAAGAACTATTAGGGCGAACACAAAGATTGAAAACTCGATAACAAATTAATTGTTGTTGAGTTTCCTCTTCTCCATAAACATAAACTTGAGCTTCATAGTTAACTTGTAATCGTGCTTTCCTACCGAGCAAAGCAAATTGATTCTCAAAAAAGTCTTCTGGAACTTGAAAGGACAATTCTCGATCTATTTTTTGGCTAGGAGCAATTTCTTCTGCTTCTTCTTGATGCCAATTACACCAATTGTCGGGAAAGTCTCCCTCAATTACTAATTTCCACCTTAGTGGGTGAGAACCCAAGTTTTCCAATTGTACTAACATTTCACCTGGCTCTCCGGGATGTAATAGCAAGTTGTGGGCGATCGCTTCTTCTTTATCATTTCCCGCAAAGCTTGCTAATGCTGAGGTATCAACTGCCTCTGGGGGTTGCATGGAGGCGAGTTTTAAAGCTAAAGTTGGACGATAATTTGCTTGGGTCATTCGGCCATCTAGAATTTAATTGCCCACTATAAATATAATTCAATAACATGACCAGATTGCAGTCCATTGCCTTCATCTGCCCAAGAACAAATCAACCCTAAAGAACCTGGATTAACTATTGATTGTGGTTCATCTGTAACAAACCAATTTGTCCCATACTTACGGATTTCAAATAGTTCTACAGTTCCTAAATACCGGACACCAGGAATTTTTTGACATAAGGCAATAATATCTGAGGTATACAAGGGGCGGCCTAAATCCCAACCTTTGCTTTCTACGCCACCAATGAGAGGATTTAAAAAGCGATATAAGTTAACCAGCAATGTAGATCGCATTTCTTCTTGAGCACGAGGATTATTATATTTTGGATCTATGGTTACTTCCGTTCTGACACTTACTCCCACATATTCAGGTTCTTGTAATTTCACTTGTACTCCTAAAGGTTTGCGGTCTTGCATATATTTTAAGATTTCTGTTGATAATTGCGTATTGAGAGTAAAGTATTCATCAGGGTTCATTCCGCGCCGAAAAGAAAATGTGTCTGTATTAACTTTTGGTACTATTAGTAATGGTACAATTCCCGGTGTGGCAGTGGCTGGATCGGTAATACAGTGAGCGCGAGCTATTGTCCTAGATGCTGCTTTGGCTACGTTTTCAAAATCTTCGGGAGTGACAGCACATTCACGAGTTCGCAATATTTGTGGTACTCGAATAACGGCTTCATCTAATGACTCGGCATCAATTCCTTCCCTTGCTGGTTCATAATTGATGACGTTTTTAATGTAGGGAATTGCTTGTTTGACAACGGAGAGTTTTTCGGCTTGAACGTTACCGCGACTACCTCCTCCAGTGCGGTAAGCAACCATATAAATTTCTGATCCTGGAGGGGGAACTTTGCCATATTGTCGCTCTAATGCTTCACTGGCTAAAGATGATGGTTGTATGATCGCTAAATTTCGCACTTCTCTACTGTCTCGCCTCACTATTCTTCCCACTGGTTGAATTTGCGATCGCTGTTGGGTTTGTTGTTTAATTTGTGCTGGTTCTCGAATCAAAGGGCCAAATTGAATTACACCAGTTTGGGAATCAATTGTATAGTGTCGATCGTCAGGTGTAGAGTCAGCAAAATCGGCAACTTCTGTCCAAATTTCCAGTCCGCCATTAATTGGTTTAACTGCAATACATTCGCCTTCTTTACGTTCTAAAACTGGTTTTCCTTGCAGTTCAAATGCTTGTCCTGGTTTACCATCACTCACCCCTAAAAGTTCGTTTTCAATTCGCACGCATTCGCTAGCATTAACTGCTCCGCCGATCGATCGGACAGCTAAACCAACTATACTGGGAGAACTGCTATAACTTGGTTGTATTTCTCTCGGACGGGTGTAGACGCAACGTATCCAATGACCGCTATAACCTGTGCCAAAATCTGCGATCGGCCATTGTTGGGGTAAGTGTAGCACGACATCGGCTCCATCATTCAAGGAATTAGTTCCTTGTTGCGCTAATCTGTCAAAACTAAAACCTCTAGTTTTATCATCTTCTCTTTGGCGCAAAATTGTTGATTGCCAATTGCTACCATTCCAAGCTTCCCACTTTAGCGGGGGATCGTCTGGGTTAATTCCGGTAGTTCTAGCTGCTTCTCCTTTAAAGGTAATAGCTATGACATTTCCGATAATTGGACTTTCTAAATCTTCTTCAGTTAAAACCAAATAAAAACAATTATTAAAACTAGATTGCTCAAATAAAAGTGTTTCTTCTAGGTTCCACCATTGGTTGTTTGTAGGAGTGCGATCGCTTAAATTTTGCGGTGTATCTTCTTCAGTTACAGCTGTGAGAAAATGCCTAATTTTTGGATTGCCAATGATTAATTCGCGATCGGTACTAAATATCACCGCTTCTTGGGTTTCCGTCCGCACTGTAGCAACTTCCGTTGAATAAGGAATTACAATTGCTTGAGACTGAGCTTTGCTGAGGTAAAAGGTAAGTTCACACCAAGCTGGTGCTGGTGGTAAGAGGCGAATACCCAGCAATTCTAAAAAAGCGACATAATTTCGTCGAGGAACTTGATTGAATCTCAATAACATTTGGTCAGTTAACCAAGCAAACAATTCAATCAAAGTAATTCCCGGATCTCCTGGGTTATGATTCGTCCATTCTGGACAATAGCGAGGAATGCGAAGAATACATTCTTCTACTAGGTCATTAAAAGTTCGATCGTCCAGATTTGATTTAGGTAATTCTGGTAAAAAGTCAAAATTCACGGGCGTTTTCCCCTACAGGCGATAGATAAAAGGGATAAACTAAACTACGAGTATCAGGGCTATCTTTGGGTTGATATTCAATAATGATATCTACTTTACCTCTGATAGGGTCAGGATCGGCCCTTACTTCTTTTAATGTAATGCGGGGTTCCCACATTTCCAAAGCTTCTTCTACGTATAAACGAATTAATAGGAGAGTTTGAACGTTCATTGGTTCAAACACCAATTCTGAGAGGCGCGAACCAAAGTTTGGTCTGTAAACTCGCTCTCCTAAATCCGTTCGGAGGATAATGATTATCGATTCTTCAATATTGGGGGTGCTAGAACTAAGTTGAATACCACCCTGTACATTTATTTGTAACGGGAATGCCAATCCTGAACCGATGTAATCATTTTGTTGATAATAATATTCTTCGGGCATAATAGATATTTTTGCAGATTATATATTTTATCATTTAGTTAGGTGAAAAAGGAATGGGTTAAGTTTCTATTTTTGCGATCGCCTCTCCTGCTTCTGCTTCCCCATAAATAATCGACATAATCCCCGGTAAATATTCATCCATCATGGTAACATTGGCATAAACCAACCTTTTGATTAAACCAAAACTGAGTCGATCGCCTTCCACATCAATGCTAGTTTTATAGCGAATTTCCCCATCGCTGAAATCTAATTCAAAATTGCCAATAATCATCCCATAATTAGCTCTAGTAATAAATTCTGCTACAGCCAGTCGCTTATTTTCGGGAATATTTACGGGAAAAATAGAGTAAAATACCATTTGCTGTTGTTGTTCTCTGGCTCTAGCCAAACAAGTCCATTTACCATTATCACCTTGAAAAATCATTTGTAAAACAGGCAGTCCTTCAATTTGGTAAAAAGGCCATTCATCTTGTTGGAAAAAGTTAACCATTTCCCCAAAGATCTGTCCGTCGATAGTGGTGGATTGAGCGATTGTATCCACAGCAACATCAGCTACTTCTGCAAAAAAATTGACGATTCCCTCAAGTATTTCAGAAGTACCTGTCTGAGTCATTGCCGAGAGATTTGCTTGTGTCCATTCTTTGAAGAAATTGGCGATCGCATCCCCAACTTCTTCGCTATTAATTCCACCAGAAGCCAGAGCAGAAGGATTAATATAATTCCAAAAAGTAGTGTAACCAATTTCGCCTGATTCCTGTTGCTGTTTGACGGATAACCCCAACCAATTTTGTGTTGAAAGTAGGGGCTCGTCGGGTTTTTCAGTGCTTATATTGAGGAGATAGTTTGCAACTTCGTTAGGATTTGCGGCGTGTTCTACCAGGTGCGGTAGTAAGTCGGGTTTTAAACTAATTTCGATAAAGATGTCGGGTGAAGGTAGGAATTCGCTTTTTAAAGCGCCGCGCAATTCTGACTTAAGGTTGAATAAGGATTGAGTGTCGATGCGTTGGTAGAGTTCTGGGTTGACAGAGAGGGTGAGACGACATTCGATTAGTTGGTCTTCTTGTTTTGTTAGGGATAGATTTGTGGCGCGAACGGTTAGGGGGGAGTCGGTGCGATCGTGCAACGTTAAATCGCTGTCAGGTTGGTAATTTTCCGTCTTTGTCATCATGTATGGTTATTTTGTAATTAATTATTTTGCTTGATAATTCAACACATAATTCTAAATTTTCATCCCCTAACCTTTATTAATTCTTCATGGTTTTGTAAATTCTGAAGTGCTTTATTTGCTATTTCAATTATGTAAGTGCTTTCATCCTCCAAAGCTTGTTTCCAAACTTCAAGTAGTCTGGGACGATTTAGTGCCAAAAGCGAGTCAGCTGCAAAAATACGCACATAAACATCTTCATCTTCCAGAAGCAGAGTAATTAATGCCTCAACTTTTCTCCATTGCGTCTTTGACATTGTTAGCTTGCTTACTAATTTTTTTCTTGGAATTTTGCTGAATCATTTCTGCAACTTGTTCGGGATTGTATATTCTGATTTTACCTTCAGTTTCTAATTGTTGAAGCGCTGACACAGCAACTTTTAAAAGTTTAGAAATGATTAATCTAACTCTATTAAACGCGAAATATCTTTGTCATCAACACCTTGAGTAATTAAATCAAAACATCGTTCAATAACAACACGAATCTTCTCCCGCTCCCTTGATTCAAATCTCAGTACCACATTATTCCAATCTTCTCGAAGCAGTGTGAGACGGTAACAGCCTTGCGGATCTGATTCAGGATACCAGCCAAGATCTAGTATGTGTCCCTTCTGAGCCGTAACCCAATCTGTTCCATTGAACTGAAGACGTTCTATTGATAATAAATCCTCGTTATAAAATTCATCATTAATAACAGACCCATTACGAACAACTGGATCTTCGTCTCCAAAAGAATTATGAATAACAGCCCAACCACCAGGTATTTTGAGCGGAACTAATTTCGTGTACATAAATTACCCATTGCTAACGTGGATGAGAATGAACAGTTGGTGCGCCACTCTGTGCGCCAGTCAACTCAGCCCGAAGAGTGTAGGAATCTACTCCGTTGGTATAGCCGATTTTTTGACTGAATGTCTTAAATGCGTGATAGGTGCCACCACCCTTATCCGTAACTTCACCTGTAAGCAACGTTTCCCTCTCTAACTGCTTAACATCATCAGCTGTCATTGAGTATAGGAATTGACCAGCACCTCCATTTGCGCTGCTGTTACGGCGCTGATCTTCCGAATTACCTGTCCAATGTTTACCCCGAGAATATCGAGCTGGTGGGATATGAGTTGCTTTGTCTACAAGAGTTCTCCATTCTGCCTTTTTATCCTCTTCCTGTGTTGGAACTTTTGTTTCAAGTTGCTTTAATTTCGATTCGGCTTCTTTTACATCTTTTTCCAAGGAAGCCAAATCATCCCCTGAAGGATCATTCCCTAATAGACTTTCCAGCGTATCAAGTTTTTGTTTAATATCCTGTAATTCTGCTAACAATGACCATTTTTGGGAATTTTCATTTGGTACTTTATTTATCCGTTCTTCCAGCGTATAAGCACGAGCTTTCAGGAGAGGTATGGGATTATGTCCACCCTCTCCATCCGGTACCTCTGCCTTTGTTATTTCGTCATCTTTAGGATTAACTTCACCATGAATCCCCCAATATTTACCTTTTTCTACTGGCTCTAGTGACTTCAGCTTATAGGTGTTTTTTATAAGATCCAAGTTTGGCTTAATTGTCTTTTTATCGACTTTTTTGCTGCTAAATCCATCCAGGTAAGCCTGAGCTTCTGTCATGGCTTTGTCAAGGTCAGCTTGCTTCTCCTCCTTGGTGCGCTTATCAGATTTACCGTCGTCTTTATTACTTTTCCTATCCTTGCCAAGCCCAAGCTTATTGCCAATCTTCTTGGCAAACTTGACAGCTTGAGCAATCACCCAATCGATCGCCTTTTCAATCGGCTGTCTTACCCTCTTAATAATGTCTTGAATCTTGCCAGTAATACCGCCCAAGCCCAACAAACTCGCCATAAAGCCGATGACTACGGGTAGCGCTTTAGACATGGCATTCTCGATCGCCTTTGCCGCCCCACCAACTGCACCGTTGGCAATAGCCGTCACCGACTCAATCACGGCGTTCACTAACTCGATAATCTGACTTCCCCGTTCAATAAAGAACATGATGATGTCAATAATTGCCTTGCACGCCCTGACGAACGCACTAGCCGGATTCAATAAGCTAAGAATCCACATTATCCCCTGCTTAATCACCGTCTCGATGACGAAACTCTTGATGGTATCAATCACCATCGACTTCAGATCGCCAATCTTATCCTGTATAAACTGCCACAGACCGCCCACTCCTTCATTCTTCAAGATTACAAACATCTCGAAGTTCGATTCTAAAGCGCTGACAGACTCCTCTCCGTTCTTGCCGATCGCCTTCACTGCTCGCGGTCTGATAGCCTGATAAGTGGTTCCTAGTACCTGTGTCACCAGGCTAAAGATGCCCTTCATATCAAAACTATCCGGCATCTCCAGCCCCGTTGCAGCCAAAGTACCCGTCAGCCAGCCTACCATCCCCTTTTGGAGATGCTCCCCAATATTCGACTGAAAGTTCTGGAAGCCTTGCTTCAGACCGCTTACGAGATTGCCCAGAAAACCAATTGGGTCGAGGATAATCTTTTCAACTGCACCCGCTGCTTTTGCCAACACGCCCATCAGCAGGTTCTTCATTTCGAGGATGGTTTTGATTACCCCACCCATCGCGTCCATAGCTTTGTCCACTAGACCGCGATTGGCTGCCTTCATTTCATTAATCCGGCTATCCAGCGCTTGCAGATTCTCGTTGTACTTCTGCGCCAGCGAGTCAATTAACTCATTTTGCTTGTTATCGACGCTTTGCTCTAACTCATCAAACTTACCTTGAATATTCTGTGCTGCTTCTTGCCCGACTTGCCGTAGAGATGGGTCTAAAGAAGCAACGTATTTCTGGATTTCCTGCCTACCCTTGGCAATTTCGGCTTTAGCTGCATTCAGCTTGGTGGCAACATTGTTGGCAATCTTGTCGATCGTTTGGCCCATGTTGGCAAGGAACTGATTCTTGCCTTCCTGGTAGAAGGCGTTTACCTCACTAGGCATACCGAACAGTTTGTCCTTCACCCATTTGCCCTTGCCTATTACACCACTGTAGCGATCGTCTTTGTAACGCTTCATCCGCTGGTCAACGTAATTCTCAAACTGCGTCTTAGCAGCAGCAGCACCGGAGTCGAACTGTTGGTTAACTTCTCCATCCAGTTGACTGAGTGCCGTTTCAACTCTCTGTTTAGTATTGTTGTAAATTCCTTGAATATGGTTAGCAACTTGGGAGCGTTTTTGCTCGTCTTGTCCCTTAGTATCAACCTGAAGTCCAACGACCTGAGTTAAAAGTTGCTCTTTCTCGCCGTGCATTCCCTGCAATTGAGTTTGCGCCGTCGTCTGCGCTTGCGCTTGCGCTTGAGTAACTATCCCTTGCTCTTGCTGGCGATAAGCGTTTGGTGCTGTATTGGCGTGAGTCTGGGCTGTTTTCTTAGTTTCTAATGCTGTCTGGAATTGCGGTTCGTTGGATTTCGCCAGTTGTGGTTCGGTAATGTCGGCATCTGTCATCTGCTTATCGATCGATTTACTACCCTGTTGCAGGGAAACTTCAGATTCCGACTTGGGCTTAGGCGCAGCTTTATTAGCACCGATATTAGACGGTGCTTTACCTGCTTGTTTTGGTGGTAGCGGAGTAACGGGTTTAGGTGTTATACCGCTAGTATCTGGCTGTTCCTTAGTTTTCTCTTCGATGGGGTCAGCAGCTTGCTTCTTCTCCTCTCCTACTTGCGAGGACAAGTCACCCTTCACCGAGTCGAGTTTATTTTGGTCTTTGAATTTATCTGCTTCTTCGAGAGTTTGGGGAGTAGAGGCAGCAATTTTTTCCATCAGCGCCGCTTTGAAAGCACCAGCATTGAATTGTCCAGGTTGCTGCTGGTTCATTTCCTGAACCTGCTTGTCTTGGGCTTTGCTTTCTACCTCGTTGGCGGGAGATACGGCAGCTGCTTGCGCTTCGGCTGATTTTGTCCCTGCTGGGGGATGATTTTTTTCCTGAGTGGCGACACTCTTAGAGCTATTTACTACTGCCTGAAAGCCTGGGTCACTTTGAGCCGATTTGGGTGAATTTCCGCCACCCCCAGATGCACCACCAGATGATGCCCCAGCCGCACTACCCCCACCACCTCCATCGGGTGCGGCTGGCCCTCCTGCATCGCCGCCTGCTGCTGGCTTCTCAATGGTTTTAGTTTGGCTACCTCCCGGTGCTGACTCTGCTTTTGGTGAAGCTGCGGGAATTTGGGGTGCAGGCGTTGCCACTTTAACTGCTGCTGGCTGTGCTTGCGGGTTTTCCTTCCTCTGAATTTTTGGTTCCAAAGCTGTCAACTGGATAGTATCTGCTTTCGCTTGCAGCTTGTTTTCCTTCTTTTCTTGCTCTGTAACAGATTTAGTCCGAACTGCGCCACCCTGCTGTACGGTATGCGTCAACTCATGGGCTGTCAACTCATCTTTACCAGGTAATTTCCCCGCCCCGTAGTAAATGTCGCTACCATGAGCAAATGCTTGTGCCCCCAAATCCTTGTTCATTTGGACAGCACTGGAGTCGGTATGCACTCTTACTGAGCTAAAATCAGCACCAAAGCGTGGTTCCATGAACGATCGCACTTCTTCCGGTAACGGACTTCCCCCATCTTTGCTATTAGCGAGGTTGTTTTCTATGCTAGGGGAAGCTTGGCAAGTGTTATTTGCGGCTCTTTGTAGCCCCAGTTTCATCTGTAATTCTTCAGAATCTTCTGCTGTTTGACGCTGCACCAATCGAGAAATAGAATTACTTAGCAAAGAAGGCCGATCTTCCTCTTTTAATTCATCCGTTTGTCGCTGAATCGCTGAGTCTGGCATAGCCATCACTTTCGCCGCCATACTATCAGCTTCCTGTTCGTATTTATCCCCAGGTTTACCAACAGTAACTTTAGTTTGAATTGGCTTTAAGTTAATGTCTTCTTGTGGTGTTTCCGCTGAGGGAGAATTATTTGATTCTTCATATTCCTGGTGCAACGGATCACTCGTGTAGGGTCTGGCTTTTTGAGAGTTATAGCTTTGTCCCTCTGGTTGTAAATTCTTTAAATCTCTATACCATGTTTCTGCCTCGTTCTTACTGATAGCCGATATCTGTGTACCGTCGTTTTCGACTGTGAAAGTACCCCAATCAGCATTAT
Source organism: [Phormidium] sp. LEGE 05292 (assembly GCF_015207735.1). GTDB lineage: Bacteria > Cyanobacteriota > Cyanobacteriia > Cyanobacteriales > Aerosakkonemataceae > Floridanema. The sequence goes on from NZ_JADEWG010000020.1 coordinate 37,011, forward strand.
TAAGTATGTGAGATCGCCACTGAGTTTGGTGACCAATAGTTGCTACGTCTTCACCTGGCTGTGCATCTCCGCTTCGGGGCAAATACTTTGTTTTCTTGTTAGCTCCGACTATACATTCATATTCCTTGCGGTTATTACGTTGTGGATTCAATTGGTGAGGAACATTCTGCCAATAGTTCTCCTCAAAATCATTTCCCCAAGGGAGGCGATCGTTTCCATTCCACAACTCTTGCCCATTGATATCTTGCTTATATGGTTGCTGTTTCAGGTTTCTTCTTGGCGGTTGTACTGCTAATTCGTTTAATTCTCTTGTGCGCTTTGTAGATCTCCGAGTTCTTGATAGAGGGTCAATCGTACCCGATGTGCTGTTTAAAGTACTTGTTCGGGTTGCTTTTCGGTTACTTCTTCGTTCAGGCGATCGCTGCACCAGTGGCGTGATAAAGTTAGCCAAAGGTGAAGTTTGGATTTCTTTTTTTTCGTCATCAGTTTGACGTTGAATTGCTTCTTCAACGGCTGAGTCTGGCATAGTCATCACTTTCGCCGCCATACTCTCAGCTTCCTGTTCGTATTTATCCCCAGGTTTACCAACAGTAAGTTTAGTTTGAATTGACTTTAACTCAATGTTTTCTTGTGGAATTTCAACATAGGAAGCATTATTTGATTCTTCTTCTTTTAACTGAACATCTTGGTTTTCATCTTTCTCTTGTGCAACTGAAGCAGTGTTATCTAATTCTTCTTTTAACTGAACATCTTGATTTTCATCTTTCTCTTCTTCGACTGAAGTAGCGTTATTTGATTGTTCGTTTAATTGAAAGTTTCCTTGTTTTTCTTCCTCCTGACGCTGAATATTTTCTTGCTGCATATTTGCCCCTGATGAAGGAGCAAATATTGGCATATTCAGCAAATTAAAACTAGCACGGGCAATGTTTGGTTGTGGTGGCGAGTCTGCTGTAATAGTTCCAGCACTAGCAACAGTTTGATATCTCTCATCAGTAAAAGGTCGTTCCTGAAATTGGGGTGATGCTGCCATTTGGGATGGCGCAGATGAGTTTTTCTGAACTTGTAGTCTGTCGCTCATTGCCTAATTCCTCTGGCGCTTTCCCTAGTATTAAGAAGACTTTTTACCCGCCAATCAGTACAGTAGAACAACCCATCACAATTTTATTTGGAGGGCCAAGTGCTTCCACAATAGTATCTCCCATTCGACAAGCAGGAAGCCCGTTAATTAACACCGTAATGCTACCATCTATGACAACACCTGGGCCGTGTGGTGGTAAAGGCAAAGGTGTAGCACAATTATGAATGTCTGCCCCACCAGCAGTACTAGTAATCGTACTGCTCATACTGGCTGCCGCTGTAGTCTTTGTGGTTTCTTCAGTGGCTTTTACTGCTGGCAGTCCAGGTGTACCTGCGGCTGCGGCTGTAGCTGCTTCTGCTGTGGTAATAGCTGCGTCACTGACTTTTTTTGCTGGTTGGATGACTGCTGCTCCCGCTGCTGGTATGCCTCGCCAAGCTGGTAAACCGCCTATTAGTACGGTAGGACTACCTGGTCCTCCAGTCAAGACGGGCGGTAGAGGATGGGCGACACGATCGGTAATTCTAGCGGCGGGTTTACCCATAAGAAATATTCCTGAGTTTTAGTTAAGTTTAATTATGCTACCTCTAACATTAATAATACCATTAGCCGTGATATCAATATTAGTTTGAGCTTCTATTCTTATACTGCCAGTAGAATTCATTGTAATACTACCATCACTGTCATTCAATCGTAATCTATGACCTCCTGATGTCTCAATTTCTACAAATCTTTCGCTATCATTAATACGTAATTTGTGACCGCCTTTTGTTTCAATATAAGCTCCTGCTTTACTACTACCTTTATCTTCTTCCACAAACTGCATTTTATGTCCGGTGCGGGTTTGAAATGTTCGCAATCGCACCTTGCCATCTTGAACGTTATCTTCTACCGAATTTGGTGGTGCGTCTTTGCCATTCCAAACTGCACCAATGACATAAGGGCGATGAATATCGCCATGTTCAAATGCTACTAATACTTCATCATTTATTTCTGGTAAACAATCAAATCCTCGCTGATTTCCAGTGCCAATTGCTACTACTCTCGCCCAATTACTAGCGTGTTCTTCTGTGAGTGTAGGAAACTTAACTTTAACTCGCCCCCAACCTTTTGGGTCTTTATTATCAGTGACAATTCCTACTAATAAAGTTTGCCCTGGCTGCAAGTGAGATTGGGGAGAGAGTGCGGTTAAAAGATTGCCCCCCCGCAAACCGCGCACGCAGAATTCTGTGGTGTAAACTCTTTCTTGGTAAGAGTGACGAGTTTCAGTGACGTAGTATTCGCCACTGTGCTGTCCCATATCTTCTAATTGAACTACACGCCCTGGTCTAATTTGAGTATTTCCTTCTGCTTTAGCATCAGCGTAGATAAATTGTCCTCCTAATTCATCACATAAAGCTTGTGCCATAGTATCAGCTTCTTCAGCATTAAAGAGGGGTTGATCTACTAAAATCATTTTGGGTGTGGGCGGTTGTCCTTTAAATTTATTGCTGGTATCGCTGCCTTTGCCGTTTTGAGTTTTAGTAATTATCTGTTCTTGGTTTTTGGTGGATACAACTGCTCTTTTTTGACTGTAATCCCAGGCTCGAACTTCAACGGATTTAACTTGTTCGGAACTGCTGACTCGAATTCGGAAACTATGCAGATCTGTCAACCATTTTAAAGTGATTTTATCTGCGTCCGCTTTTGGTTTACGAAAGTTTAATTGATTATCTTTTACGAATAGTTCAAAACCTATTCTAGCGGCTCGTTGCCGCAGGAATTCCATGTTGGTTTGGTTTTCTTGAAAAACGTAGTCATGGGCGACACCACTAGCATCAATTGCCCCTGGCTTTATGCCTACTTCTTGAATGATTTTTTTCACGATGTCGCTATCTGTCATGTTTTGAAAAGAACGATTATAGTGCCCTCGATGTAGGCGGTGACTAACATCATAACCTTTGATTATTACTGGAGCTTGAGATTTTTCACTAAAAAAGGTTTCAATTCCTGTGATTTCGGCTTCTATAATATTATTATCGTTTTCTTTGTTATAGTCTTTGGATTCGGTGGTACTGGAAGTAAAACCAATTTTAACGGGTTTGCCAATTTGTAATATATCTTGGTAGCGCCATTTTTGATCTTGGGTTCTACCTGGAAAGTAATCATTTTGAACTGCCAAAATGAACATTGCTGGCTGATGTATACTTTCTTCTACATATATTTCCAGGATATCTTCCATCAAGCTAAGAGAGGCTTTTTTACCATCTATTTCTAATTCCGGTAGGGCGCGATAATGAACTCCAGTCATAAGAGTACCTCGTGGGATCTTGGAAACTTAGCACTTCTCTATTTAGTTAATTAGGGTAATAAAAGTTGGGAATTGTTTATCTTTGAAGATTTGCGATCGCTCATCCTATCTATTTGCCGCTCGATTTAGTACGGAACTTGGATACCACGTTGCTCATACTATATTTTTGGCGATCGACTTGTGCTGGAGGTTGAGCGCCCAGTGGTGCATTTTCTTTTGGTTCGTCAGCTTCTTTAAGAGTCAGGCTGTCGATCACAGCACGTACTGGAGTTCCATCAGGCAAAAACATGGTTAATTTATAGTTAAGTTTTTCCACAAAACAACGCCGCAAGTAAACTCGTTTACCCCACATAAATTGATAAATGGGCGGACGTTCTTTGCCTTGGACAAACTCAACTGCTGTTCTGAATCTATTAATGTATCTTTGAACAACATCTTCTCCTGATTCGTAAGTATCAAACAAAATTTTATTAATTGTAACTTTGTAAGCTTTTACATGAGAAAAACTCACTTTAGGTTGTCCTTTTTCTTGAGTACGTGCCCCAGGGCTTTCGGCTGTTTCAACTACGCCCTCAAATACTAATTCGGTGGGGTTAAACATAAATTCGATCGCAGGTACACCATCATTTGAAATCAGTGTTGCTTTGACGAGATTCCCGGATTTATCTGATATTGGCGTAGTTTTGCTTGGTAACATACATTCTCCTAAATCATTGTGTAACTTTTACCTGTTTAATCGTCCTGCATAATAGCGTCCTTGACGCTCTCGTTCTATCTCTAACCGCTGTCGAATTAAATAATAGACTTCTCTGGTAAGGATTTGCAACTTATTATCAACTGCGGAAACTTCGCCAGTTTCATCTGCTGTGCGCGATCGCGGAGTTGATTTTTCAGCTAATTTGACTTTAGCAGAAGTTCCAGATGATGAGGTGATATTGCCTAACCAAATGGGATAGCCTACGCAACTTTTACCCAGACGCTCTTGTTCGATTTCTAGCCTTTGTCGCAATAAAGTATAAACTTTTTGAGCCAGCATTTCTAATTGTTCATCAGAGATAGAGGAAGCTTTGCTATAGATATTTACTGTTAGCTGTTGCTGAGTTTCTTGACTATTTCCTAATGTAGAAAGCTCGAAAGTGGCAGAAGAATCAGAGTTAGCGATACTGGGTGAGGAAAGAGTATAATATGACTGCGGAGATTCTAGTGTAAATTGCTCGTTTATATCTGGTATTCTTGGAGAATTTTGGCCTAACAATTCGGATATATTTGACCATGAATCTGGTACATCCTTAGCAGGATTATAATTCATGGTTTGCGAAGTTTGTTGATTATTATTAACTGTCTCGTCTACTTCGGGAGTTAAAGCTAATTTTGGCAATATAAAATTATTTTGATTGCTGAGAAGTTTAGAAAAACCTAAAGGATTGAGAGGAAGAGAATTTTCTGTAGTTTCGGTGGGATTTTCACCGAGTAATTCGGAAATACTTGACCATGAATTTGGTATATTATTAGCAGTTTGGGAATTGATTTCTGGCGATTTTGTTTCTGTTGGACGGGAGATATTAGGTATGTTTTCTTCGGAAAATTTTGAGATTTTTACAGGAGAATTACTAGATGATGTTGGTGTTTCTTGGGAAGTGGCAGATGTATTTATAAAATCTGTGATTAATCCTGAAGTTAGAAAGTCAGATTGTTGAATTAAAGGTTTGGATAAACCCAGAGGTGGGAGAGATTTTAAACTTTGACCCTCTAGGTATGGTTGAATTATGTTTTCTTGAGATGATGCAAGAATTGGTTCTGATGGATTTGATAATGTAGTTGTTTGAGATGGTGCAAAAAAGTCTGTTTTATTTAAAGCAGAGGTTTCTTTAGTTGATGGGGTGACATTGGTGGTGTTTAAACTTGGGGAGATGGCATCAGTGTTAATTGCGTCGTTGGTTGTAGGTGATGAAGCAGCAATATTTGATTGATTGTCTCTCTCTGTTTCTGATTGTGGAGTTACATTTTCGGCATCAGTAGTGATTTCTAAACTTGGGGAAATTAGATGGGGTCGGGAAATGGCATCACTGTTAATTGCGTTGTTATTTTCAACATCAGTAGTAATTTCTAAACTTGGGGAAATCCGATGGTGTGGGGAAGTGCCATCACTGTTAATTACGTTGTTGGTTGTTGGTAATAAAGCAGTGATGTTTGATTGATTTTGTGCCAATTCTTCTGATTGTAGAGTCTGATTTTTGCTATTGGTAGTAATGTCTAATTTTGGGGAAATTAGATGGGATGAAGAGGTAACATCACTATTAATTGTGTCGTTAATTGTTGGCGATGAAACAGCGATGTTTTGTTGATTTTCTGCCAATCCTTCTGATTGTGGTGTAATATTTTCGGCATCAATAATGGTGTCTAAACTTGGGGAAATGCGATCGCCGTTAATTGTGTCGTTAATTGTTGGCGATGAAACAGCGATGTTTTGTTGATTTTCTGCTAATTGTTCTGATTGCGGCGTAATATTGTTGGCATCAATGGTGGTGTCTAAACTTGGGGAAATGCGATCGCCGTTAATTACATCGTTGTTTGTTGGCGATGAAAAAGCGATGTTTTGTTGATTTTCTGCCAATCTTTCTGATTGTGGTGTAGTATTTTCGGCATGGGTGGTGGGTTCTAAACTTGGGGAAACCAGATTTGATGGAGAAGTGGCATCGCGATTAATTACATCGTTGGTTGTTGGCGATGAAAAAGCGATGTTTTGTTGATTTTCTGCCAATCCTTCTGATTGTAGAGTCAGATTTTCGGCATCGGTGGTTTCTAAACTTGGGGAAATACGATCGCCGTTAATTGCATCGTTACTTGTTGGTGATGAAACAGCAATGTCTGGTTGACTTTCTCCAAATCCTTCTGATTGTGGCGTTTCAGTGGAGGTGTCTAAATTTGGGAAAATTAGATTTGATGGGGAAGTGGCATCACCGTTAATTGTGTCGTTAGTTGTTGGTGATGAAACAGTGATGTCTGGTTGATTTTCTACTAATCCTTCTGATTGTGGCGTAATATTTTCCGCAATAGATGGGGTGATATCGGTGGTGGTGTCTAAACTTGGAGAAATGCGATCGCCGTTAATTGTGTCGTTAATTGTTGGCGATGAAAAAGCGATGTTTTGTTGATTTTCTGCCAATCCTTCTGATTGTAGAGTCAGATATTCAACATCGGTGGTGTCTAAACTTGGGGAAATACGATCGCCGTTAATTGCATCATTAGTTGTTGGTGATGAAGCAGTGATGTCTGGTTGATTTTCTGCCAATCCTTCTGATTGTGGTGTAGTATTTTCGGCATGGGTGGTGGGTTCTAAACTTGGGGAAACCAGATTTGATGGAGAAGTGGCATCGCGATTAATTACATCGTTGGTTGTTGGTGATGAAAAAGCGATGTTTTGTTGATTTTCTGCCAATCTTTCTGATTGTGGCGTAATATTTTTGGCATCGGTGGTGTCTAAACTTGGAGAAATACGATCGCCGTTAATTACATCGTTGTTTGTTTGCGATGAAACAGCAATGTCTGGTTGATTTTCTTCAAATCCTTCTGATTGTGGCGTAATATTTTCAGCATCGGTGGTAGGTTCTAAACTTGGGGAAACCAGATTTGATGGAGAAGTGGCATCGCGATTAATTACATCGTTGGTTGTTGGTGATGAAAAAGCGATGTTTTGTTGATTTTCTGCCAATCTTTCTGATTGTGGTGTAATATTTTCGGCATCGGTGGTGGGTTCTAAACTTGGGGAAATGCGATCGCCGTTAATTGCATCGTTGGTTGTTGGCGATGAAACAGTGATGTCTGGTTGATTTTCTGCTAACCCTTCTGATTGTGGCGTAATATTTTTGGCATCGGTGGTGTCTAAACTTGGAGAAATACGATCGCCGTTAATTACATCGTTGGTTGTTGGCGATGAAACAGTGATGTCTGGTTGATTTTCTGCTAACCCTTCTGATTGTGGCGTAATATTTTCAGCATCGGTGGTGTCTAAACTTGGGGAAATACGATCGCCGTTAATTGCATCATTAGTTGTTGGTGATGAAGCAGCAATGTTTTGTTGATTTTCTGCCAATCCTTCTGATTGTGGTGTAGTATTTTCGGCATGGGTGGTGGGTTCTAAACTTGGGGAAACCAGATTTGATGGAGAAGTGGCATCGCGATTAATTACATCGTTGGTTGTTGGCGATGAAAAAGCGATGTTTTGTTGATTTTCTGCCAATCTTTCTGATTGTGGTGTAATATTTTCGGCATCGGTGGTGGGTTCTAAACTTGGGGAAATGCGATCGCCGTTAATTACATCGTTAGTTGTTGGCGATGAAACAGCGATGTCTGGTTGATTTTCTGCCAATCTTTCTGATTGTAGAGTCAAATTTTCGACAGTGGATGGGGTGACATCGGTTGTTGTTTCTAAACTGAGATTGATTTCTGATGAGGATTCTATTGATGGTATTCTTGTATTTTGAATGGTTGTAGCAGGAATTTCTGTCTCTACATTAGACTGAATAACCGGGGGATTTGATGGTAAAGTGGATAAGGGTACGTCCATAGCCGCACCATCACCCACATTTAATTCTTGCCAATCTGCTTTCACTACATCTGAATTAAATGTTTCCTTACCACTTATCTGCGGTTTGTTTAATGATTCAGCTACAGATCGAGAAATCAGAAAGTCTGACTCTTGAATTAAAGGTTTTGATAATCCTAAAGGTTTGAGACTGGCTATATTTTCTGTTTGACTTGTTTGACTGTCTAAAGAAGCTGTTAGCAAAACAGAATTTGATTGTTTATTTTCGCTATTTTCCGATCGTCTAATAATTGGTTGTTGAAAATTTTCCTGTGATGATTCTGATAAGTTTGATTTAGTAGCAAATTCAGTAACCGGAGTTGAAAATTGATTATCAAAAAAATCATTGGTTAAATTAGAAAAAATTTCCCCTCCCCAATTTCCCATATCCCTTTGTTCACCAATATAAGCAGTTTCTTGCAATGAGAATTGGAGAAACTGACTTAGTGGCGTTAAATTCTGTGCCACTGAAGTTACAGATTGACCCAAAGGACGCAACGATTGTAACGGTTGAAAACTTCCTCCTAAAGAACTAGGTACAAGTAAAGGATTTGGCAAACCAAGAGGCTTTAAAGACATGAATTATTTCCTCCAATAGCTTTACCTGATAGTTAGAGGAAAAATCCTGAAGCATGGCGACCTGAGTTAAGTGTAGTAGCACCACCACCTTGGGATTTAGCGATTTTTAATCCTTCATAAGCTAGAGTTAATTCTTCAATAGCAACTGTGTTGGAATTTGCTTGTAATGCTGGCGCTTTCCAACCAACGGGAACAGCACCAAGTAGAGTCCAGCATTGCATGGTTTCCCCTGCTTGATTAAACAGTAAAATATTCACATTTCGCCGTTCTTTTTTAGGCCCACTCAAGATGTTTGTTACCCAATCCCAAAATACGAAATCGTCAGTTAGACCACGTTTTAGGGTGACATCTGTATACTCAGCTTGACCTAATATTATTCTTTGTTGGTCGTTAACTCCGCCTTCAAAATAAGCTTCGCGTTTAATTTTCACCCCCAAACCTGAACACTCACTGAAAGATGCGGTAATACTACTTTCCATTTCTACGTAAAAGCGATTTGCTGTTACGTAATTGAGTTCGTGAGTGATGACACCATTTTTCGACATTAAAGTAACCCCTTGTAGTTGCAAGAGCGATCGCGTTGATTGCGTAAATCTTCTAACATTAATTCATAAACTCGGTTGCTCAATCTCCTCAATAATATCGGATCGAGCGTAATTTTCTCGACTAACTGGGAAATTTCTGGCTTTTCATTTTTATTCATCTTTTATCTATTAAATAACTTTCCAATGGCACTAATCCAGCTTCCAGTAACAAACGTTGACCTTCTTCGGTTTTTAGTAACTCAGCAAATTTTTTCCCAGCTTGGGAACGATTTTTGTTTTTGGGGTAGACTACTACTAACTTATACATTAAAGGATAACTTCCTGACTCGAAAGCTTTAACGTTAGGCCAATAGCTTCCTTTATCATTACACAAATCTGTTGTTGGTTCTATAGGTTTGACATCATTTTGCATCTGTCGGACTAAAGGCTGAATTTCTTGGTTTTTTTCTCCCACTGCTAAAGGATAAACTGAACATTGACCAAAAATTCTGCTAAGAAGACCAAAACCAATTCCCACTGTCTTTTTATTTTCAAAATCATTTAAAATCTGCTCCAAAGTATAAGTTTCATCATTTTTTCGGTCATTAATCTTTTTGGTTAAGTCCGAAATTGCTTGACTCCATTTTCTATAGCCTATAGCATAGCGTTTTTTGTCGATTTCTACTCTTTTTTCCGCTAGTAGACGTTGTTTATTTTCTAATTCTTCTTTTTTGTTTTTTTGTTTTAGTTGCTCCAATTCTTGCGGTGGTTTATCTTTGAATACTAACTTCTCAAAAAGTTGTATTGCCAGAGGATTATCAGGAGGTAAATAAAGTTTAATATTATTAAATCCTTCGGGTAAAGACCAGTTAGAAATTTCCCCTTTTGTGTATAATTCGCGTAATTGATCTAAGGTAATTCGACCATCTAAAGCATTAGGAATATTTTCTTTTCTTTTGTTGTTACTAAAAGCTACAAATACTACTAATCCGTCATAAGCAACTACCTGCTGTTGCAAGTCACTAGGTAAATTGTCAACATAAGTAGTCAGTGCAAAGTCTGCTTTCCCCGATCGCACTTCCTCTATTAAATCCCCAGATGAATTATTAAGTGTATAATTTTGTAATCTCGCTTCACGATTTTTGATTTCTTCGACCAAAGTTTTTGTATAAGAACTTAAGCTGGAATTGTTCAGGATATAATCCCATGTTCCGTCAGCTTCTGTAACGTATTTAGTCTCTCCACTCGGAACTTTATCCACTTTGGCAAAACAGCAGGGATGAGAAGGAGAACCAATAATTGGTAAGGGAATTTCATCTGCATTACGCAAAGTTAGCCAAATAATTCTTCCTAAAACCCCTGCCAATATTGCTAATACCAGAGCCATCAATAGGGTTTTTACAACTCGCCAATTTTCGTGTTCTTCTTTGTCAGAATTTTCTATTAATACAACAGAAGTTTGTTCTTCAATTTGTTCCTTTAATGGTAATTCTAAAAGTGCTTGACGAGCGTCATAAGCACTGGCAAATCGCTTATCTATCCCTAAAAGGCGATGAATAAATTTTTTAAGTGGTGCATCTTTAATCGGAAGCCAATGTTGCTCAATTGTAGGATCGAGAGGTTGTCCAAAAATTCGATCGACAGTTCCCCCTGACAGCAGATAAAAACAGACATATCCTAAATCTTGTAAATCTTTCTCCGGTGAATGAGTAGGGATTTTAGTATTAGGTGGTTTAAATAGGTCTTCCCACAAAGCTAAATCCGATACATAAATGAAAAATTGTGGTTCATCGATCGTATTTTGATTATTGGTTACAATCAGCAAACTGTCCAAACTCAAATTACCATGAGGTAAACCTTGCTGTATTTCATCCGCAGAAAACCGCAATCTTTGGCTATGAAGAAACCAGAGAGTTTGCAGGATTTGATAGAGAACTTGCCGCACTTGTTTGCCAGACATGGGGCCATTATTAGCCAAATACTCTCTGAGTATTGTGCTATTATTAATAGTTCGATCGAGAATTAAATAGCAACTTCTTTCATTAGTTGAAGCTACCGCATCCCAAGGACTAATCAAGCGAAAATCCTGTCCGCCTCCATTTTTTAAGTTTATCCTAGCAAGCCGATCGAACTTTTCCTTACGTTCCTTAGCTTCTTTTTTATTAAATTCGCGATCGGATAATAAATATTCTTTTATAATAACTGGTTTATTATTAACAACTTGCACTCCATTATATAAACGTACTCTTTCGCTGTCTTTAACTAAATCATCAATTCGATATCTTCCTCTCCGACCACCACGAATCTCTTGATTCTTTGGCAAAATTGGGACAATATCTCCACGATAAGGCTGTCTTTTAGCCAATCTTTCTGCAATAGCTATTTTCATAGCATTTGCTGTCTCTTTTGGTTCGATAACTGTTACTGAACTCTCTACCTGTCTGGCATTAATTGTTGGTACTGAAATATCTTTGTCTTTATCTTGACCTCTTTTATTCTGACCTATTTCTATGTTTTCATAAATATTTTGGAAACGGCGCATAGCCATTCGAGAGGCATTTTCCACAGGGTAACGAATGAATGTTGTCACCTCCCGGACGCGGATTCCAACAGAATTAATTAAATCGGTGAGCTTCACCCTTATTCCTCCCCAATTGGTAATTTTTTACTCCTTAATTTATGAGGGTTTTGTAGATTTATCTGACTCTACATTTGCCTCTTCTAATTCATTTATTTGACGATAAAATTGATGCAAATAGTTGAGATCGCAGGCAAAAAGATCCTCAATTGTTGCCGGAGTAACTTCCTCTAATGCCCCTAATTTAGTAATTACGCGAGAGAGGATTATTACCGTAGAATAAGCAGGATTTGATTTAACACGGGGGTCGCGCAAAGGAACAATTTCATCTATTGCTCTGGCTAACCGCATCACACCTTTACGATGCAAATTCCCTTCCGAGTCAAGATACCCTTTGGGTAAAGTAAACTCAAATTCTGTTTGAAACATTTAAACTTACTTTTCCCGTATAAACTCTTCAACAGCCACTTCCATTTCTTCTATTTGCAACTCCCCACCACTGGAATTCAAATCAGAAGCGATATAACTGGTAGGCCAAGCTCCTTGAAATTGAAATATTGCTTGTGGATTCCCAGCTTGATCGTAAATAGTTAAAGAACCATCTCGACGTTGTTTAGCCCAATTTCCTTCTTGAACAGCATTGAACCATTGCCACAAGGTTGAGGATTTAGTCATACCTCGACGCAGAGTTATATTGTTAGTTTTAACATTTCCTGGAACTTTAGTGCGAACAACCTGACCTGATTTAGCTTCTCCCCATCTCCGGGGAGTTACTTCACAAACTTCGATCGCTTCTTGAGTGCGCTTAAAGCCTTTACATTCAAGAAAATAGGCATCTACTGGTTCAGTGCTACCATCCAGTTTTAGTTCTATATAAAAACGACAATTTGTGAGAATTTCGGGAAAGTCATTAATTAAATTTGCCATTTTATCTTTTTAGTAATTTGTAATTAAAAAGGGGAATCTTGATGGGGATTTACAGGATTTATAAATTTACTAGATTTCTTGAATTAATCCTGACCATCAAGTAAATCCATAAATCCTGACCTTAGAATTGCCTATTCCCCAAACCCTATTCCTCAAATAGCTACTGCACTCGTTTAATCCCTTCATGGACTAGAGTTAGAGTTTCGTTAGCCACGTCATTTGCTCCGGCTTCCAGCTTTGGCCCTTCATACTTTGTGGGGTAAGCATTTTGCAATTCCCAACGGGCTTTCATGTCTCCGCCTTGATCGTAAACTGTCACCGAAGCGGCTTTACGATTTGCTGACCAATCTGACTTACCGCCGTCATTTTTGTTGCAATCTTCATACCACTTATAAAGGTCTTTATTTGTGGTAGCTACAACTTTGACAGTAACAGGTGTAAATTTGACTCTGGTAGGCGCAGCTTGACGTAAATTCATGGCGTTTTTACCTGAACCTAAAACTTTGTCGCCGCCTGCGGCTGGGTTTTCTGCACTTAAGCCGGAAACTTCGAGAATTTGCTTATCTGTTAAACCGTCAGCTTCAAAGTAAAATCTACAACTGACTAGTAATTCATCTGCCATTATTCAACCTCTTTGCTATAAATTACTGTTTGGAAAAAAGTTTTATTGTTCGTCTTGTCCACTCCACTGACTGATGCGGAAGATCACAAATTCAGCTGGTCGAACTGGACAAACTCCTACTTCGATATACAATCGACCTAGAATCATTGTGTCAGGAGTGTTGAGAGTTTCATCGCATTTAACATAAAATGCCTGTTCAGGCGATGCTCCAAATAAAGCTCCTTCTCGCCAAAGTCGTTCTAAAAAGTTGCTGACAGTACGACGCACTCTTGCCCATAAGTCTTGATCGTTTGGCTCAAATACAACCCATTGAGTACCGAGTTCGATCGACTTTTCAATATAACTCATCAAACGGCGCACACTGATATAACGCCATTCCGTTTTTTCTGGTTCTACTAAAGTTCTAGCTCCCCAAATTTTAATCCCTCGGTTGGGGAAGGTACGAATACAATTAATACCTTTGGGGTTTAATATTTCTTGTTCCCGGAAGTTGCAATCGTAGGATAATCCAATTACGCCGCGCGGAGTTTCGTTTGCTGGTGCTTTGTAGACACCCCGCGTTTCATCTGTGCGCGACCAAACGCCCATCATGTGTCCGCAAGGAGGTACTAAAATTGGCTTGCCAGCATTGCGGGGATTGGGTACTTTAATCCAAGGATAGTAGAGTGCGGCGAACATAGAACGACGGTTGAAGTCGTTATCCAGCCAATTAACTACTTGTTGGGGCTTAAGGCGATCGGGCGGCGTATCCAAAACTACCATGCGATTTGGAGGATTGGGAGCAGAATTTTCGCACAAACTCACCATTAACTCCATTAAACCGTGAACTTGATCCTCGTTGAGCAAGCCTGCTTGATAAGCTCGCATTAAGTCGGGACAAGCCACCATTGTTACTTCGTCAATCTCGAAGAGTCCTTGGATACCGCTGCGATCGTCCCGCACTCCCTGCACATATCTAGCTAAGTTTTCTTGGGTAGGCAAAATCGGGGGAGGACTGACTTCAAATAAACCATCTGCTGGTCTTCGGGCTAAGGGCAAACCCTTTTGTGTCAGATCTGTTACCAATATATACTGAGATTCTTCCAGCTTGGTAGCTACATAGTCTCCGACATCTGCCTGAACTTCCCGATCCATTGTCAGGTTTTCGTACCTTTCCAATTCTTCTCCATCTCGTTTGATAACTACTGAGAAGAATTCTGCTGGTACTGGTGCGGGAACATTTGGGTCTTCTGGGTCAGATTTGGGTTCAGAAGGCTGAATTTCTACAGTAACCGCCCCATTTTCTGCTTCTTCCGGTTTGAGGATAAATTGCAAAGATTCCCGCTTGCCATTAGTTTTGATGGTCAAAGCAGTTGATTCAGTATCGGGTTGAATAGTTTCCTCAGATGTTTTAGGCAGTGAAGTGCCAATACTAACTACCCAACACCTAGCCCCTCCATTTAAAAACCAGCCATTGACAGCAAAGGGTAAGTAAGCATGAAAATCTGTAAATCCATCAGAATTTTCCCTGGCAAAGTATTCCATGTACTGGTTCCAACTGGTTACCAACATCGGCTTGCCCAGTTCGGCTCCGTTACGTATTGCTTCAGTAAAGCCGATAAAGCCAGCAATGTTAGTCTGTACACCTTCGATCGGACGACTACCCCTGTCAATTTCTTCGACATACACGCCAGGGGCAAAGTAATCTAGTCTCGCCATAGATAATTTTCCTTAAATTGGGAATTAGGCTGGGTACGGAGAAATTCGGAAATCTAAGTTTAAAACCTTAATCTAACCCAAAAACAATTCAGTGTCATTATATATTTAAGTTAAAATCCCCTGGAAAATAGCTAATGTCAAATGTAAAATTTTGTGTATAAATAGGGCATTATTGTACTTAAGTACAATTTAAAAATTGATATATCAATACGCCAATTTTTCTTTTTATCAAAACTAAAGTGATTTTTGTAATAAAAATTTTTATTTGGCGATTGATAGTGAAAAGTAAAAGTAAAAATAAAATATATGAGTAATTATTTAGCGATCGCTACTGTCACAGCTACTCTGCAAAGAATTCTGCAAGCCGCTGTCCAAATCGATGTTCCTGGTGCTAGAGTCACCACAGTTCGCCCCGACGCTTCTGGAAGTGGAACACCAGAGGTAGGAGTTAACGTATATTTATACCAAGCTACCCCGAATCCAGCTTGGCGCAATGCCGACTTACGCACTCGCCGCCCCAAAGGAGATTTAATTAAGCAAGCGCAAGCGGGTTTAGACCTTTATTACATCATGACTTTTTATGGCAATGAGGTAGAGTTAGAGCCTCAACGTTTATTAGGTAGCACAGTGCGAACTATTGTTGACCAGCCAATCTTAACGGCAGAAATGATTCGTGACACGATAAATAATCCAACTTTTAGTTTTTTGACTGATTCTAGTCTTGCCGAACAAGTAGAGCGAGTCACTATTGTTCCTTCACCCATGACAACGGAAGATTTGTCAAAAATCTGGTCTGTGTTTTTTCAATGTCCTTATGTGCTTTCCTTTGCTTGCCAAGGTAGTACAGTATTAATTGAAGGTCAAAGAACTAGCGGCAGAGCGTTACCAATACGCAGTATTGATTATTACACTACGCCTAATCAACCTGCGATCGAGCAAGTAACGGGAGAAGCTGGCTCGAATCAGCCAATCGTAGCTAATAGTATCTTAGTTATTCGTGGTAAACAGTTACGGGGAGAGCTAACTCAGGTAAGGATTGGCGATGCTAAATTAACGCCGCAAAAGTTGACGGAAAGGGAAATTCGGTTGGATTTGGCTTCATTACCAAGCTCAGAAACTGGTAGTTTGCGGGCTGGTGTACAGAGTTTGCAACTGTTGCATCCAATACCAAAACGTAAATCTTATGAACCCGATCGGGCTGTCGGATCTAATGTAGTACCATTTGTGTTATGTCCGACAATTACAGCCGATGTAGAAGTTTTGCAAGCGACGGATAATGGGGATGAGTTGTACTCAGCAGAAGTGAGAGTGCAAATTGATTTAACAGTTGGTAGAGAGCAGAGAGTGTTATTGTTTTTGAATGAGCGATCGCTCCTCATCCCAGCAGCTTATATCTTTGCCGCCAAACCCCGCAATACTAATACCAATTTAATTGTGTTTGCAATTTCAGATGTTAAACCAGGAGAATATTTAGTGCGAGTGCAGGTGGATGGTGCAGAAAGTCTCTTGCGAGTGGATACCGATCGAGAAAGTTCAACTTATGAGCAGTATATCAGCCCAAAGGTGGTGATTCCATGAATACAGGAAGTATTGATTGGCAAACAGCTAACTGGAACTACCTTTCCACAGCTTTAAGCTTGGTACGTCAGGCGTTGGAACAAAGGAGCGGGGGAGCAGGAGAGCAGGAGAGCAGGGGAGCGGGGGAATATGAAGAGATTTTTAACGCTTCATTTGCGTTAGAGCAGCTTCGCAGTAAATTTGGTTTATCGGGTTTTGAACGAGATTTGCTGTTATTGTGCGCTGGCATGGAATTAGATGCAGGTTTTGCCAGTTTATGTGCTAATGCTCAAGGAGATCG
Source organism: [Phormidium] sp. LEGE 05292 (assembly GCF_015207735.1). Taxonomy (GTDB): domain Bacteria; phylum Cyanobacteriota; class Cyanobacteriia; order Cyanobacteriales; family Aerosakkonemataceae; genus Floridanema. The sequence continues at coordinate 53,747 of NZ_JADEWG010000020.1, forward strand.
GCAATTAAGCTATCCTACTTTTAGTTTAGCAATGTCGGCTTTATCAAAAGCACATTGGAGTGCGATCGCACCGCACAGTCCGTTACGCCGCTGGCGACTAATTGAAGTTGGCGGTGGTAAAACGCTGATGACCAGTCCCTTGCGAATTGATGAGAGAATATTGCATTATTTAGTAGGAGTAGATTACCTAGACGATCGCCTAAGAGGAATAATCGAATCGTTATCAGCTAACGAATATCTCGTACCATCGCAACAAGAAATAGCTGAAAAGTTAGCTGGTATATTAAACAATTCCGTTTCTAATTCTCCAATTTTACAATTAGTTGGCGAAGAAGTAGCGAGTAAAAGAGCGATCGCTCAAATTGCTTGTAGCATCTCAGGAGTAAAAATAGCAGTGATCTCTGCCAATGCAATTCCAAATACTACCACTGATTTGAATAATCTGATTTTACTTTGGCAACGAGAAGCACAATTAAATCGAAGTGTTTTATTGTTAGATTGTGATGAGTGGGGAGGAAACGATCCAGCCAAAGAAAACGCACTGGTTCAGATGATAGAAAATATTAACACACCATTGATGATTACTAGTCGCGATCGTCGTCGTGCAGGTTTACGTCCATTAATCACTTTTGAAGTAGTAAAACCCATCAAACAAGAACAAATTGCCATTTGGGAAAACGCTTTGGGCGACATTGCACCCGGTTTAAACGGACAAGTAGAAATATTAACATCCCAATTTAATCTTAGCGCACCCAGTATTTATGCAGTTTGTACAGAAGCTAAAACTCAACTAAAAGGTAACGAAAATCAAATTGCCAATTCCTTATGGAATATGTGTCGCACTCAAGCTCGTCCTCATTTAGACGAACTAGCGCAACGTATCGAACCTGCTGCTACTTGGGATGATTTAGTATTACCAGAACCGCAGTTACAAGTGTTACGAGAAATTGCTGCTCATTTACGCCAACGTACCAAAGTTTATGAACAATGGGGATTTGGAAAAAAGGGAGCAAGAGGATTAGGAATTAGTGCTTTATTTGCAGGTTCTAGCGGTACTGGTAAAACCATGTCAGCGGAAGTTTTAGCTGGAATTTTGCAATTAGACCTTTACCGGATCGATTTGAGTTCTGTTGTTAGTAAATATATTGGAGAAACCGAGAAGAATTTACGGCGCGTATTTGATGCAGCAGAAGGCGGCGCAACTATATTATTATTTGATGAAGCGGATGCGATTTTTGGCAAACGTTCCGATGTGAAAGATAGTCACGATCGCTATGCAAACATGGAAGTCAGTTATCTATTGCAACGGATGGAAGCTTATCAAGGGTTGGCGATTTTAACTACTAATTTGAAGGATGCGATCGATACAGCTTTTTTGCGAAGAATTCGGTTTGTAGTTAAATATCCTTTCCCCGATGCACAACAAAGAACCGAAATTTGGCGGCGCATTTTCCCCAAGAATACACCAACGACCGGGTTAGATTTTAACAAATTAGCGCGGTTAAATGTTGCAGGGGGAAACATTCGTAATATTGCGTTGAATGCAGCTTTTATTGCTGCTGATAGCGGTGTTCCTGTGATGATGAAACATTTATTAGAATCCGCTAAGAGTGAATATATGAAATTGGAAAGAGCTATAACTGATCCAGAAGTTAAAGGTTGGGTATAACATTTTATGATTACAGTCAAGTTAAGAATTGTTTAGAATAAATTAATAACTTATAAATATGTAAAAATGAAAAAATTACTGAACTCTAAGTATTTAGTGTAGAGGCGGAGTATGAGTATGCGATCGCAAATCCAGAAAAAACCCGTATCCAGTTCTTATTCTCCGCCTGCACAGAAAGAGAGTTCTTGGCAGCGACCTTTTAGCGACCCAGTTCACGATGCAAAACAAGACGGAACAGTACAATCAAAAATAGCTCCTGGCGCTGGCTTCAACTTAATGCAGATGAAGTTATTTCCCGATACCCCAACAGCAGTGCAAGCAAAGCTGAGTGTAGGCGCACCAGGAGATAAGTACGAACAAGAAGCAGACAGCATGGCTAGTAAGGTAATGACCATGCCTGCACCGGAAAAAGAGGAACCTATTCAGCGAGAAGTACTTCCAGAGGAAAAAAAAGAAGAGGAAGTTCAAACCAAGCCTTTAACAGCTACAATTTCGCCATTGGTACAACGAGAAACTGCACCCGAAGAAGCGAAAGAAGAAGAGGAAGTCCAAACTAAAGCACTCTCCAATCCTACTATTCAGCGAGAAACTACTCCAGAAGAACCTCAAGAAGAAGAAGACTTGCCAGTACAAGCTAAGGCTGAGTCAGAGGGAAAGTCTTCCCATAACAGCAATTTAGAGAGTCAGTTGAATGGAAGTAAGGGAGGTGGAAGCCCTTTACCGGATGAGGTGAGAGCCTTCATGGAACCCCGCTTTGGTGCCGATTTTAGTGGTGTGCGAGTGCATACCGACGGTGCAGCAGTGCAAATGAACAAGGAATTAGGCGCTCAAGCTTTTGCTCACGGTAGCGATGTTTACTATGGTGCGGGGAAATCTCCTGGTAAAAATGAGTTGACGGCGCATGAGTTGACCCATGTGGTGCAGCAGACGGGTGGGGTGCAGAGCAAATATTCAGCCGATGAAGAAAGGTCACTACAGCGATCGTTCGATGTGTCATCAGCCTCAAGAGTAATTCAACGGGACGGGGAAGATGGCAATTTAGATGGTGGTTACAGTCGTGCCGAGCGAAGTGACTTGGACGGTGGGCTTACACCGAATCCAAATGCAAAAAGCACTCGGTGGTCAGTGTCATCGGGTATCTCCCTTGGTGCTAGTATTGGCCCTGCTGGAGGACAAGGCTTGTTGCTAAATTTGAAGAACCTAAATAATGGGTATAGTTATCCTTTGACTTTTATGAGTGCTGGCCTTGGTGGTGGATTGAAAGGGGGTTTCAGTATTGCGACTCCAAGCGAAACTGAGTTTACAACTCCACTCATCGGGGTTGATGACTTCAGTTGTTTTGGTAGCCTCAAGACGATCGATCTCACCCCAGGAATCGGTGCATCAGAGGCTTTCATCAACTTATGGGGTGTCAATACTAGTCCCAACCAGATCGACATCGGTGGGATGCAGGTTGGGGTGAGTGCTGGAGGCGGGGGTTTCATCGGAAGGTTTTCAGCTTGGAAGTCTTTCGGGAAACCATCTTAAACTTAGGACAAATTTGCATCAACTTAGATAACAAAGGAAGTTAAGACATCAATCCGGTTTAGGTGGCACTTCAATGGGTGGCAATTGCTCTACATTGGAAGGTGAAGGTGAGGTGCTTCCTGGTGAAGTTCTTCCCGGTGAAACTCCGGTTCCAGGTGAAACTATTCCAGGTGAAATTGTTCCAGGTGAAATTGTTCCAGGTGATGATGTTTGAGGTTTGCTTAAACTACTTGGTTCAACTGTTTCGATAACAACTGATTGGGTTTTTTCCTCACCAGCTTTATTCCTCACTTTTAAGGTGATTGTTTGACTGCTGGGTGGTTTACTTAAGGGATAAGAAAGATCTCCTTGAGGTTGAACATTACTTCCTAAAAGTTCAACTTTAATATCTTCACCTGACTCTACTTTCCAAGATAAAATCACATTGGCTTGTTTTCTTTCTTTGTTGATCGGAAAGATTATTTTTCCTTCTTGATCGACATCTCGACCATTTACTTTAAAGTAGACAATATTAACAGGTGTGGGGGGAATGGGTTTAATTTTGATAGTGGGTGTATTTTTATTAATTTCTGGTTCTGGTGTTCCTTGCTGGGGAATAACTGTTAGTTTGAAAACGTAGTCACCAGCTTGTCGAGCATCTGTCGGGACGTTTTTACAAAGTAAATTTGTTGTCAATGTACATTTAGTAGGTAAGTTGTTAGTTGAGTAACGTTTTAAGGGAATTGCGATCGATCCATCTAAAGCCAAACCTACAAGTGTTAATTCTTTAATATTGCTGGCGTTACTAATTTCCCAATTCAAGAGAATTTGTTCATTTTTAGCTACTTCATAAAATGGTTGGCTAGAAGATAATTCAGCAATTTTTGGTATAGGTGCAGCTTTAATTATAATAGTATTAGTTTCTTTAACCTGAGCAGGCTGATTTTGGTCGGATCTAGAATAGACTTCGACTTTATAAGTAAACTTTCCTGGTTTAGTGGGAATTAAAGGAATATTTTGGCAATTGAGAATAGATAAATTATTAGCTGGTGCAATGTTAGCAGAATTATTTTGGTTAGGACTTTGAGATGAGGTTTCTTGAAAATTACATTGCCTAAAATCAAAAGTATTTTTTGTCACTGATCCATCACTTGCTTGTTCTATAAGTTTTACTTCTTTAATTTGGCTGGGATTACTGATTTTTAAATTCAAAAGGACTGGTTCCTTTGCTTCATAGCTAGTTTTATTTAACGATAATTCCTCAATTTTTGGCAGAGGAATAGGAGGTGCTGGTCTAATGGTAATAGTATCTGTTTCTTTTGAGTCAGAAGGTTGAGTTTGGTCTTGTTGTGAAAATGCTTCGAGTTTGAAAGAGTAAGTTCCTGCTTTTGTTGCATCCGTGGCGACTCCTTTACAAATTAGTACATCTTGGGAATTAAGAACATTCAATTGTGGCTGAAAATCTTTAGGTTGGAATTCTTGAGGAATACATTTAATAAAGGACTTTTTGATAGGCTGTCCCTCACCTCCTTGTTGAATTAAAATCAAATTTTTTAGTTGACTAGCATTAGCTATTTTCCAATTTAGAATAACTCGCTCATTGTATGCTTCTTGATAAACCGATTTTGTCGGCAGTAAATTAATAATTCTTGGGGTAATTATTGGCTTAATTGTCACAGTATCAGTCTCTTTAGAATCTGAAGGCTGATTTTGTCCTACTGGATAAAGTTCTAGTTTAAAGGTATAGGCACCTGCTTTTGTAGTTTTTGTTGGCACAGTACAAAGCAGGTTTCCTTGCACAGGTTTTTGGCAAAATTTCTGGGATAATTCATTGTAATCATAACTAATAACTTCTCCTAATCCTTCCCGGCTTTGAGGAATAATCTTTATAGTTTTAAGCCTATTAATGTTTTCAAATTTCCAATTTTTTGATTGCACATTACCAATTTGAAAATTTAAACTAACTGGCTGTTTATTAACCTCTGCATAAACATTACTTACAGGCTTAAGAGTGTCAATTTTTGGTTTAACTAATAGTTGTTGCCATAAGAGAAATGCACCCATCGAGATGATTCCCAAAGCTAACAAAATTAGCAGAAAAAGTGGGAGCCAAAACTGCCACCAAGGACGCGGTTCCCATATTAATGTTCCTTGAGGCAATTCTTTAGGTAAGGGTGGCAGTTTGGCTGTTTCAGGTAGTAATAATAACTTGTGATTTTCCAGCCCGATACCAAAATTAAATTCTCTTCCTTTCCCCCAAAGCGGACGAAGCCACCACTTGCGAGGTTGAACTTTTAAAGGAATATTATAAATATACCCTGGTAATAATTCCACTGGGGAAACTTCAGGAGTATAGGCGAAGAGTTCTTCTCGATCGCTAGCAAAAATGGCAATTTCGCGTCTAATATTTCCTTGGTTAAATAACTTGACTTCAAATACACCCGATTGAGATGGTATTCTCAGTAAGAGGGGATTTAATTCTAATTTTAAAGTTTCATCGGGAAGAATTTGCAAATAAACCACATCTAGCAGCACTAAATCTTCTTTATTGCTGGATATGACGCGGATAGTAGGAAAGTAATTGCCTGCTAAAGTATATTGTGGTGGGTGTAGAAATAGGGTGATTTCACCTGTACTATTCGGTAGCAGTTCTAATCCATCGGTTTCTTTTACTAAACCGGATACTTCTAAGCGGCTTTCTGGGTAGTGAACAGTAAACCAATCTGGTGTTAATTCTGGACAAGTTAAATAAAAGCGATCGACTCTTTTCGAGCGATTTTCCACGATAACTTTTATATTGAACTGTTCTCCTGCTTTGAGTAGATAAGGATTAGCCGAGTTGGTGAATGGTTGTAAAGAAAATGCTGGTTCATTTCCCCATTCCGCATCTTGATCCGATCGCAAAACCCGCAGTTGTTGCGGACGACGAAAAACTTTATCAGGGTATTGAGATTGAGCCTCTATAAGAATTTCATAATTGTATAAATCTGGCGTTGCTTGGGGAGGTACTTCAAAAGTTAAAATTACTTCCTTGCTTTCTTTTGGTTCTAATCTGAGAGGATTTGCTTCGTTGAAAATACACCAGGATAATAGAGGTTCGGATTTTTCATCAATGGCGGCAATCCAAATGTCAATATCCGCTTTTTTATCGCCCAAATTTTTTACGGCAACGCGACGTTTAGTAGTAGTTCCACGTTTGACTTCGTTCGCACCTGCTAATAAATCTTCGATAAAAAGAGGGTTATTTGCAACTTGCATTGTCCTTTACCTCTTCACGATATAGTCTGACTCGGTTGTTATCGTCACCAGTAGTGATAAATAAATGATTATTGATCGCTTTTATATCAACACTATTGAGCTTTATATCGGGGAATTGGGCAATAATTTTTCCTGTTTGGTATTTTGGCGATCGCATCATTTCATCGCTTGACCAGAGCATTACTCTACCATCATCTCCTCCGCTTACTAAATAGCAACCATTTTGGGTTATAGCAACCGAACGAACAGGTTGAACGCGATGGTTGGTATTTCCATTACGCCACCGTGCTAGTTTAGCATTGCTACATTCTAATGTCTGAACTACATTTTTAAAAGCATCTGTTTGTAGAGTTTGGTCTTCTTCCTTATTCAAGTTACTCTGATTAGTAACAATACATTGGCGTATTATATCCAGGTTCCAAAGAGTAATATACCCTTGGTTATCAGCAATTACTAATAAATCTCTGGCATTAGCTGTTTTGTCAATATTTTTATTTGCCTCAGCTATTGCCAAACTAGTTATGTAATGATGCTGACCTATGACTGGGTTAAATTCGGAGTCTTTTTGCCAATCCATCCAATTATATTCTAGGTTGTATATCCTTCTATTAACCCAATCCCAAAACGCTAATTTATTAAATCTCCCGGCGACGACAACCAGACTACCTGGCTGATTCAAACTTTCACTCACACCCAAAGCTAAAGTCGTAAATTTCAGTTCTGCTTCATCTTTTATCTGCTCTGTATCCACATTCCACAGTCGAATATAACCACTACCATGAGTGCTAAATAAATAGCGAGAATCAGAAGTAAAATCTAGGTCAAAAACTCGATCGTTTTTATGATTTTTTTTGAATAGTGTTGCTTTAATCTCCTTTGATGCTACATCCCAAAGTTGAATTTCTCCTGTTTCCAATCCGGCGGCAATTATATTGTCTGGTTTTGGTCTTTGGCGAATCACGCGCACAGCTTTTTGAGTTTTTTCTTGTGCATTTACAATATCTTGATACCCCAAACCGCTACTATCTTGTAACAAGCTATTGTCTACTTGCCAGCGACGAATTGTTTGGTCGTTGGAACCACTGATTACTGTACCCGCAATCCCAATTAACCGCACAGAATTGACTGGACCTTCATGGTAAATTGGTGGATTTAAATATTTTAGTAACCAAAGCAGCAACAATAATAAAAGTAAGCCTACAACTTGAAGCAAAAAAGGAACGATCGGCAAAATTTGCAATTCTAAAACTTGGCTACTGGGGTGAAGAAGAATCTCGTTACTAACTTTTGCAGGATCGGCATTAGTTAAAATAGGTGATACTTCAAATAATAATCGCCTTTTGAACCCTAATAGGGGTTGTTGTTTTTTGGCTACTAAGTACATTGGTTTGGTTTCACCTGGAGCGAGTAGTACTCCATCAGGAATAACTAAACCGCATTGTTTTCGGTCTTTTTCGGAAATTTGGATGTTGACTTGCTGATGCAAATTGCTTTTATTTTCAAATAGTAGTTCGTAAGTAGCCAATTTCAGTTTTTTACTATAAATTTTACCCTTTTTACTAGGAATTACTTGCAATTTATTGTTACAAGTAAACTCCACTGTTCCTTGAGGAAGAATTTCTAAACTTCCCCGCTCATGAGGAGTATGAGTACTATGATCTGCATTAGCTTCTATTAGAAAATCGTATTTTTTGCTGAGAGTTTCTGCATTAATTGGTGGCTGACACCAAAAACTAGTCTTTTCCGAGTCACCTGCATCTATTTGCAAGTTTCTCACAGTTCCTTCTCTCATCCATTCGGGACTTAATCCAGAAATACTAACTTTGACATTAGCAAATTTTTGACTTAAGTTGTAAGCTATAACTGGAATTTCTACAAGATTACCAGGATAAACTTTCAGTCCTTTATTGATTAGGTAAATTTTTAAAGGTTTTCGGGCTTTTTGAATTGTAAGTTTTAACTTTTGGCTAGTAAATATGCTGGCAAATTCAACTGAAAAAATTTTTAATGTTAAGTCAATTGTTGTGTCATATACTTGGATCGGAGGTTTGGTAATTACTACATGAAATTTTGTACTTGCACCTGGGGGTTTTTTGACACAAACTTCAGGCTCTAAAGTATACCATTTTAAGTTTGAATGAGCATCTGCTCCAGGAGTTGATAGTTCTATTTGAAAACTGGTAAATTCCTTGCTTTCATTGACAACAGTAACGTCAAATTCGTTCTCACCATTGCCAATCTCATCAGCAGAATCTGAGGCAATATCTGGGATTAACGTGAGTTGCTTTTTAGAAACTATCGCCTTAACAAAATTTGGCATTTTGAAATCTCTCGGCTAATCTAAAAATATTAATCTATGGGTATAATTACTGCGCTAATTGTGTTATTTGTCGCCGTAACCAAGCAAAATGCAAAAAGTTGATGCCCAATTCTTGAGCAGTACGAATATCATTTCTATCAAGGGAAAGATCTTCATCTATTCCCCAAGCTGATGATAAATTTCCGATTACCAAAATAATTCCTCCTCCGCTCTCAATCTCTATTGATTGTTGACTAATATTCGGTGGTACAGCAAATAAAAAAGGCTGGGTTCGTAATGGATGATGACGACTCATTTCTTGCCAAGATAGCAAGTCTATATCTAGTTTATTTGTAATTATTTTGTGAATGTTTTCGATTAAAAAGGAATTGTTTGTTGGAGTTTCTATGAGAATTATGCCGCCTGTTTTTAAGTAAATACTAAGCGTGTGTAATTCTTCTTCATTCAGATTAACTACCTGCCAATCTGCGAGGAAAAATAAGTCATAATCTGCGATCGCTCTTTTGTTTTGTAAACTGACTTGTCCGATTTCTGCTACTCCTTGCAAAGCGGGATAAAGTGAAGTTATCGATTGCATTAAGTAGGAGAGATTTTCTCGATCGCGATCACTCAATTTCTGCATATCGCTGTTGTACCAATCATCAGCATCGCTATATTTCATTTGAGCTAAATTTACCACAGCTTCAGGTCTAGCTTTCGCTAGTAAACGATAGCGTAAATCTATTTCATTAACTTCAGGAAATAACACATCTTTCGGTTTTTGCAGCTTTACTGTACCAGGCTGCAATTCAATGCGACATAATTCTATTTCCTTTTCATTTGGGGGATTAGTTTTTTCATCAAACCGAAACCATTCTCTTAGTACTTCGACATCTTGTTTGCGCTCTGGATTTTCCGGCTCAACATAGCTCACAACCAAGTAAACGGTTAAAGTTCCAGTAGTAGGTGGTGCAGTAGCGATGCGAAATTTTCGATTTACAGCTGGATTAACAATTATTGGGTTTCCTTCTAGATCGATCGCAATACCTGGTTGCACTTCTAACCAACGCTGATCCCGAAATTGTGCAGGTGCTTCTTCAGGAGGCTCAATCAATTTTACTCCCAATCCACAAACAATTCCTGGTTGATTGAGTGACTGATAATGAACATTTTGACGACGACGCTGATATTCATGAGCCATCAGCCAACGCTTGGCATTCATCATCAAACTGTCATAAACATGAAGACGCTCGAAAGGCTCAATGCGGGGAGAAGAAAAAAATTTTTGGTTCATAAATTAAACTTTTTGTCAGCTAGTATAATTGATTACTAATTTTTGTTTATTAAACAAACTCAGCAACTACCTTTGCTACCATCAGGCATAATTGTGCCGCATAGATTGGTATTACTACTCAACTCAATTCCATTTAATTTTGCTCCCTTAAGGTTAGCATTTCTCAAATCCGCTCCATTCAAATTGACACCACTCAAATCAGCATTATTTAAATCAGCATCAATGAGAATAGCATCAGTTAGATTGGCATTCTTAAAATTAACACTACTCAGATTAGCTTTATTCAAATTAGCACCGCTCAAGTCAGAATCACTTAAGTCAGCACCACTTAAATTAATTCCACTCAAATTAATTCCTTGCAGCTTAATTCCTCTCAGATTAACGTCTTTAAAATTAACACCAGTCAGGTTAGCACCTCTGAGGTTGGTACTACTCAAATCTATTCCCCTTAAGCTGATATTCAATAAATTAGCACTTCCCAAATTAGCTCCATTTAAAGTAATTCCTGTGAGATCGGCATTCTTTAAGTTAGCACCTATTAAGTTAGTATTACTCAAATTAGCCTGACTAAAGTTAGCTCGACTCAAATTAGCTTGATTTAAGTTTGCTTGATTCAAATTGGCTCCGCGCAAATCAGCACTAGTGAGATTGGCATTTTTCAAATTGGCAGAGGTTAGATTAGAATTCCTCAAATCGGCAATAAATAAGTCCGCTTCCATTAAGTTAGCATTATTTAAATTAGCTTGACGCAAGTTAGTTCCATTCAGTTTAGCACCGCTGAGATTAGCATTTTCTAGATTAATATTGCTCAGATTAGCTCGATTGAGGTTGGCTCCTGCTAAATCTGCTGCCTTCAAATCTCGAATGCCAATCTTTTGATTTACCAATTCCCAGACTGTGCGCCATTTTTTATCAATCGAAGTTTCATTATTGATTTTACTATCTTTAAGATTGGTTCCTCTGAGATCGGCATCTTTTAAATCAGCGGTGCTGAGGTCGGCTTCTGCCAAGTCTGCATTCTGTAAATTAGCATTTCTTAAGTAAGCATTGCTTAAATTGCTACCTCTTAAATTGGCGTTACTAAGATTAGCACCCTGCAAGTTGGCATCCCGTAGGTAAGCACTCGTTAGGTTGGCATTACTAAGATTACATCCAGGACAGTTTCTGGTTTCCCGTAGCCTTTTAATAACAGGGGAATCCTGAGCTAAAACTGAACTAGTTAAGCATAATAGCAGAAGCGTGAAGAAGATTCGTAGGCGCATTATTAAAAAATATTGTGCTTCATTAGCAGCCAAAATGATTTTGTTATATTTTAGTTTAGTTTAGTTTAACTGCACTAAAAATCACCTAACAATAAATAAAATGTAACCGTTTTTACAAGTATATTATTTACTACTACGGGTATCAGTATTATGGTGTCGTGAGTTAATAAGATTAAAAAAAGGTAAATTTATGAAAAAAGTTTGGGAAAAGTTTGGCCTCATCACTTGGGTTATAAGTAGCGTTTTTCCTTCTAGCGCCTGGGGAGTCAGCAGTTATCAAAATTTGTTAATTAATTCTCAATTAATAAGCAACGAATTACTATCCCAGGCACAATCAAATGAGTTTAATTATAAAGATTTTAAATTTTGGGCTTCTCAGTGTATTGTATTAGAGAGAGAAGAAAAGTATGATGAAGCTATAACGGCTTGCGAAAGAGCGATCGCACTACACCCCAAGGAGAAAAATATAGAAATCTGGGCGGCTCGAAGTCATGCTTTATTAAAGTTAAAGCGTTATGCAGAAGCGGTAGCTTCTTATGATTTATTATTGCAAAGATCGCCTAAAGATTCTCTAGCGTGGACCCAGCGCTGTGAAGCATTGCAAGAATTGGGCAATTATGAAGAGGCGATTACTTCTTGCGAACAAGCTTTAAGAGTTGATGGGAATTGGGGAAATGATTCCCCGGCAGCTGCTTGGTACAATAGAGGTTTGGTATTAAAGAAATTAAAACAAAATGAAGATGCTTTGACTTCTTTTGAAAGAGCCTTGACAATCGATCCAAATTATTCTGTAGCTTTAGTAGAACAATGCGGAATTCTATTAGATTTGGCACGATATGAAGATGCGATCGCTGTCTGCGAACAAGCAAAAATTAGTAACCCAGCTGTTGCTTTAAATAACATAGCTGTAGCACAGGAGAAATTGGGAAAATTACCAGAAGCGATCGCTTCTTATGAACAAGCTTTAGCCAGCAATCCTAATGATGCAATCGCTTGGACTAACCAAGGTATTTTGTTAGAAAAATTAGGGCAAGATGAAAAAGCACTTACTTCTTATAATAGGGCAGTTCAAATCAATCCTAAATATTCTCTAGCTTTATTGAACCGATGTGCTACTTTAAACCGAATTGGTAACTATAAACAAGCACTTACTTCCTGCGAAAATGCACTTGCAGGGGATGGAATTTGGGGTGGTGCAAGTCCGGCGCAAGCATGGAATCAACACAGTGGAGCACTCATTGGATTGAAGCAATATCAAGAAGCGATCGCCTCAGTAGAGCGATCGATCGATATTAATAGTAACTTTGCAGAAGCTTGGAATAATAAGGGTGTAATTTTATGGCATTTAGGAAAATATCAAGATGCTTTAGCTTCCCTGGAAAAAGCCTTACAAATTGCTCCTGAATACAGCCAAGCTTGGTTTAACCAAGGAACAGTTTTCAGTAGCTTAAACAAATATAACTCAGCACTGGAAGCTTATAACAAAGCTTTATTAACTAATACTAACTTACATAGCGATCGTCTAACTTGCATTGATATTTTAACTAACAAGATAGAAGAACCTTGGAACGCCAAACAGTATGAAACCCTACTGGACAGCAACAAAAAATTTTGTGCTAATATTTTAGCCAACAGAAGCGTCACTCTCTGGAAATTAAAACAAAATGAAAATGCCCTCATTTCCACTAATCAAGCTATACAACTCAATTCTCGATCCTTTGAAGGTTGGTACAATCGAGGCACTGTATTATTGGATTTGCGACAATACCGCCAAGCTCTAGAATCATATAATCAAGCTGACAACATCAATCCTAACAATATTTATGTCTTAACTGGAAAAGGTATAGCTTTAGAAGGACTTGGGGAAGACCAAAAAGCCTTAGAAGCCTTTGAAGCTGCTTTGAATATAGATCCTGATTTTGCGCTAGCCCAGCAAAAAAAAGATAAATTGTTGGAAAATATAACAAATAAAATTGCCCCACTGTTAACTAACTACTAACTAGAAAATATGAACAGTCAAATACATACACAATTTAAATTCTCTCTCCCCAAGGGCTTACTAGATAACGAAGGCAACATTCATCGTCAAGGGGTAATGCGCCTAGCAACAGCCAAGGATGAAATTATCGTACAAAAAGACCCCCTAGTAAGAGAAAATCCAGCTTATGGAGTTTTAGTAATGCTATCACGAACAATTACCCAACTGGGCGAACTATCAATAATAACACCGGAATTACTAGAAGAACTTTTCACGCTTGACCTAGCATACTTACGAGAATTTTATAATCAAATTAATCACCAGGAAAGTGCCTCTATTCTTGTACAATGTCCCAAATGCAACAGTGAATTCAATATGGAGCTTACTCTATCGGGGGAGTCGAAAGCTACCCCTTAGATCGACTGCATGAGGAGGTAGCTTGTATAGCTTTCTTTTTTCACTGGTCTTTAGAGGACATTTTGAATTTAGAACACATTAGTCGTCAGCGTTGGTTAACAGAAATTAGCAAAATCCGTAAGTGTAGCGAACTGCAAACATAAATGCTTCAAACTTAACCCGCATTTCTCGCAAACTGATTCAAGAAGCTGATTTGGGGATGAAAAGTTGAACTTTTTCAAAAACCAAAGATAGGGGAACAGTCGAAAGAGAAAATTTTAATTGAAATTCAGCAAACCGTTACTAAATTGTCGGAAAAATCAGCTTTGCTTCAAATAAGCTCTCATGAGAAAATTGACTGCGTATATTGTCAGTCATTTCCGCAGCTATGAAGTTGAGTAATTTAACGTAAAGAAATCAACCAGTATCTGGAATCGCTTGAATTCTATTATTAGCAATGGACAAAATATCTTGAGAGGGACAAGCGCTGGTAATAGCAATTAAAATTCGTCTGACACTCACAGTAATTCTCGCTCCCAACTTCAAGAAATTCAGACGAATTGTGCCAACGGTGGCTTGAGAAAAAGAGGTTTTAGATAAACAATGTTGAGGAAAAGCTTGCATTAAAACATAAGCTATTGAGGAGAACCAAAGTCTTAATTGATTACTGTGAAATGTTTGGGTTGAAGTCCGGTCAGCGAATAAGTCTAAATGTTGTTCTTTCAGGCGATTTTCCATCTCTCCTCTGGGACAATATTTATCGGTATAAAGTTTTGATGGGGAAATTTTAGCAGCGGGTAAAGAGGTAACAACATGACGAATTTTTAAGCCTTCACTCCCATAACAAACTTTGGTAACAACTCTTCTAGGGCGACTCCATGATTTTTCGGTTTGGTAACATAAAGAACGATACCAAGTTGAACTTGGAACTAACTTTCCCACTACTTCTAAATCTTCATTTTTCTCAAATAAATTTTCCATCAATTCCACAATTGGTGAGAGTTTTGGATTGAATCGGAATGGTGGTACAAGCGCATCTTTCCAAATTAATGGAAGATGTTGAGCTTTCATAAATCGAAGTTTGCGTCCAGAATCTAACGGTTTAATTCTAGCCTTAGTCTCTTCATTAAAGTTCCGAAAAACTGAAATGCACGGCGTTCTACACACTGGAATAAATTGCCACAGTCCACAAACTTTAAACTCAAAATCCTGTGCAGTAAACACATCCTTATCAGATGAATTATCTTCACCATTTATAGGTGCGAATCCTACAAGTGAGAATCCTAATATGTGTGTTTTATCTCGCCCCGGAAAATGCAACACTTGGGGATATACTGTTAGCCTTAATTCCTTAGACCCATTTTCTCCTAATTCCAGTTTTAGTGCATCCCAAGCTCTCATCCCTTTCTGGTGAGGCGCGTATTTCAAGGGATACTCCTTCCCTTGTATTTTGACAAATGCTCTATTGCTCTCGGAGTCAAACCTGACTTTCCCTGGTAAAATCCCAATAGCTTGAAATAATTTGGGCTTCTGTTCGCTAGGCTGTGGTTCGTTGGTCATAAATAAAAAGTTAGTCCCTAATATTTGGGCTTTTTCCAGCTATCATAGCTCAAAACTTAAACTTCCTTCCCACAACGCAAGTTGCATCAATAGCAGGTATTGAATAAAATCTTTTGGTTTTGCCCAAATTAAAACTGCTATTGATGCAGTGTTCAGCGAATTGCAAAATTGCCTGAATCGCCCAAAATAGAGATAAAAAACTTCAACCAGATGACCCAAATAAAACTATTAATAATTTTTAATATGTCAAATCTCCTGGCTCTTTAAGTATGAGTTTTTTGCCTTGATAAATTAGTAAAGTGCCGTCTTCTGTCACGCAATAAAAGTAGTTTTTATTGCGGAACTCGTAACCGAGAAACCGTCCTGGCGTAACACCATCGACACCAGTTGTATGGATGGTTTTGCCAATCAGATTAATTGATTTACCAGTTTTTAAATTCTTGCCATTGTACTCCCATCTGCTTGAGGAATGTACAAAGCTGGGGTATGTCGTCTACTCGCTCGTTGGTGACATTTAGGGTTTTGCTCATAGCTTTGTACCCTACACGATTTCGAGTAGAGAGAGTTGGGTGCAACCCCAACTCTCTCTACTCCCTTGTTCCCTTTAGTGGTATGCCTCTCACGTTTAATTGCCCAATTTCACTAACTCACTTTCAAATGAGCGAACTGTAAGAGATACTTGGGAATTTATGGACGAAGTTATTGAATCTCATTATGAGACACTTAAACAACGAGGAAAACTAGCGACTTATGGAGTATTCAGTCAGGAATGGGAAAAAGCTGGTCGAAGCGAACCCCTACCTAGTTATGTTGCTTTTTCCTCCCGAATCAAACAGCGTGCTGGATACCAACAGACTAAAAAAAGGCTCGGTTCTCGTGCTGCCTATCAACAATCAAAATTTTACTGGGAATTAGAATTTACCACCCCTCGTCATGGTGACCGCCCTTTTGAAATTTGCCATATCGACCATACTCAACTAGATATTGAGTTAGTCTGTTCCCGTACAGGTCGGAATCTAGGCCGACCTTGGGCTACTCTATTAATTGATGCCATGAGTAGACGTATTCTCGCTGTTTACCTCACATTTGATGAACCATCATACCGTTCCTGCATGATGGTACTGCGAATCTGCGTTCAACGCTTTTCTCGCTTCCCGGAAACAATCGTAGTAGATGGGGGAGCAGAGTTTGGTAGCACTTATTTTGAAACACTTTTAGCAGCATTTGGATGTACTAAAAAACAGCGTCCGGCTGCCAAAGCTCGATTTGGTTCAGTCATAGAACGTTTGTTCGGAACTACCAATACTGAGTTCTTATACAACCTAAGAGGCAACACACAGATAACTAAAAATGTTCGGATTGTTACTAAGTCAAATAATCCCAAAGGTCAAGCAGTTTGGACATTAGATGAACTCTATGACCACTTTTGTGCTTACAGTTATGAATTCTACGACTCCAGAGAACATCCAACACTTTTGCAAAGCCCGCGCCACACCTTTTTAGCTGGATTAGCCATGAGTGGCTCTCGTCCTCATAAAAAGATTGTGTACGACGAAAACTTTAAAATATTTACTCTACCATCTACACCAAAAGGGACAGCAAAAGTTCAGCCGAGTCGAGGCGTAAAAATTAACTATCTTTACTATTGGTCAGTAGATGATTCTCTGCTCAATCCAGAAGTTGAAGGTACAAACATACCAGTTCGTTATGACCCCTTCGATATGGGAACTGCTTATGCTTATGTGAAAGGACAGTGGGTGCGTTGTATCTCTGACTATTACAAAACCTTTCACAATCGCTCTGAGCGCGAGGTTAAGCTAGCCAGCCTGGAAATGCACCGCTCTCGCCAAAATCATGCTCAAAGAATCACAATTTCAGCTAAAGAAAAAGCTGTTTATTTGGAATCGGCTGAAGCTAAAGAAGTCTTGTTATTACAACGATTGCATGATTTAGCACGTCAAGATATTCATTCTATTATTGAGGGTGAACGAATTGAGCAAAACTATCCCAAAAAGCTTGGGGGAGAAGAAATTGAAAAAGAATTAAAGTCTTCAATTTTTTCTCCCCAACAATCAGCAAATTTGGAAACTACCAATAGCATTGAACCCTATAAAGACGAGGAGTTGTGGCGATGACTTTTGAGCGACCATTCCCAGAGGAACTACTCTGCCAACCCAACCGGATAAAAACCAGCTATTTTAAGGGGATTACTGTTCCCCATCAAAAGCTATCTTTAGCTTTGGATACTCTATTGATGAATATTTTAGAACCAGCAGATACATTAGTTTTTCTTGTCTTTGGTGTCACAGGTGTAGGTAAAACTACATTAAGGTTGCGTTTGGAAAAGCTACTTTTAGAAGAATTTCTATCTGATTTACAAAATAATCCAGGTCAGATTGCTGTAGCTGGATTTGAAGCCATTCCAGCCGAACGAGGTCTCTTCAGCTATAAAGATTATTATACTCGTGCCTTAGAAGCTCTCAGAGAAGTTTTAGTTGAATACAAAGTTAACTATGGGTTGAGTGAATCGGATTTACCAGAATGGAAACAGCCTAATCACCTGGATAGTAAAGATTCACCTGCCTTGCGTAGAGCTATGGAGAAAGTGTTTCCTATCGTCAGCTAAAAGCTTTTACCGTAGATGAAGCTCAACATTTATTGATGATAGCTGGTGGACACCAAATGCTCCATCAAATTAACTGGATTAAGTCAATTGCCAATCTAACTGGTACAGTACATATTTTATTCGGTACTTATGAATTACTAAATTGTCCACCTCTAAACGGACAAGTAGGAAGACGGAGTGAGGATATACATATTCCACGTTATCATGCTGACGAGGCCGAAGATGTGGCTGAATTTAGGAAAATCATTAGTACTTTTCAACGTCATCTTCCCTTACACTCAGAGCCAAATTTAGAACAACATTACGAATATCTTTTAGAAGGTTCTGTTGGTCAACGTAGCCCCAAGCGAGATGTAGTGGGGATGAAACAATATGACAGTTAAGCTCTATCCCACCGATGAATTATGGGACTTGTCACCACCTACTTTTTCGTCTCGCAGTCGATTGTTCTATCTTGAACCTATCGGTATCGGTACGCCGAATGTAGAAAGCCTGACTAGCTATGTTTCTCGTTTAGCTGTTGTCCATAGCGTCCCACCAGGAACTTTATTGGCAATAGAAATTGGTCTATTAGTCAAGAAAAATTATTGTCCTAATACCCGTAGTATGGGGGCAATTTATGGTCTAAATTCGGTCAGGGCTTTAAATGGTATTCGTGGGAATGCTGTTGGGCTAGTTCAAGCTTTAGAGACACTTACTTTACGTACTGACTTACGTTTCTTAACGCTGCTGACCTGGGCAGAAGTTTTTCCAGTTTTGGGATTGCTTAAACATAAACAAGCTTGGTGTCCTCTCTGTTTAGAAGAGTGGTTAGAAAAGAAAACGGTGATTTATTTACCCTTGTTATGGTCACTAAATGTTGTCAAAGTTTGTCCATATCATCATCAACCTTTACAATTCCAATGCCCCCATTGTCATGCCTCTTTTGTACCGCTTTGGCGAAATTCTCAGCCCGGTTATTGTTTGAAATGCTCTGGTTGGTTAGGTAGCAATTCCTGGTCTCCAAGCTGGGATGGAACAACTGATGAATTTCAGTTTCATATTTGGGTCGCCAATAGTTTGGGAAATTTAATCGCTCAAGCTCCTAGCAACCCTTTTCCATTGCCCAGAGAAACGATTAAAAAAGCTTTAACTTTCTTTGCCAAGAAGTCTACCAATGGTAATCTTTTAGCTTTGGGTGAACTCATTGGAGTATCTCAACCCGAAATAACTCAATGGTATAGAGGTAAAACCATTCCTACGCTCGATAAACTTGTAAAAATTTGTTATCTACTCAACACATCTGTGAGCAAGTTTCTTCAAATTGATATTCTACCGACAACAATTTCTCAAACTAGTAATTTATCTCTTAATTCTCCACCCAAGTTGCTAACATTTACTTCACGACGAACTAAAGAACGAATCCGTACCCTACTTCAAAGTGTGCTTAATCAGAATGAATATCCTTTCCCTTCTGTTAGAGAAATAGCCAGACGTTATCATTTTGGTTTAGCTACTTTTTACCGTTATGCACCGGATTTATGTCAGGCTGTTTCTACTCGTTATCGACATGACAAAAAACGAATTCAACAAGAGGCTATCCAGATTGGCTGTAGCGAAGTTAGACGATTAGCTCCAGAACTTTATGCACAAGGAATCACTCCTACCGTTAAAAATCTTGCCAGTGTGATGACTAATCCAGAAACTCTCTGGTATCAAGAAGTTCTGGAAACTTTAAGTGAGGTACGCTACTCTCTTGGTGAACTACCATTCAAGATCACTTATGGTGGGGCTTAAACAGAATTTTTTGGTTCCGGCTCGCTGAATCAAAGTTCGAGGTACAACATAATTAAAGGAAAAGCTTGCCGCTGCGGCCAACTTTTCCTTTAAGTCACAAAAAAAGGTAATTTCAGTATGATTTAAACGGCCACCTTTTGCTTTAAAATCGGCCATCTTTTCCTTTAAGTCACACTTGGTGAAGTATAAAATGGCGTTTTACGCCAACTTATGTTGCAAGTGACAATTTTGCGAGATATTCCCGCCCGTATTATTGGTTTTGGTTTGTTTCCTCCCCATGTCGAATGCTAGGAGTTCGCGATGGAAAAGCAAATCGTTCATCTATTTGTATTCAACACTCTTGCTGACTGGGAAACGGGTTTTACTGTCGCCGGAATCAATAATCCAGAGATGCAAAAACATCCCGGACGCTATTGCGTGCAAACAGTTGGCTTGAATGCTAAACCTGTGACAACCATCGGGGGTGTAACCATCCTTCCTGATCTTACCCTTGATGAACTCGAACCAGGAGCAATGCTGATTTTACCAGGAGGTGAAGCCTGGGATGCAGGCGAAAACTCGAAAATTTTGGAATCAGCCAAAGCACTCTTAGCAGCAAATATTCCCGTAGCAGCGATTTGTGGTGCAACCTCCGGGTTAGCCCGTGCTGGCATTTTGGATGATATCCCCCACACCAGTAATGCCAAAGAGTATTTGCAGGCAACGAACTACCAAGGTGCAGCCTGGTATCAAAACCAACCTGCTGTCACTGCTGGCAATGTGATTACAGCTAACTCAACTGCGCCGCTTGACTTTGCTTACCACATCTTTAAGAAACTCGATCTTTATGAAATCCCAGTTTTAGAAGCTTGGTATGGACTTTTTAAAACCGGGGATTCTTCGTACTATTTCCAGCTGCAACAACTGACAACTTCTTCTACATCTTAGATTTGGAGGAAACTATGAAACCCATTGTACAGGAGCATTTTAATGCTGAACTTTGTCGAGCAAAAATGGCGATCGCACGACAAGATTTTGAGACTGCATGGATAGCTTTACAACGCGCTCATATTTTGGAGTAAAGCTGGATTAACTCAGGTTCGGTTTTTCTCATTTCCATTTGGACTAGCTCGCTTTACTAGTATGGCTTGTGTTGGATTTAAAGAAAAGTAAATTCACTCTTTTAACAATGCTTGGGGGACAATTATGTTTGTGAAAATTTGGCGTTTCATTACAATAATTCTGGTGGCATTATTTATGGGATTAGAGTTTGCCCATACTTTAGCGTTACCTGCTAAGATGCAATATGATGGCGCATTTTATGTGACTATTCAAAATAGAATAGTTTATACCGCTATTTTGGCGCACCAGGGCTGGGTGCATTCGTGACTGTGGGGGCGGTTCTTTTTGCTATTGCTCTCACTGTTTTAGTCCGAAAACACCGCTCAACTTTTTGGTGGACATTGGTGGGTACAGTTTGTCTACTGATTGCTTTTCCCATAATTTATTTCTGGCGAATTGAACCTGTTAATATTATCATTGAACAAGCAAATGCCGAAACAATTCCAACTAATTGGCAGCAACTTCGGAATCAGTGGGAATATGCTCACGTTACTAACTTAATTTTCACTTTGGCTGGCTTGAGTGCATTACTTTTTTCGGAGATTATTGAGCATTTTAAATACAATGGCAGTTAATATGGATTGGGTAAATTGGCAATTTGTGTTCACCAAATGCGCTCTTTGTGTGAAGGGATTGGTTATGATGCCACAATTACTGTAAATCAAGGCGACGGTAGTTGTCATATTTTTTAATTCCAGTTATCCACAATAAGCTGTATACTTGCAAAATCAAACACCAATCTCCTAAACTATTATTATCTAGTATCGAGCGATGAAAATCCTTCACGGAACCTGGATTCCTCAACCAAACAGCGATTTCATCCAAAAGGGCGCATTTAACCTCTGGGTAGAAACTGATATCTCACCAACAAAACCAAGTAAAAAGAACATCCATCCCCGTCAACTTCCCCAACCAGAGTTAGGCACATTCTTACACAAAGAACTAGGAATTAGTAACTCATCTCCTGAACAAATAAATCAACAAATCTCCTCTAAATATTTTGCTCTCCCCACCGCCAACTCTCAACCACTCCCTTCACCCGAACGGCTCTCCCGTACCTGTGGGGATAAGTAAATCTTATTTAAATAAACAAGCTAACAGCTTTTCTCGCAAAGATTCAAAGCTTTTAAAGCCATAGCTTTGTCGAATAATGAGCTTAATTCTATTATTAA
>NZ_JADEWG010000210.1 GCF_015207735.1 [Phormidium] sp. LEGE 05292
GGGGGTAGGGAGAATTGAAGATGTAGTTAAATAAATTATCCCCCCATCTCCCCATCTCCCCTACCTACTTCTTCCTCGCCTCTTCCTGAATCTTCGTAGACACCATTGCTGCCATCAAATGATCGGGCGTAACCTCGAAAGGTAAGTGATGAATATCAGAATTAGGAGAACAGGTAATTTCCGCAGCTTGGCGCAACTCAGTCAAAGTAATATTCCCCAAACCTAAATCATCCAAAGATTGCGGTAAACCAATTTCCGCATAAAACTTTAACAACTGTTGTCTCGCCGCAGCCGCTAACTGATTACCTTGCAACATTTCCTCCAAACGCAGTTGCACCAAAATTCCGTAAGCCACCTTCTCACCATGCAAAGTATCATGGGCAGCCAGAATGTGAGTTAATCCATTATGTACAGCATGGGCAGCCACAGTGCGACATTGCGCCCCACCTAACCCACCAATCACACCTGCTAACATCACAGTGGCATCAACAACTTCTCGCCAAACTTCGCCCCCTGGTTCTTGTAAGGCGGCGTGAGACTTTTGAAATAAAATATCTCGTAAAACTCTGGCTTGTTGAACTGCGCCAATGATAAAGGTTTGTTGAGAATTTCCACTGCTAACCGATGCTTCGTACCATTTAGCCAAAGCATCACCGATTCCCGCAACTAAAGTCCGTTGTGGCGCAGTTTCAATTAAGCCGTAATCCAACAATAATAAATCGGGGCAACGTTCTAAAGGTACATCGTAGAGATAAGCACCTTGTTCCGAGTAAATGTTAGAAAGGGCTGTCCAACCTGCACAAGTTGCCGCTGATGTAGGTATGGTGACAACAGGAATCTGACATTGGTGCGCTAAGAGTTTGGCGGTATCCAAAGCTTTACCACCACCGACACCGATAATCATGTCAGCTTGATGCTGTTTTACCTTTGCTTTTAAGGATGCCAAAGTAGATTCGGAACAATCTGGACTGTAGTGGGCAAAGGCAGTACTTAGCTGTTGTTGTTCTAATATTAACTGCAACTGCGGCTGAACTACGGCGAGAGATTGTACACCCCCGACCACCAGGGGTTGTTTGCCTATCCGTGCGATCGCTTCCCCACCCTGGGCTAGGGTGCAGCGGATTACTTGGCTTGGGGCAATGGCAAGACGAGACACTGATGTAGTTGAAGTAAACACTTATGGCAAAGATTAATCGGTATTACAACAAGACTATGTTAGCTAATTAACATTTTGGCATTCTCTTAGGGAATCATAACCATCAAAAGCCCAATTGTTACAAGATATTGATTTATGGTGGTTAAGTCAGCTTGTCGAAATCTCTGGCTTTAAGGGTAGAATGTCATTTCTAGCCTGGGTTTGATAAGTAATCAAAAGGCGATCGCCTAAGTCCGTCATCAATCATATTTGTCATAAATATGGTTTAAGAAACTAATCAACGACTGGAAAACTCTGGACAGTAATGTTTAGGTGCAATTGAAAACATGATGTTTCCCGATTGAATAGCCGCTTGCACTACTTCTTGAGGCGAATTTCGCCAATAATTAACCCAATTTTGCATTAACTCTTGTTCACTTTTCCCTTTTTTTAAAGAAGTGCAAAGATTCTGAGCTAAGCGAATATGTCCATTCGGATTTTGGTTTAAGATGTTGAGCAGCAATGCTGAGTGTGATTGTCCGGCTGCTAAACTGCGATAATCATTAAGAAATTCTTGATCTTTGTTGAGAGCGAGTTGAGCAACAACAACACTTTTTTTGTCACTAAAATTCGTTGCTAAATCTGCACGATTTCCCTGTATTTCACCCATATAATAACGATTCTGGGCGTAGGTTGGCATCTGGATGATACTGGTACTAATAAGTAATGCAATCCCTGATAATGCTTTTTTCATTTTGTTTTATTGAATCTGATATGTCCATCATTGCTGGTAATCTATTGGATGACATCGAGGTAAATGCTGATAATCGATTTACTTTATTGAAGCTATCCAGCGAGTTTTTACGGACAGTTTTTTCTTTTTTCAATGTGACAAAAGTATTCGAGAAAGCGATCGTTTTCTCAGTTGATGTAAATAAAAATTTATATTTCCTAGACAAGGTTTATTTATTCATTTAGTTGTATAGTTTTTTTAAGCGATCGACCAACATACCAAACTAGTTCTTCTGTATCCCAAACCCCATAAATTCCGGGTTTACTGGGTAATAGTTCATGTTGTGTGAATGGGAAATTAGACCAATTTTTCCATTCCATACTCTGCAATATTTTTATTGATTATTCTCCTGCACAGTTACAGTTAACCGCAATCCCAACGAATCCAACAGAGCTACTAAAGTATAAATTTCAGTACCTCCTGTTTCAGCCAAAATTTGATCGAGTTTGGCATAGTTTTGTTTAGCTATATCCGAAAGATTATTCATCTGTAAACGAGCATCCATAACATCCTTGAGTGTCAGACGTAATACTTCAGGATCTTTTTCTTCTAATTCCAAGGCAACCTCGATATTGCCAGCGGCTCTTTCGGACTCTTGAAGGGATTTTATCAAGTAGTCGTGGTAGTTTCTACACGCCATTGCTTTTGCGACTCCCTAGCAGTCATGCGGAACCAAACAAGTTTTTGTAAAACTGTATCTTCAGGCGAACAAATATAGAATGATTTATTAACATCATTGTCAGGAATGTGTAACTGACGGCGAGACATTTGGGAATGAGAAAATTCATCGTCACGCATTACAAATAAGTCGGCTTTTTCGGTTGTTGTTAGGTGAATTACATTAAATGATGATGTTCTCCCTCGATTTAATCTTTCCTAGTCCCCAGGCTTCGACGTGAGCGACTTCGGCGTGAGATCAGTCGAACGCTCAGCCGAACGTCCCTAATCCCCAGTCCCCAAAAATTACTTGCTTTTCAATTGAAAGCGATCGTCATAATTAACCATTAAAAGCTCTGAAATGTTTAATCTGTCCAAAATTACGGTAACTCACACATTATTATAGATAAACTTGATAAATCAACAGATATCATGTTCAAACCCCCAAGACTCGAAAACCATCGACTAACATTCAACAGGCTTCTCTTTTATGCCGTCTGTCTTGGTATTGGGATCGGTTGTCTAGCAACCATCTATTACTTTCTCTTACAGTGGGGACTGCAAACGTTGTGGACTACTTTACCCACTGCATTACAGTGGAATCCCGCTAAATTTCAACGTTTTGCCTGGATTTTCACCACGATTGGTGGTTTTCTGGTTGGGCTAAGTGTCCATTACCTGGGTGCTCCTAGTGGGATCAATACCGCAATTGATGAAATCCATAATGAGGGGCGAATTGATTATCGAAAAACACCTGGAATGATTGTGGCATCCTTGCTGTCACTCATTTTTGGTAGCAGTGCTGGCCCAGAAAGCCCTTTAGTCGATATCAACGGCAGCATTGGCAGTTGGTTTAGTGACAAACTGAAACTTTCCCAAGGGAACACGCGAGTTTTGACATTTTGCGGCATGGGAGCTGCCTTGGGAGCTTTTTTTGGTTCTCCCCTTGGTAGTGCAATACTGGCTCTGGAGTTACCTCACCGATTTGGGTTGGAGTACTATGAAGCACTGATTCCCGTCATGGTATCGACTGTAATCAGTTTTGCCATCTTTCGTAGCTGTACCGGACGCACAATCGGCGGTTTTTACGAGTTCCATTCCTACCCAGCTTTTCATCCCAGCCACCTGATCTTTGCGGTTTTGTTGGGCATGATTGGGGCGGCGGCGGCAACCTTGTTCATCTTTATTTTCAGCCGGACTCAGCATTTCATCCAAGCTGTTCCCATTCATCCGATTCTGCTGACTACCTTGGGTGGATTGGGAATTGGACTGATTGCAGGAGTTTTTCCGTTAACGCTATTTTATGGAGAACGGGAAATTCAAATCATTATTGATACTGGTGCCCAAGTCGGATGGAAGTTACTGCTGCTAAGTGCGATCGCGAAAATGATAGCAGTCAGTTTATGTCTACATTGCGGTTTTCGCGGGGGATATATCTTTGCCTTATTCTTTATTGGGGCATCCATTGGCATGGGTGTGAGTTTGCTGGTTCCTTATGTCCCTCCTTCTGTCGCTATGCTTTGTATGATGGCAGCCGTCACTGTTGCTGTCATGAAAACGCCCGTGAGTATTCCCGTCATCCTATCCGTGATTTCCAATACGGATCTGATTCCGATGATCACAGTGGCAACGATCGTCAGTTTCCTTCTGACCATGAAAATCTCATTAATTCCGACTCAACGCGCCCGTAACTCAGTTCCTGAAACGCCGTTTTAGTTAGTAGTATCGATCGCCTGAGTCCGATAACCCATCTTAAACCATTTTTAATTTAATCTTCCCCAGTCCCCCATACCCAAAAATTATTTGCTTTTCAGTTGAAAGCGATCGTCATAATCACTCAAAGATGGATAAAATATTGGTTCTGTTTCTGCAATTTTCAACAATCTTTCTTGATAAGCATTTAAGTAAGCTTGGCGTTTTTCTTCATCTGCATGAGCAATCGCCCAAGCAATAAAAGGTGGCAATACATCAAAGCCGACAAACCTGAGAATTCCGTGATGAATGGGAAAGAGGATTTCGTTAATATTTCCGTTAATCCCGATCGCAGTATACATATTTTCCGGCCCTCCAGTAGTTAAGGAGAGCATCGCCTTTTTGCCCCGAAAAACTCCGTTGTCATACCATTTACCACCGCCGTAAATTTTACCCATTGCAAAAGTGCGATCGACCCAACCCTTGAGAATGGCAGGTAAGGAAAACCACCACAAAGGAAATTGCATTATTAACACATCACACCATTCTAATTTTTCGATTTCCGCCTGAATATCAGAAGCAAAACCGTTAACCTCAGTGGCGTACATTTCCTCTATTTGCTGTTTGAAGTAATCCGGGTTTTTCTGGGAAGTGAAATTATGGCGATCGGAAACAGGGTTAAAATTCATTGCGTAAAGGTCAGAAATTATCACTTCATGACCTGCGGCTTCTAACACTTTTTTAGCATGACGAGTTAAGCTACCATTAAAACTTTGGGATTCAGCGTGGGCGTGGACAATAAATACTTTCATAAGTTTTGCTGCATTTATGGCAATTTTGATTATCAAACCTGGGAGCAGAAGAAAGGATAAATATACTGGAAAAATCAACTTATCTGCCCCTAATATTTAACAGACTGTAGAGACGTTTCATGAAACGCCTCTACTCAAAATCGATATTAACTAACTTGCAACTTCACATTTAGCTTTTGCAGTCTTTCCCCTAACCAACGTTCAAACAACTCATTTTGCAATGCTTGTCTTACTTGAACATCTTCTAAAGAACTAGGTAAAAACTGCTCAACACGAAACAAACCCCAACGTCCTTCCACTTGTAAAGGCCCTAAAATAGTCCCAACTTCGGCCTTCTTTACCTCACTCTGGAGAGGTTCCGGTAAAGTTCCCATACTGATAGCGCCCATCATACCATTAGCTAAACGCTCCTCAGTCAAAGAATGCTCTCGCGCCACTTGTTCAAAAGTATCACCAGTCTCAATTTGCTCGCGCAGTTCTTCTGCCACCTCTGGATTATCGACAATAATGCGCGACAAAACCACACGGTCTAGAAAAATTTTGCGATCGTTATAATAATTTTGCAAATGCGCTGAAGTTACTTGAGCCTTCAGTTTGTCTAGCTTAAAATTAAAAGCAAACTGATTGTGAAAAGTTGGGTAATCTATACCCTTACTAGTTAGCCATTCTTGGAAACGCTTAGGATCAGTCAACTGACTTTGAATCCGAAAATCAATTATTGCCTGTTCCACAAGTGCATTTTCAATTTGAGGATCGCCCTGCTTTAGTTGTTCTTGCTCAATAATGTGTTGTCGCAGAATATCCCCGATAAAAATCCCAAGTTTGCCACAACTTTGCAGATATCGCAAAGCTTGTTCCAAAAAAATGGGTTGGTCATCAACAATAAGAAATGATTGGGAAGTCATGAATTAGCCAGATTTTACACAATTAATTTGCTTGCCCTTATTAATTTTATGGCTGTTGTGACCTTCTGCGACTTCGGTAGCCCTAAGAAGGCAGAGGAGCAGAGGAGCAGAGGAGCAGAGGAGCAGAGGAAGTAGGATTCAAAACTCAAAACTTCCCAAACTTTCTCCCTAACTCAAAACTCAAAACGTGCTACGCACCGCTACGCTAACAAAACTCAAAACCCTCCCAGCCCCCTTGTCCCCTTGTCACCGCACGCGGAATTCGACAAAATTATTTTTGATGGTCATATCATAGCGGGAGAAAAAGTCTTGCCCCAGTAGCCCAATGCTCAATCCGGGTGGAATCCCTACAGGGACATTTTTCAGCGAAGCACCAGCTACTTGTACAGCATCCAGACAACCGACACCAATTAAAGCACCACCAGCAGCAGTATTTACCTTTGCTACTGCAACAGTTTCTACGTTCAATCTTGCTGCCATCTCTTGAGTAATTGCTGTACCACTAGCCCCTGTATCCAACATCATCTCAAAAGTCTGCTTAATATTTGTGTTAGTCAGGGTGACATCAATTACCAAAGTGCCAAATTCTCGCCGTTTAATTGGTACGCGAATTACTGTACCAGACGGCTCACTAGTGCTAACTTTCGTAGTACATTTACTTGCTAGAGAAACTGGTTTAATTTTAGGGTCTGCTTGTTTAGCTGCGTAATCAGCTTGCTCTTGATATTCTTTGAGTTTGGCTTTAGCGTTGGCATAATTGGGGCTAGAAGCTGGTACTGCTTTAAGCAGTTGCATCACTTTTTGCCATTGGGTGTTGACTAATTTCCAATCATCGCGGGATTGGGCAGATTCTCCTATACTTTTAGCACGGGCAGCTTTGGCGATCGCTTCTTCATAACTATCCCCCACCGCTACTTGCTCCTGCTTCTGCTCCAGCACTACAGTTTTCGGTTTCGCCACCAAAGCATTTACTTTCGACTCAACTTTAACATTCGGACTTTGAGTAGCATTATCACTACTACAAGCCATACTCACCACTGCTATCATTCCCGAAAGTAAGATTAATAAACTATGATCGCGAGCAACTTTTTCCATAAAGAACTTTTGTTGATATTTTGCTTAACAAATTCTTAGCTAAACTCTCCTCTGCACCTAATCTAACCTTGCCCAAAGCCAAAAAAATCGAAATTTAAACTTTTATACATAAAAAAGAGAATGTAATCAAATCCCAACATTAATCGGAAGAAAAACTTTACAACTATCAAAGGTCGTGTAATATTGACATCGCTACGAATAAAAGACAGAAAACTATGCCACTTTTAGATGCTCAACCAGCACTGCTTGTTTTAGTAGATGGCACAACTTTTCGGGGTTGGTCATTCGGTGCGCCAGGAACAACTATTGGAGAAGTAGTGTTTAACACTGGCATCACTGGATATCAAGAAGTATTAACTGACCCTAGTTACTGCGGTCAAATTGTGCTTTTTACTTATCCCGAACTAGGCAACACAGGTATTAATCCCGAAGACGAAGAATCAGAACATCCCCAAGTCCGAGGTGCTATTGCCCGTAACATCTGCGCCCGTCCCAGCAATTGGCGTTCTACTCAATCTTTACCTGATTATTTGAAACAACACAATATTCCGGCAATTTATGGGATTGATACCCGTGCCTTAACTCGGAAAATTCGGGAATTTGGGGCAATGAATGGGGGAATTTCTACTGAAATTCTCGATCCATCTGAGTTACTTGCTAAAGTAAAAGCTGCTCCGAGTATGGCTGGATTAAATTTAGTTAAAAATGTTACCACTCGTCAGATTTATGAATGGTCTGAACCTACTAACCCAGTTTGGGAGTTTAAACTAGTAGAAAAAACTGATGAATCTTTTACAGTTGTGGCGCTAGATTTCGGCGTGAAAAAGAATATTCTCCGCCGTTTAGCTAGTTATGGTTGTCGGGTAATTGTGGTTCCGGCAGATACACCAGCAGAAGAGATTTTAAAATATAATCCAGATGGGATTTTCCTTTCTAATGGCCCTGGCGATCCAGCGGCAAATATAGAAGGAATTGAAACTACAAAGGCTTTACTGAAAGCGGAAAAACCTGTGTTTGGTATTTGTATGGGACACCAAATTTTAGGTCTTTCTTTGGGTGGTGATACTTATAAACTAAAATTTGGTCATCGTGGCTTAAATCAACCTGCGGGTTTGACGGGAAAAATTGAGATTACTAGCCAAAATCATAGTTTTGCGATCGATCCAGATACAATTCCCGATGCCGATGTGGAAATTACTCATCTTAATTTAAACGATCGCACCGTCGCAGGCTTACGCCACAAATCTCTACCAATGTTCTCTGTACAATATCACCCAGAAGCCAGCCCCGGCCCCCATGACGCTGACTACCTGTTTGAACAGTTCGTCCAATCAATGCGCGAAAATCGCCAAGCTACCGCTGTTTAGGGGGCACAGGGGCACAGGAGCACAGGAGCAGAGGAGCAGAGGAGCAGGGGAGCAGAGGAGCAGAGGAGCAGAGGAGCAGGGGAGCAGGGGAGAATTAAATTTTCCCCTTGTCCCCTTGTC
>NZ_JADEWG010000211.1 GCF_015207735.1 [Phormidium] sp. LEGE 05292
AGCTCTCTGGAGTCCTAGCTATTTTGCTGTGTCTGTAGGTGGTGCACCACTTGAAGTTTTGAAGCAATATATCAAAGAGCAAAGCCGCCCTAAAGGGTCGGGGCTTGCATCCCATTAATTTTGGTCAATTATAAAAATTACTTTAAATATCTACATCAATATAAAATTTATTCTCTTTATTTAAATTAAATTTGCAGCATTTATACTTAAAATTTTCAACTCTTTGACTTCTACGCTTTGGGCTATTGCATCTGTCAAAATTGAGTGTGTGAAATGTGGTATCAAATAAGGAAAACAAGTATTTGCACGGATGACAAATTTAATTTTTTATCTAAAATACTAGCTTAATAAAACAGTTGAGTTACTCAATAGTTCAATATTAAAAATTTTTAATAAACCCTTAAATTTTATTACTTATTTGTTATTTTTATTGTAACTAATACTAAGGTAAATATATCAACTTAATGAATATTGTTGTTTCAAGTATTATGAACATCGTTGGTTATAATTTGCTGCATAAAATTTATGAAAGCTCTAATTCGCTGGTTTACCGAGGAATCCGAGAAGTAGACGATCGACCCGTAATCCTTAAAGTACTCAAACAAGAATATCCGCCACTAACTTCTCTGATTCGTTACAAACAAGAATACGAAATTACTCACAACTTGAATATAAGTGGAGTAATTAAAGTTTATAGCTTAGAGAAATATCAAGCTAGTTTAGTAATGGTGTTGGAAGATTTAGGAGCAGAGTCGCTAAAAACAATTATCAAAAGTCAAAAATTAGATTTAAATAATTTTTTAAAAATAGCTATTAAGATTACGCAGATATTGGGTAAAATTCATCTTGCCAATGTCATTCATAAAGACCTGAATCCTTCTAATATTGTTTTCAATATTCAGACTCAGGAACTTAAAATTATTGATTTTGGAATTGCTACAGTTTTATCCCGTGAAAATCCTACAATCAAGAATCCAAACGTTTTAGAAGGAACGCTCCCTTATATGTCGCCAGAACAAACAGGGAGAATGAACCGAGCAATGGATTACCGGACTGACTTTTATTCTTTGGGTGTGACTTTTTATGAATTGCTAACTAATCAATTACCCTTTCAGACTACTGATGCAATGGAGTTAGTTCATTGCCATATTGCCAAAGAACCAATACCTCCTGATAAAATTAATTCTGAAATTCCGGTAGCTATTTCAGACATAGTAATCAAACTATTAGCCAAAACTGCGGAAGAAAGATACCAAAGTGCTTGGGGAATTGAAGCAGATTTAGAAGGATGTTTGGCTCAGTTACACGCTAAAGGTGAAATTATTCAATTTAGTTTAGGTCAACAAGATATTTCCGATAAATTTCAAATACCGCAGAAACTTTATGGTCGGAAACAGGAAGTGGAAACTTTGTTAACTGCGTTCGATCGCGTCAGTCAAGGAACAGCTGAAATGATGTTAGTTTCTGGCTACTCAGGGATTGGTAAATCTGCCTTAGTCCAAGAGATTTATAAACCAATTACGCGGCAAAAAGGGTATTTTGTTGCTGGGAAGTTTGACCAGTTTCAGCGCAATGTTCCTTATTCTGCGATCGTCAATGGCTTGCAGTCTTTAGTGCGTCAAATTCTCACAGAAAGCGAGGAACAATTAAAAGATTGGCAAGAGAAACTGTCGATCGCGCTAGGTACAAATGGACAAATCATTATAGAAGTTGTTCCCGAAGTCGAATTAATTATTGGGTCACAGCCACCAGTCCAAGAATTAGGGCCTGCGGAATCACAAAATCGCTTTAACTTAGTATTTCAAAACTTTATTCGGGTATTTTGTCACCGCGATCACCCGTTAGTCATTTTTCTAGATGATTTACAATGGGCAGATTCGGCAACTTTGAACTTAATTGAGATTATGATGACGGATGAAGATATGCGTTATTTATTCTTAATTGGCGCTTATCGAGATAATGAAGTTCATCCTACTCATCCGTTAGTAACTGCGCTAGACAATCTAGCTAAAAAAGGTGCGATTCTGCATGAAATTACTTTGCTACCTTTAGAACTTGAACATATCACACTCTTAATTGCAGAAACGCTGCATAGCGATCTAAAATCTGTCGAAACTCTAGCAGCATTAGTGATGCGGAAAACCGAAGGAAACCCATTTTTTATCAATCAATTTTTGAAGACTCTTTATCAAGAAAATTTACTCAGTTTTGAAAACCAAAAGGTAATTTCATCGGCAGCTATTCAAGGAAAATGGCACTGGGATATCGACCAAATTGAAGCAATGGGTATTACAGAAAATGTCGTTGAGTTAATGATTGGCAAGCTGAAAAAGCTGCCAGAATTAACTCAACAACTACTTCAGCTAGCAGCTTGTGTGGGTAATAGCTTCGATTTACGGACGCTAGCAATTATTTCCGAAACGGAAGCAGTAGAAGTATTTCGCGGTCTTTTACCTGCCATTGAAGAGGGGTTAATTTTTGCCACTTCTGATTTAGAAATTACAGACGAGGAAGTAATTAAGTCTCATTTGGTAATTCTTACTTATGCTTTTTTGCACGATCGAGTACAACAGTCAGCTTATGCTTTGATCGATCGCCAACGTCAGCGTGAAGTTCACCTGCAAATTGGGCAACTATTATTAGCAAACATTTCTCTGGAACAACGATCGGAAAGAATTTTTGAATTGGTAGATCATTTAAACATTGGTTGGGAACTTTTAGTCAATGATTCCGAAAAAATTGAATTAGCTAATTTAAATTTATTAGCAGCTAGAAAAGCTAAAGACTCTCTAGCTTATGTAGCAGCTAAAAACTATTTGCGAACTACTTTAGAAAATTTATCTACTGAGATTTGGCAAACCAATTACAACGAAGCATTTGCCTTATATAAAGAATTGGCTGAATTAGAGTATTTAACTGCCAATTTTGAAGAATCACAAGCCTTAATTGAAATAGCAGTCAATCGAGTGGAATCAGCCCTAGAGAAAGCAGAACTCTACAATATGCTGATCGTACAATATACGCTTTTAATGAAATATGAAGAAGCAATTCAAGCAGGATTAACAGCACTCAGATGGCTGGGATTTGACTTGCCTGAAACAGATTGGTTAACCGCAGTCGATCGAGAACTTGCGGCAGCAAGAGCCAATTTAAGTAATCGAGAGATTACCGCTTTAATTCATGAAGAGAAGATGAAAGATATCGATAAAAAAATGGCAATGAAATTGCTCAGCAATATGGGGCCATTAACATTCTTTTCACATCAAGATATCTGGAAATGGACTGTTGTTAAAGCCATCAATCTTTCACTGGAGTATGGTTTTGTCGCAGGAGGTTCTTACTGTTACTCTTGTTATGGAATTTTATTGAGTGCGATATTAGGTGAATATCAAGCTGGTTACGAGTTTGGGAAGTTATCTTTGGCTTTAAGTGAAAACTTTAATAATTGGTCTCAAAATTGCCAAGACAGCGTGATATTTAGTAATTATTTAAATTGTTGGATTAAACATATCAAATCTAGCAATTCAATTAATGATGAAGGATTCAAAATAGGAGTTGAATCGGGAAACTTGCAGTGGTCGGGCTATAACCGAATGTTTCAAGCGATCACTTTGTTTTATCAAGGAATTAATTTAGACCGGATTTTAGAAGAATTTGAAGACTTTTTATGGTTTTGCAACAAAACAAAAAACCAATGGTCGAGTGATATCATCCTGGCTAATAAACTGGCAATATTGAAGTTAATTGGGAAAGAGGACGAAATTGTTGAAAAGGAGTATTTCGAGAGCTTCCAACAGCATAAAAGCATGGCAGCAATTTGTGAATATCACGTATTGAAAGCGCAAGTTCTTTACCTCTATCAAGATTACGATCGCGCATTGCAATGGGCTTTATCAGCTTTAGAACTGATCGATTTTATCATGGGACATATTTCTAGCTCCCATCATACCTTTTACTATTCGCTAATTTTGACAGCACTATATCCATCGGCTTCTAAGAAAATCCAAAAACAATACAAGGAAATCTTAGTCAGCAATCAAAAACAAATGAAAATTTGGGCGGATAATTGTGCGGAAAACTTCTTACATAAATATTTGTTAGTTGAAGCAGAAATTGCTCGCATTTCTGGCAGAGATTTAGAGGCAATGGAATTGTACGATCGCGCGATCGCTTCGGCTGGAGAACATGAATTTATCCAAAATGTAGCACTAGCTAATGAGCTTGCTGCAAAATTCTGGTTAAGCAAAGGAAAGACAGAATTTGCACAATTGTATTTGAAAAAAGCTTCTTACAATTATCAGCTTTGGGGAGCTTTAGGTAAGGTGGAAGATTTAGAAAGAAAATACCCTCAATTACTGGTGCAACCGCAAGAAATTAGTGTAAATAAAAATTCTCTTTCTGCTCAAGCTAAGTTCACAATAACAACTTCAACCTCTAGTAGTTCTAATCCTGGGGTTATCCTAGATTTAGCAACCGTTATGAAAGCTTCCCAGACAATTTCTAGTGAAATTTTCTTGGAAGAACTGCTGAACAAATTGATGACAATGATGATCGAAAATGCAGGCGCACAAAAAGGTTTTTTGATTCTCAATCGAGATGGAAAAATGGTTTTAGAAGCAGCCAAAATTATGGAACAAATAATCGTTCCGAATTCTATACCAATTGAAAATACTAGCGACCTAGCTTTGTCAGTAGTTAATTATGTGGCAAGAACTCAAAAAGATGTAGTTATTCCCGATGCAATTAACGATTCAACTTTTGCCCTTGATTCTTATATTCAATGGCAAAAACCTAAATCTATTTTAGCTGCACCGATCGTCAATCAAGGGCAATTAATTGGCATTCT
The DNA here is from genome assembly GCF_015207735.1 of [Phormidium] sp. LEGE 05292. GTDB lineage: Bacteria > Cyanobacteriota > Cyanobacteriia > Cyanobacteriales > Aerosakkonemataceae > Floridanema. Next base: position 4,847 of record NZ_JADEWG010000211.1, read on the forward strand.
ATACTTAGAAAATAATTTAACAACGGGTGCTTTTACTAACGAAAGAATAGAAGTATTAAAAATTCTGTGTTCTCAAGCTGCTACTGCTTTAGTTAATGCTCTATTGTACGAAAAATTAGAGGATTATTCTCGTACTTTGGAAATTAAAGTGGAAGAGAGAACTCAAGAACTTCAAGAAAAGAACGATCGCTTAGCGCAAACTTTAGAACAATTACAAACGGCTCAAAAACAAATTGTAGCTCAAGAAAAACTAGCTTCTCTCGGTTTATTAACCGCTGGCATTGCTCATGAAATTAGAAATCCTCTTAACTTCGTCAATAACTTTGCTTCTGTATCAGTAAATTTGGCAGATGAACTAGAAGAAGAAATGGAAACTCAAATAGAAAACTTTAACCCAGAATCAGTTGATTTAATCAAAGAAATTTTAACCGATCTGCGAGACAATATGACGGAAATTAGTCAGCAGGGACAAAAAGCTCAGAGCATTATAGAAGGAATGTTAATGCACGCTCGTTCCGATAGTGGAAAAGGGCAATTGACAGATATTAATGCTGTTTTGGCGGAAGCAGTCAAGCTAGTTTATCACGGTAAGCGAGCTAAAGATTTTACCTTTAACATCACTATTGATGCCAGTTACGACAGTTCGATCGAACCTATACAAATAATCCCTCAAGATATTAGTCGTGCCTTGGTTAATATCATCAATAATGCTTGTTATGCAGCCGCCAATAAAAAGAAGGAAAATCAGGAAGATTTTACACCTATGCTAATTGTAAAAACCTTTAATCGTAATGAAAATGTAGAAATCATAATTCGTGATAATGGAAAAGGAATACCTGAAGATATTCGAGAGAAAATTTTCAATCCATTTTTTACAACCAAACCAACTGGCGAAGGAACAGGTTTAGGTTTATCTTTAACTTATGACATAATTGTTGGGCAACATAAAGGCCAAATTAGAGTCGAATCTGAGCTAGATAAATTTGCCGAATTTATTATTACTTTGCCTAAATTTAACAAAATTTAGAAAAACAATCATTTTTGAAAATATCAAGGAAGTATAATTATGACTGCTAAAATACTGGTTGTAGATGATGAGCTACCAATTGAACGTTTAATTTGTCAGCAATTTAGAAAAAAAATCAGAGCTAAAGAGCTAGAGTTTGTTTTTGCACACAACGGATTAGAGGCGTTAGATAAATTAAAAGAAGATGGTCAAATCGATATGGTGCTGACCGATATTAATATGCCAGAAATGGATGGTTTGACCTTATTAGAAAAATTGAAAGAACTTGAACTAAATGTGAAAGCAGTAGTCGTTACTGCTTACAGTGATATGGAAAACATCAGGAAAGCTATGAATAATGATGCGTTTGATTTCTTGATGAAACCGATTAACTTTGACGATTTAGAACTTACTATTAATCGCACTTTAGAAACCGTTCGCCAGATCAAACAAACCCAATATCAACTACAACAAGTACAAACTCAGTTGATTCAAAAAGAAAAGATGTCAGCTCTGGGACAGTTGGTAGCGGGGGTGGCGCATGAAATTAATAATCCAGTTAATTTCGTAGCTGGTAATTTAACTCATGCGCGAGATTACATTGAGGTGATGCTGCATCTTTTGCAGTTATATCAGCAACACTATCCCGAACCAGTTACTCAAATTAAAGCCGAAACAGAATCGCTCGACTTGCAATATTTGATGGAAGATCTGCCTCAGTTGATTTCATCAATGCACGTAGGCATAGATCGGATTAATCAACTAATTGTTGCGCTCAAAACTTTTTCCCGCGCTGATAGTTCTAATAAAATTCCTTTTAATATTCATGAAGGATTAGATAGTACGCTTTTGATTTTGCGCCATCGGCTGAAAGCCTGTAGCGGTCATCCGGCGATCGCAATTATTAAAGAATATGAAAATATCCCCCAAGTGCATTGCTATCCAGGGCCATTAAACCAAGTATTTATGAATTTGTTGGCTAACGCTATTGATGCCATAGACGAATTAACCCATCAAGGCCAAATAATTCAACAACCAACCATAAAAATTCGGACGGAAGTAGTAGAAAAAGGCTGGGTTGAAATTCGGATTTCTGACAACGGACTGGGGATGACAGAAGAAGTCAAACAACAATTATTTCAACCAATGTTTACCACTAAACCATGCGGTAAAGGAACTGGATTAGGCTTATCTATCTGCCAACAAATTATCTATGAAAAACATCAAGGTTCGTTAACTTATTGCTCGGAACTAGGAAAGGGAACAGAGTTTACAATTAGACTTCCGGTTGGAGGGTAGCGATCGCAGCAAAAAGGCTCCAAGGCAAAGGACTCCAAGGCAGAAAGGAAGAAGGCTTTGTAGAAGCGGGTGAGAGTTGTTAATTCTTCTGTTATGATGACAAAATTTTCTTCTAAACCCGCCCCTACATTTAGCTATTTTCAGCTGCTCAATCATTTCTGCGATACTGCACTAGTGTTAAGATTTTATAACGAAATAACCTCAAATCACCCCTAAAAACAAGGGGAGAACACTAATGTCAGAAGTTCTCGATGTCAGCACAATTTTAGAAGTGTTGCGACCAGTCCAAGACCCGGAACTCCGCAAAAGTCTGGTGGAATTAAATATGATTCGCAATGTCAAGGTTGATGCTGGCAATGTCAGTTTTACTCTTGTGTTGACGACACCTGCCTGTCCTTTGCGCGAGTTTATAGTTGAAGATTGCCAAAAGGCAGTGAAAAAATTACCTGGGGTGACAGATGTCAAAGTTGAAGTCACCGCAGAAACACCTCAGCAAAAATCTTTACCTGACCGCACTGGCATCGCTGGAGTAAAAAATATATTAGCCGTTTCCAGTGGTAAAGGTGGCGTAGGCAAAAGCACTGTTGCCGTAAATGTCGCCGTAGCTTTAGCGCAAACTGGCGCGAAAGTGGGGATGATTGATGCCGATATTTATGGCCCGAATGTCCCCACCATGCTGGGACTTTCCGAGGCGAAGGTAGTAGTACGGCAAACTCCACAAGGGGAAATTTTGGAACCAGCTTTTAATCACGGCGTAAAGATGGTTTCAATGGGCTTTTTAATTGATAAAGACCAGCCTGTGATTTGGCGTGGCCCAATGCTGAATGGCATTATCCGACAGTTTCTTTACCAAGTGGAATGGGGCGAACTGGATTATTTAATTGTGGATATGCCTCCCGGAACAGGGGATGCTCAGTTAACTTTAGTCCAAGCAGTGCCAATGGCGGGTGCTGTCATTGTCACTACTCCGCAAAATGTAGCTTTGTTGGACTCTCGGAAAGGGTTAAAGATGTTCCAGCAGATGGGAGTGCCAGTTTTGGGCATTGTGGAAAATATGAGTTATTTTATTCCGCCTGATTTACCCGATACGCCTAACGGCACGCTGCGCGAACGCCAATATGACATTTTTGGCTCTGGTGGTGGCGAGAAAACCGCAACAGAATTAGGTGTACCCTTACTTGGTTGTATACCTTTAGAAATAGCCTTGCGTGAAAGTGGCGATCGCGGTATACCTATTGTGGCTGCTGACCCAGATTCCGCCTCTGCCAAAGCCCTAAAGCAAATAGCCGGACAAATAGCCGCCAAAGTTTCTGTTGCTGCCTTAGCTTAGGAGAGCAGGGGAGCAGGGGAGCACAGGAAATGGGGGGATGGG
>NZ_JADEWG010000212.1 GCF_015207735.1 [Phormidium] sp. LEGE 05292
CCTCTGCCCCCCTGCACCAGTCAATCGCTTATGTAACAGCAATTGTCGGGGTTTTCCCAAAAACAAACAAGCCCAATTAGAATCAACTTGGTATAACCGATAGCCCAACTGACTATAAAGCCCTCTTGCCTTGTGGTTGTTTTCTAGTACGTGCAAATAGAGGTCTTGATAACCCCAATTTAAAGCAATTTGCTCGCAAGCCAGTAATAATTGCCGAGCTACCCCCCGACGACGATATTCAGACTGGACTGCCAAATTAGACAAATAGGGGTAGCCAGCGGAACTATAAAACTGCCAAGGATTAGTCGATCGCAGCGCCATTTCCACCGTTCCCACCACACAATCGCTCTCTTCGGCAGCTACAGTTTTCCCCCTTACCTCAAGATCGACCCAGAGTTGATCTTGACGATCGCCTAGTCGAGAATCTTTGTAAATCCCCACCAGACAAACATAACGCGGCGAACTAGACTGCAACCGATGGCGCAAATCTTCATATATCCCCAAGCGAAACAGGGGATAAAACCAACCAGCAATACCACCGCGAGAGTGAAAGCTATTAGCCAGAATTTCCGCTACATAACTGATATCTTCGGGTTTAGCCGCTCGGATTTGTATAGGAAAAGAACCAGACAAATTTACCTCCGGTTCTTGCTGGAAGTTTTTTAGGAACCAGAACAAGAGCTTCACAAGGGTTTACTGTTTGACATTTAAAGTTATGCTTTAGTTCAATTGGCAACAATCATTAGTTGTATAACTACGAGTAGTGATTGTCAGCGTCAACTGGATTAGGATGATACAAAGGGTGTATCAGTTAAAGTAAGTATAGAATTGTCTAACTAGGATACAGGTTATCTGCCTAGTTAAGTTGCAATCGGCAATGCTAAACTTAGTATTTCTTTAAAATAGCCTAACGCTTGTCAGTGTTAATGTGTTTTCTCCTTATATTTGAGTAATAGTTAGTGAACAGGTTTCCCGTCTCAGGCTTCCGGTGTCAGGAAATTCCCTTGACATTCCATACCTGAGTCAGGATACCTGATTCAGCAAAGTAGTGGGTGGTGAGCAGTGAATAGGAGCTAATTGGGGAAAATGAAACAGATTTGGTATTTGCTACTTTTAAAAATTGTTACCAGCTAATGCACGCTGTCATGAAACCGTTTCCTTCTGGGATGACTTGCTTAGGCAGGAGAGTATTATATGAAGTCCCAAAACACTAATAAACCCAAACTTCTGGTTGTTGATGATGAACCAGATAATCTCGACCTGCTGTATCGCACCTTCTATCGCGAATACAAAGTACTCAGGGCAACATCAGGAACAGCGGCTTTGGAAATTTTAGCCAAAGAAGGAGATGTGGCAGTAATTATTTCCGATCAAAGGATGCCGGGAATGAGTGGTACTGAGTTTTTGAGTTTAACAGCTACTCAGTACCCAGATACAATCCGTATTATTTTGACTGGTTATACTGATGTCGAAGACTTGGTAGAAGCTATTAATAGCGGTAAGGTTTTTAAGTATGTCACTAAACCTTGGGAATCAGAATCGCTGCAACTAGTCGTGCGACAAGCTTTGGATACCCATAATGTATTGAGGGCACGAACTCAAGAATTGTGTCGTACTCTGCGCCAAGAGTCTTTACTCAATACTGTTACTAATACTATCCGCTCCCGTAGCGATCATCGGCAAATCCTCCAAACAATTGTGAACACAGTTGGACATATGTTGGAGGCAGATATCTGCATTATTCGTCCTTGTCATGATAATGCGATCGCAGATGAATGTTTTGTCTATCGCAAGCGAGGCGCTGGAGAAAAATCAGCAGCTACTAACGACGCATTACCCAGTAAGGCTTCAGATGATGATAGTTTGACTCAAACAGTCTGGGAAACTTTTGATGTCCACGTTATTGAGGATGTAGCAACAGATGAGCAAATTCAAGGCGATAGTCCAGAAAAACAGCAAAGATCGGCAGCTTTTGCCCAGGCGGGAATTCGTTCTTCTTTGGTAGTACCTTTAATTTGTCAATTGGAATTAACTGCTGTTTTGGCGCTGCATCAGTGTACAGAAACTCGTCATTGGCAAGATGATGAGGTACAACTAGTTTTTATGGTGGCAGATCAAGCGGCTTTGGCGATCGCTCAAGCACTCGCTTATGAAAGATCGATGGCAATGGCTAAACGAGAAGCTTTAGTTAATACTATTACTAATGCGATTCGTTATAGTCTCGATCCGAAAGATATTTTTGCCGCCATTACTAAACAACTTGGGGAAGCTTTGAATGTTGATGGTTGCGCTCTTTCTTTGTGGACACCAGAGGATGAATATGTCCAATGTGTAGGATTATATGATGCTCATGAATTTGGTTTACAAGTGTTCGATGTAGAATTTGGCGAATTAGAAAATAACCACAACAAAAAGCAAATCAAGGCAATCGAAAATCGGGAAGGAACAGGGGAATTAACAACTTCCCATTCGCCAGTTGCCAGTCACAGATTCTCCATTAATAACAACTCAAAATCAACAGTTATACCTTCATCTCAATTACCACAATCTTTAGTACCAATTGCCGCCAATCCAGTATTACAAAAATTAATTGAAACTCAACAACCTGTAGTAATTAATGATTTAGAATCGCTGCCGGAAATGCAGGGGTTTGATTTGCCTTTGCGGACTTCGGCAAGAGCTTTAATGATGGTACCTTTGATTTGTGATGGGCAATTAATTGGTAGTATTACTCTCCGGGAAGCAACTGCTGCCAGAAAATGGCAACAACTAGAAATTGATTTAGCCTTAGCTGTGGCAGCACAAGCGGCGATCGCAGTTCAACATTCTCGTTTATATCAAAAAACTCGGCAACAAGCAGAAAGATTATTAGAATTAGACCGTCAAAAAACGGAGTTTTTCCAAAATATTTCCCATGAATTTCGCACTCCCTTAACTCTAATGATGGGGCCGTTAGAATCAACGGTAGCCCAAAAAAGTGACCTCCCACACCAACAAGCAGTAATTGCTTTACGAAATACCCGCCGTTTACTGCGATTAGTTAATCAATTATTGGATATTCAAAGAATTGATGCTGGAAGAATGCAGGCGAGTTTTCGCCCCTGTGATGTGGTGATGATGGTAGGTCAAATTGTCGAATCTTTCCGTCCTTATTGTGATAAAAAAGGTTTGCGTTTGGTGACAGAGTTTCATTCCTGTCCCAAAGTTTATTTAGACCCAGAAAGATTTGATAAGGTAGTTTATAATTTGTTATCTAATGCGATGAAGTTTACTGATAATGGTGGTGCGATCGCCATTAAAGTAGAACCTGCTGGAGATCATGTTCGCCTACAAGTTAAAGATACGGGGATTGGCATTCGTACAGAACAAATTCCCCATTTATTTCAACGTTTTCGCCAAGCTGAAGGTTCCGTTAATCGTTCTTATGAAGGTAGCGGTTTAGGTTTAGCTTTAGTTAAAGAGTTAGTAGAACTTCACGGCGGACAAATTTCTGTCGAATCAATTTATGGCGCAGGCAGCACCTTTACAGTTTGGTTACAAACAGGAACGGCGCATTTACCTTTAGATCAAGTATTAGAAGTACCAACTCAAGTTCAAGCTAGTCGTGCTGCTGTAGAATTAGCAGATTTAGAGGTTTTAGAAGCATCGGAAAATAACACAGAACAGGTAATAGGAGAAATTTCTCCTACTTCTCATGCCCCGACAATTTTGGTAGTAGATGATAATCCTGATTTACGGGTTTATGTTTCTGGAGTGTTGCGTGCTTCTGGTTTTCAAGTGTTAACAGCTAGACATGGTGCAGAAGGTTTAAGCATCACCACAGAAAGTCATCCCGATTTAATTGTGACAGATTTAATGATGCCGATTCTCTCTGGTTTAGATATGATTCGGCGGATTCGAGATTTGCCAGAAATAAAAGCAACACCAATTATTTTGTTAACCGCAAAAGTTGATGAAGATACTAGAATTGAGGGAACAGAACAAGGGGCGGATATTTATTTAGCTAAACCTTTTAACGATCGCGAACTTTTAGCCGCAGTGCGAAATTTATTAGCACTAAAAGTCAATGAACAAAAGTTGCAAGAGTTAAATAAATATCTCACAGAATCAGTGTTAAAACGCTTTTTGCCACCAACGTTGGTGAATAAAGCGGCGACAGGAGAACTGTCTTTAGATTTGCGCCCCGAACCAAAATTAGTGACAATTTTGTTTAGCGATATTGTTGGTTTTACTCAACTTTCTAATACGTTAAGAAGTCGGCGCGTTGCTGAATTACTGAATGAATATTTGGATTATATGACTAGGGCAGTATTCGCTAACGGTGGTACTGTGGATAAGTTTATGGGTGATGCAGTTTTGGCGATGTATGGTGCGCCGGAAGAGTTGACACCAAATGAACAGGTAAAACGTGCGATCGCCACCGCTAGACAAATGCACCACTATTTAGATGAACTTAACCAACGTTGGCGAGAACAAGGTATTCCCGAAATTCAGTTTCGCTGTGGCATCCATCAAGGAACCGCAGTAGTGGGAATGTTTGGTGGTCAAGAACGAGCCGATTATACTGCGATCGGCCCCACCGTGAACATCGCCTCCCGACTGCAAGCTTTAGCCCAACCTAACACCATCTTAGTTTCCGCCGCAGTCGCCGACTATTTAGATGAAGCTGAAATTACCAAGGGTAGCCCCCTACAACTTAAAGGTGTGGATGAAACAGTATTAACGTTCGTAGTTGATAAAGCAGAAGGGAAAAAAGGGTAAAGGAAAAAGGTGAAATAAATTGTGTAGTTGCCCAAAGTTGTGTTATCCTAGCTAGAGCGATGAGTAAACTGAGTTTTTCGGTTGTGAGTCGCAATGCGGGCGTAGTTTAGTGGTAAAACTTTAGCCTTCCAAGCTAATAATGCGGGTTCGATTCCCGCCGCCCGCTTTAAATGTTTTTTAGGTCATTTTTTCCAGACTCAAAAGCTTGGATTTTTTCGTACAAGCTATCGACAGTCTCGCCTGCAAATAGTTGATCTTTGGTTTTGAGATAATCTCCCTCTCCTAAGTTACAGGCAGCTATAAAACGAGCGAGTTTCAGGGGTTCCATGTGGGTTAGCAAGATTTCCAGAGCTTCTTGAATGACTTGTTTTTCAGTTGGCAGGTTAACTTTCATCTTCAATCTCCAAAATAAAATCTGCTGGATTCATCACTTTAAGGCTCAGAGATTTACATTTATTAATTAAACGTTTGTCGCAGGTTAGGAAATAATCGCTATTAGCTGCTTCGGCACAGGCAATATGCAAAGCATCCATAGCTTTAACCCCATTTTGTTCTAACTCTTTGGCGCGTTGGCGAATTAATTCGTTGGTGATTTGTCGATCGCTGGCAAGGCTAAGATAGAGTTCGACGGCTTTTGCGCGATCGGGATCGGAGTTGCGGCTGTTTTCATACTCTAAAATATTTGAACTAACCAACTCGACTTGTTTGTTGTCGATCATTTGCAAGATTAGTAGCATCGCCTGAGTTTCTAGAAAAATTTTAACTTGGGATTGATCGTCAAAAGGGCGATTGAAAACGCTGGTGTCGAGGTAAAGCCGAATCATGTTACTGCCTCAACAAAACTCCTAAAAATTCCATTCTTCAAACAGTTCTGATACTGCCATTGAAAAACCTGGTACTACTTCTTCGCCATCTAAATGATCTTGAGGGCAAAGAAAGCGATCGGGTTCTGAAGAATGATAAACTAAAACATATTTTTCATCAGGATGGATTACCCAAACTAACCTTAAATACCAATGTTTTCATTTATGCCATACAAATTAAAACAGAATCAACTTATCCAATAACTTACTTCATTTTCATCTAACTAAGGTCGAATATACATTTATAGTTCCAATGATAGATGTTGGTAACATTACTTACAAATTAAGTTTTGTATAGTTACTTATTTAAGAGATTTATGCTGACTACTTCTCAGCCGTTGAAAGATGTTTTCTTTTGTCCCGAAGAATCGAATTTTTATTCGCATTGCTTAGAAACATTAGTTTTTCAGAATTGTTTTAATTCAGAATCCATATTAGAATTTGGCTCTGGGGATGGGAGTCCGGTGATTAAGTCATTGCTGAGAAGCGAATTTGACGGGATTGTACATGGATTTGAACTTAATAGTTTAGCTTGTCAAGTGGCAAATTCTAAAATTAAAGAGTATCAATTGAGCGATCGCTACATCATCCACAATCGTTGCTTATTTGATTCAGCGAAACCTGATGCTACCTATCTTGTATCAAATCCCCCTTATCTTCCGGCATTAGATAATAAGCTTTACCAACCTCTATTACATGGGGGAATCGACGGAATTACTGTTACTAAAAAGCTGTTGTCATTAAATTATCCCAATGTCTTAGTCTTAGTTTCTAGTTATTCAAATCCACAAGATTTAATTAACTACGCACTAGCAAATGATTACGTTGTTTCTGATTTTGCCATTTCACCTTTACAATTTGGGTATTATAGCTCTGAACCAAAGGTTAAAGACAGAATTCAAGAATTACGCAGAAATAACCGGGCTTTTTATTCAAAAAATATCTACCTTTTGGCGGGTGTTTTATTTACAAAAGAGTCAGCTTCTTCAGGTGATGTATCAACTGAATTAGTGAAGTTAATGACTAGTTTGTAATTTGGTTTGATTGTTAACACTTACATCTTGTATTTGTCTCAATATCCGCCTCGAATCAATTCGCAGGCGGGTGTTGGGCAAATACAAGATTTGAGTGTAAGAATCAATATGCTGAGATGGTGCGTTAGTAACGCACCCTACAATAGTTATGATTGCTCGGCTTGGCGTACTGCTTGGGCTATGGCAGTGCCAGCGCGATCGCTAAAAAATCGCTGTTGATCGTAACCAAAAAGGAGTTCCCAAGCATCAGCGGGATATTGTGCGACAAGTGGTAAGGCAACATCGTCCAACATCCACTGACCGTGCAGTTCGTCTACCTTAATGTGCAGATTCCAGTAGCTCATTGCCGCAGCGGATAGTCCTAGTCGCTCACCAGCCGCTTGATAGGGTCTGAAGGCAGCGGGTACGGAAAGCTCTCCGTAAAGCAGTCCGCCAATATAGCGCAGGAAATAGCGTTTGCGCTCAGTTAACAAGAAACTATGATTGATTATTGCTAGAAGTTGCCAAGGAACTAAATCAAAGTAGGCTTCTGGTTCGGTTTGCATTCCCAGTTCTTCCAGCATAGTTGTAAAGTGAGAAGAGTGCTTGCGGGCAAAGCGACCGCCGCCATATTCTTCAATCAGCAACCGCGTTAGCACTGCATGGACTTCATTACCGACACCACCGAGAGTGCGGGAGAGTTGACTTGCTTCGACTAAGCCATCTAGAGAGGCGATCGCAACTAAAAGACGATAACCTTTTTCGGTGACGCGATCGCGATAAAATAAGCCATCGGCAGATATAGGGGGATCGACATCAGCCGCAAAGCGATCGCGCAATGCCTCTGTGATATCTTCTATTTCTTGATAAGCTTTTACATCGAGTTGTGCTGCTTCCCACTGTTGCCAAGCTTCCTCTATTTGGTCGCGTACTTTTCTTAAATAGAGCGATCGCTCATTAGTATAGCGCCGCAAATCATCATACCAAAACAGTTTTAATCGGTTAATCCGATACAGAATGCGCTGCAAAAAGCGGTGTGCAGAATCATCCCCAGATGCTTCTGTGTAAGCAATTTCAATTGCTGTATTCAGCACTTTTTCAAATTCACTGGCGCTGACTAACTGTGCAGCCAACTTTTTATCTAAATCTTCTGTTTCCAAAAGTTGAATGAATAGTTGCTCTGCGCGATCGTAGTCTGTAGTTTGTAATTGATTCTTTCGTTTAGCCTCAGTACTTGGGAAGGTAACGACTTTGCTCTGCATCATGAATCTGGTTCTTTCTCATATAATTACCTTGATTTTGGCGATCTTTACAGTTTGTTACATCTACCTGGGAGAGAGAATCTAGAGATTAACAGAAAATAACGGTTTATTTAACCTACTGAAGGAGAAGCAATAAAAGTCCAAGTTGCCATATAAGTTCCAGCGTACTTATTAGGATAGTCAGCAGTGCGATCGGCAACAAACCAATCAGGAGTTTTTTTCTGTTGTCTAACCTTTTCTTCTAAGCCAATTTGTAGGGAAATATTCTCGTAAACGATTTTTGCCTTTACAGTTTCCAGCAAATTTTCAACTAAGTTTTGTAGCCATTGAGCTCTGGCATAGAGATTATGAGCCGGACGATCGCCATAAGCAAAAGGGACAATAATTACTAAATATCCTCGATCGCTTATTAGCTTGTCTAAACAGAATTGAACCAATTCTCGATCGTCGTTTTGTTCGAGTGTTTCCTTTTGACACCCTCACCGACCTGAAGGACGGTGATTCCCTAGCAGTCGAACAGCGTTAACTGAACGTACTCTAGATGGGTTGACAGTTCATTGGAAACAGCCGAAAGTTCGGTCTTACACTTCCTCCC
>NZ_JADEWG010000213.1 GCF_015207735.1 [Phormidium] sp. LEGE 05292
CATCTCCCCACCTCCCCATCTCCCTACTTCTGCCTTTCTTAAACGGTTTCTTTGATGCGTTGTCTTTCGATCGCAGGCTCACTAAAGAAGGACGAATAGAAAAATCCGGCTAATATTCCGCCTAAAATTGGTGCAACCCAGAATAACCAAGTTTGAGCCAAGAGTTCTGGTCCGGCAAAGATAGCAACACCAGTACTCCGAGCGGGGTTGACAGAAGTATTAGTAACTGGAATGCTAATTAAGTGGATTAAGGTCAGTCCTAAACCAATGGCGATCGGAGCAAAACCAGCGGGGGCGCGATGATCGGTAGCACCCATGATAATCATCAAAAACATGAAGGTCATTACTACTTCAGTAATGAAAGCAGCTAACAGACTATATCCGCCTGGTGAATGTGCGCCAAAGCCGTTGGTAGCTAGGGGATTAGAACCAGTAAAGCCAACAAAACCTGCTTTCCCACTAGCGATTAAATAAAGTAGTCCGGCGGCTATCGTTGCGCCAATCACTTGGGAAGCAATATAAGGTAGAAGTTCGGAACCAGGAAAACGCTTACCTGCCCATAATCCAAAGGATACTGCTGGGTTTAGGTGACAGCCAGAAATATGACCGATCGCATAAGCCATTGTCAACACAGTTAGTCCAAAGGCAAGGGCAACACCAACAAACCCAAGCCCCAAAGGATACAAAGTATTTTCACCAATTTTTGCCCCATCTGCGGTGAAGGTTGCGGCTAGTACTGCGCTACCACAACCACCCAACACCAGCCAAAATGTACCGATTAACTCAGCGATACACCGTTTTGTTAAATTCATTAGTACAAATCTCCTTGATTTTTCCAGGCTTGACGAGACAGCTATTTTTACTTAAGTGCTTTATTTTGGGATGTATTATATAAATAGAAAGTAAGAAAATTATAAGGGTCTTAGAAAGAATTATATTTTAATTTACTAGACCAGCACGTAGAGCTAGGACTGCTGCTTGGGTGCGATCGTTTACATTTAACTTATTGAATATATTTCGCAAATGAGTTTTTACTGTCCCTATGGTCAGATAGAGTTTTTCAGCGATTTCGGAATTAGTGCTTCCTTGAACTACTAACTGCAAAATTTCTAGTTCTCGTTTAGTTAGGGGATGTGCTTGTAAATATAAATGATACTCCGAGACTATTGCCCGAATGCTTACTGTTTTGCTGTTACTGATGGCAGATGTTTCTGAGTACATATTGGAATTCAATAGCCGAGGCATCTCCCATTCTGTTTGGCATAAATCTACCTGGGAGTTTTGGGTTAAATGCTCGATCGCTAGCGAAGGAAGAGTGCTGTCCACTTTCATAACTCGCAAAACTGTATCTCTCAACCAAATAAGTACATCTACTGAAATTCTGTTTTATTATGGCTGATGATTTTTATAGCCGTGATTCTACCAAATTTTTTTACAAACGTGAGAAAATCTTTATATAGCATTTCTCTTACCTTGTCAGGTATACCAAAGTTGTAACTTTTGTTCCCTACCCTGTTCCTTGTTCCCTATGCGCTGTTCCCTATAAACAGAAACACTACACCTCATGAGATTGAGAATCGCTATATTACCGCACTGGCTTTTTTTTCAGATTTGTTGTTCCAGATACATTCCCCAATAAATGGGCAAATATCACTTTTCTACTCCATAAAAAAGTTATACTTATAGCTTCGCTAAATATATAACTTAAAAGTAAAGAACTTATAAGAAAAAGATGTAGCTTGTTAAATAATATCACTTTCTTATAAAGTAGTAAAAGACGTAAAGTAGGCAAATCTTCCTCCTGGTTCACATTTTAAAAACAATCCCCTGTCTAGTATGAAGATTCTATTAGTAGAGGACGATCCGTTTACAGGCGAACTGATCTCAGCAACACTGAAAACTCATCGCTACATTGTGGAAGTAGCACCGGATGGTCAAATAGCATTGGCATTGGCAAATGTATGTAATTATGACTTGATAATTCTTGATGTCCAAATTCCTAAATTAGATGGGATTAGCGTCTGTCGCCAGTTGCGTTCCTCTGGATGTAGCACGCCGATTTTAATGTTGACAGCAAAAGATTCCAATGATGATGTTGTGATCGGTTTGGATGCTGGTGCTGATGATTACGTTGCTAAGCCTTGCGAACCAGCCCAACTCTTAGCACGTATCCGAGCGTTAATCAGGCGAGGAAGTGCCAAGTGCGAAGCAACAATTTTAACTTATGGGGATTTGTCTTTAGATCCGGCTTTAGCGCGGGTGAAATATCAGCAAGAAGTTGTTAACCTCAGATCTAAAGAATACAGCCTTTTGGAACTATTTTTGCGCCATCCACAAAGGATATTTAGTCGCAATGCGATTATCGATCATTTGTGGAAAATTGATAATTGTCCAACAGAACACGCAGTTACTAATTTGATTAAAGATTTACGCCGTCAACTAAAAGCAGCAGGCATGAAAGAAGATTTTATTGAGACAGTCTATGGATTAGGATATCGTGTCAAAACACCGCCTTCTCAATCAGAAAAGCCAAAGAAAAGCAGGAAAGACAAAATAAATACAACACAAATCAATCAATTACCAACTGAATCAGTAGCAATTAATCGAATTATTGAACACTTTCGCTCTACTCTAGAACAGCGGCTGAAAATTTTGGCAGAGGTAGTTCCTGAAGAAACGCAGAATGTAAATCCAGAGCAGCTGCAACAAGCTAAGGAAGAAGCACATCGATTGGCGGGAAGTTTAGGAACTTTTGGATATCCTAAAGGATCGCAAATAGCAAGTGCGATCGAACAACTGTTAAAAGCAACAACATTAGAGGAACAACAAGTTTCTCTGTTTTCTCAACTGTTAATGGAATTAAAGCAGGAATTAAACAATTCACCCCAATCTTTAGAAGATAGACCATCAACTTTAGCTCCGCAAGTCCTAACAATCGGAGAAAAAACCGAGTTTGCAGAAACTTTAATTGCAGAAGCCTCGGTTTGGGGATGGCAAATTCAGATAATTTCAGATAAATCTACAGTATTAGAACAAATAGCTGACGCTACACCGATCGCCATTTTACTACTACTCAATTGCTCGCCACTAAACTCAGAACAACTGTCGCTGCTATGGGAATTAAGACAAGAATTTCCTTCTATTCCTTTCATTACTTTGGGGAAACAAGATAACTTAGACAGTCGGGTACAAGTTGCTCGTCTAGGCAGCGACAAGTATCTTGTACAACCAGTTACTCCGACTCAAGTATTAGAAGCAATTTCCCAGCTACTAATGCCAATTCAAGAGAAAGATGCCAAAGTAATGGCAGTAGATGACGATCCATTCATACTGAAGACTTTAACTACTGTACTGCAACCTTGGGGAGTGCAAGTTACTTGTTTGGATAATCCGCAGCAATTTTGGGATGTGCTCAAAAGTACTGAGCCTGACTTGTTGCTGTTGGATTTAGAAATGCCAACTTTTAACGGGATTGAACTTTGTCAAGTGGTGCGCCAAGATCCTAAATATGGAGATTTACCAATTTTAGTAGTAAGTGCTCACACCGATCGCGAATCAACCCAACAGGTTTTTGCAGCTGGAGCCGATGATATGATTAGCAAACCAATCATTGGGCCAGAATTAGTAACTAGGGTAATCAGTCGCATTGAGCGATCGCGTTTACGTCAACAGCTAGATTGTCTACATCAACAGCAAATAGCAATCTGGCAACAACAAGCTAGAATTGATCCCTTAACTCAAATTCCCAATCGTCGAGCTCTGGAAGAATTTTTGCAACAACAATGGCAACAGCTAATCCAAGAACAGGAAACTTTATGCTTCATTCTTTGCGATGTAGACCATTTTAAACATTACAACGATTTATATGGACATCCAGCAGGTGATATCTGTTTAAAACAAATAGCTACAGCAATTCAAGAATCTATCAAATCCTCTGATTTAGTTGCACGTTATGGTGGCGAAGAATTTGCTGTTATTCTACCTAAAACTAGCCTTGATGGTGCCTTGCGTGTTGCTCAACGGATTCAACAAAAAATTACTCAGTTACAGATTCCCCATGCAAGTTCCAAGATCAAAGACTATGTGACTATTAGTATGGGCATTACAGGGAAAATTCCTAGACTAGATCAAAGCTTTGATTCCCTAATTGCGATCGCAGATGAAGCATTATATACTGCCAAAAACCGAGGAAGAAATACTTATTGTTTGTATCCTTTGTAACTTCAAGGGGACAAGGGGGCAAGGGGACAAGGGGACAAGGGGAAGTTAATTAACTTAAAACTCTGTCAGGGCGGGTTTTGTTGTCAACTCTTGTGTTGTGTTCACAGAATTTTCTGCTAAACCCGCCCCTACAAACTCAAAACTTTCTTGGAGCCTTCTGTAAAAATATAGATATGCGATCGTTTATTTTCTCCCAGTATCTCCGTTCTTTGGTTAAAGTTCCCTTACATTGGGTGCTAGTTGTACCTTTTGTGCTACAAACTGTGGGAGCAGTGGGATTAGTTGGTTATTTCTCTTATCGTAGTGGGCAAGAGGCAGTTGAGGATTTAGCAAAAAGATTGTTGGCGCAGGTATCGGAACGAGTTAGCGATCGCCTTGACAGATATTTACAAACCTCTCAACAAATTGTGGCAATAAATCATCTGGCTGTAAAGCAGGGAAGTCTCAATATCAACGACTTTGAGCAACTGCAACAACATTTGTGGGAACAGATGAAGTTGAATCCCTCACTTACATCAAATGGTTTTTGGAGTGCAGAGGGCGAAGCGATCGCTTACGGACGTATCTTTTCAGAAAAAGAGCGTTATTATAGTAGCAAGTTAATTGGCAAGAATCTAACTCTTGGTAAAAATTACATAATTAAAATCAACAAACTCAATCCGAGTCAGCGCCAGTTTTATCGGATTGACGATCGAGGTAAAACAACAAAACTAATCTATTCAAAGACCGATCTAGATTTTCGCCAGCTACCTTGGTATCGTCAAGCAAAAGCTAGCAGAAAACAAATTTGGTCATCGATTTCTGTCAATCGAATTATACCCGTTTTACAAATACAGGCATTGGCTCCCATCTATAATAATGCCGGAAAATTTCAAGGAGTTTTTAGGTCTATTTATTTCTTGTCAGATCTTAGTAGCTTTCTGTACAAACAAAATTTTTCTCGATCGGGACAGGTCTTAATTCTTGAGCATTCGGGAAATTTAGTTACTAGTTCTAGTTTAGAAAACATCTATGTAAAGCAAACAAAAGGACAACCAAAAAGACTACTAGCAGTAAATAGTCTAGATACCCGGACAAGGGAAATTGCCCGAAAGTTAATTAATAAATTCGGTAGTTTTGACAATTTACGAGATACCAAACAAATAAATTTGGTAATTAATAATCAACAACACTTTGTCCAAGTCACTCCCTATAAGGATAATTATGGACTCGATTGGCTAATTGTGATAATTGTGCCACAGTCAGATTTTATGGGCAGTATTAATGAAAATCTTTGGCGAACAATTTGGCTGTGTGGATTAACTTTTTTAGGCACAACTGCTGCGGGAATTATTAGTGCTTATTATATTGCTAAACCAATTCGGCGATTAAGTCGATCGAGTCAGGCATTGGCAGCAGGAAATTGGCAAAATGTTGAACAAGAAGATAGCGCAATTAAGGAAATTTCTGTGCTGGCGCAATCTTTCAACTGCACTGCTGAACAATTGCAAAAGTCTTTTGAGCAGATCAAAACCGCATTGCAAGAGTCGGAAGCCAGATTTACCAAAGTGTTTCGCGCTAGTCCCGATCCAATTTCAATTAATCAACTCGGAGATGGCGGAAAATATTTGGAAGTGAATGATAGTTTCTTGCAAATTAGTGAGTATAGCCGGGAAGAGATCGTTGGTAGAACTACAGAAGAATTAAATTTTTGTGCCGATCCTCAACAGCATATAATTATCTGGGAACTGTTCCAAAAATCTGGGCGAATTAAGGGTATAGAATTTCGTTACCGCACAAAGTCTGGTAAGTTGGGAACTTCGCTCTTGTCGATCGAACTAGTGGAATTAGATGGTCAACAACGAGTTTTGACGATTAGCAAAGATATTACCGATCGCAAACAGTTAGAACTAGCATTACAAGCTTCGCAAGCACAACTTAATGATGTTCTTAATAGTGCGATCGCCGCAATTAGTAGTTTTCGAGTATCTCCTGATAACAATTGGGAAATTAACTATATTTCTGCGGGTTGTGAATTTATTTCCGGTTATACACCAGCCGAATTGCAAGCCGACAAAAACCTCTGGAACTCTCGGATTTTTCCCGGAGATTGGGAAGCGATCGTATCTCAATTATATGCCGATATTTTCGCCCAGCAAACAGGAACTTACGAGTATCGACTTTATCATAAAAATGCCAGTTTACGTTGGATTTCCCAAACTAATACTTCGCGATGGGATGAAACGTTAAATTGTTGGATTGTGACAGCGGTTTCCTTAGATATTACCGAACGGAAACAGGTTGAAAAACAACTTTCCAAAACTGAAAAATGGCTACATCATTATAGCAATCAATCTCCCAGTACAATTTATACGATTGTCCTAGAATTGGATGGGCGTTTCTGGTTTGAGTATATTAGTTCAGCAGTAGAAGCAATTCATGAAGTTACCCAGGCACAGGTTCTAGAAAATGCTCAGGTAATATTCGATCAATTCCATCCTGACGATCGTGCTGGCTATCATGATGCAGTAATTAAGAGTGCTCAAAATCTAGAACTTTTCTGTCATGAATGGCGGATTATTACACCTTCGGGCAAAATTAAATGGTTGCAAGCCAATTGTCAACCAGAACGACGTAGTAATGGTGCGATCGCATGGCATGGTGTAGTTTTGGACATTACCGAACGGCAAGCCGCGCTTTGCGAACGCAAACAAGCTGAAGAACAACTATCCAAAACTGAACAATGGCTACGTCACTATAGCAATCTATCTCCCAGTTCAATTTATACTTTGGTTCAAGAATTGGATGGGCGTGTCTGGTTTGAATATCATAGTTCAGCAGTAGCAGCAATTCACGAACTCACCGAGACACAAGTTCTAGAAAATGCTCAGCTGATATTTGACCAATTCCATCCTGACGATATTGCTAGCTATACTGAAGCAGTGGCTAGGAGTAAGGAAAATTTAGCACTTTTTTCTCATGAATGGCGGATTATTACTCCTTCTGGCAAAGTTAAATGGTTACAAGCGAATTCGCAACCAGAACGACGTAGTAATGGTGCGATCGCATGGCATGGCGTAGTTTTGGACGTTACCGAACGCAAACAAGCACAAGAAGCTTTACGCCAAAGTGAAGAAAGATTCCAAAAATTAGCAGCAGCTTCCCCAGGAGTAATTTTCA
This sequence comes from [Phormidium] sp. LEGE 05292, assembly GCF_015207735.1. GTDB lineage: Bacteria > Cyanobacteriota > Cyanobacteriia > Cyanobacteriales > Aerosakkonemataceae > Floridanema. The sequence continues at coordinate 7,381 of NZ_JADEWG010000213.1, forward strand.
CCGTTATTGAATATCCCAGTGGCCCTGTGCGCTACGAATATGTGAGTCCGGCATTTGAAGAAATTCATGAAATTCCGGTGGCAGAAGTTATCCAAGATGCCACAATCACATTTAACCAAATTCATCCAGGCGATCGCGAAGGCTATCAACAAGCAGTAAAAGAATGTTTGCGAACGGGAAAACCATTTAAACATGAATGGCGCATTATTACACCTTCAGGAAAAACCAAATGGATTCAAGCTAATTCTCGACTACAAAGACGGGAAAATGGTGAACTTGCTTGGCATGGAGTTGTTTTAGATATTAGCGAACAGCAAGCTGCGCTACGCGAACGCAAACTGGTTGAAGAAAAACTCCGCAAAACCGAAAAATGGTTAAATCAATTCAGTCATTCCTCCCCTTCAGCTATCTACACTCTAGTTCGAGAACTCAATGGTTTATTCTGGTTTGAATACATGAGTTCCGCCTGTGAAGCGATTAATGAAGTAACCGCAGAACAAGCATTAAAGGATGCTTACTCGATCCTGGGACAAATACACTCAGAGGATGTTTCCGGTTACAATGCTGCTGTGAATCACAGTGCCGAAACTCTGGAACTTTTCTGTTATCAATGGCGAATTATTACACCTTCTGGCAAGCTGAAATGCTTACAGGCAAATTCTCAACCAGAACGACGCAGTAATGGCGCAATTGCTTGGCATGGTGTGGTTTTGGATATCACAGAACAGAAGCTAACAGAACAAGCTTTGCAACAAGCACTCCAGCATATTGATACTCACTTTGATGAATGTCCCCTAGCAATTATGCAATGGGATCGGGATTTCCAAATTCTGCGTTGGTCGAAACAAGCCGAACGCATTTTTGGCTGGACTGCTGAAGAAGTGAAAACTCTTTCTTGGCAAGGATTGGGAACAGAGGAGCAGAGGAGCAGAGGAGATGGGGAGATGGGGAGATGGGGAGATGGGGAAACAAG
>NZ_JADEWG010000214.1 GCF_015207735.1 [Phormidium] sp. LEGE 05292
GGGGACAAGGGGACAAGGGGAATTTTTAACTTTTACCTTCTGCTTTCTGCCTTTCTTCCCTTCTGCCTTCTGCCTTCTGCTTTCTGCCTTCTGCTTTCTGCCTTCTGCCTTTTAACTTCTGCCTTTCTTGCCTTCTGCCTTCTGCCTTCAAAAAGCCTTCTGCCTTCTGCCTTCAAAAAGCCTTCTGCCTTTCTTTATGTTGCGAATTTAGTCATAAATTGTTACACTGTTTCGCCAAAATCAAAGCAATATTTAAACTCTAAGGAACGACAACAGTGAATGCTGCTCAACAAGCCACTAGTATTGAAGTTGCGAGTAAAATTGCTGCCGTTGTTAATTCGTTTAAGTCCGAGTTTCCCGATGCTAAGGCAGATTTGAAACCTTGGCAAAATGATGCTGATACTAGGGAGTTAGTCGATCCTGATTCGATCGATATTGGTTTTCATCTTCCTGGGTGGAGTCGCAGGTTTCAATGCCGAAGTATGCTGGTGCAAATTCGATTTTATCAAGATCCGGTGGAAGGTTCGCGGCGAGCGATCGGCATCGAAATTGCAGGTTTTAATCATCAAGGGTTAGCTTGGCGATTTTCCACTGTGGAAAATTGGAGTATCGTTGGTGAATATCAACCAGTCCCGGAAATGGAAGAAAAATTAAAACGGTTTGGTAGACAAACTTTTCAATTATTTAATGGCTCCTGATTTTACTAGGGGAGATGGGGAGACAAGGGGATTTTTACCTTTAACTTCTGCCCTCTGCCCCTGGAGCTCCAGGAGCAGAGGAGCTCCAGGAGCTCATTTCTCCAGGCGCACGGCGTACCATTGTAAATATTGTCCGAGGCCGAGATCGAATTCATAATATGTATTGAGTAAATGCTGGGCTTGTGCTTCTAAAGATGAAAGTTTTTGTAAATCTCTGGGTAAATCGTCTTGCCGCTGTGCCAAAATATTTTTTAGTTTTTCTAGTAACTCGGCGGCAGTTAGGAATTGTTCTGGCTGATTAGTTTCTAGGACGACGAAGTTATCTTCGCTATACATTAATGAATCTGGCATTTTTCCGGCTCGGTAACTGCAAATTTTTATACTATATCTGAGGATTTGTTAATTTAATCTTAACGGTTTTCTGAATTTCAGCAATTTGATTGTAAACTGCTACCTGCATTACTGGAAATTAGTTTCTAGAATACAGGAATGCAGATTTTTTTAGTTTTTGATTATGAAGATGGATGCGATCGAACTAGAAGGCAGAACTTTTGTTAGTGTAGAAGAATTACCGATTCCTGAATGGCCTTGTGTACTCAACGAAGAACCACAGCCAACGTTGACAATTAAAGATAATGATTTATTTTTAGTTACAGATACTTTGGGTAATATCGCTTCTAGTTTAAGAAGTGATGTTAACGCCAGTATGGGGTTATTTTGCTCCGATACTAGATTTCTCAGTCGCTTAGAATTACAAATAGACGGGCACTCTCCAGTTTTGCTCAATAGTACCGCAAATAAAGGTTTTTCTCTAGCCGTATTATGTACAAATCCAAAAATTGCTAATCATTTGCCACCTGAGACTTTGGGTATTCGTCGAGAATTGCTGTTGAATGGTGCTTTGTTTTCCACAGTTGAAATTTGCAATTACAGCACCAACGAGGTGAGTTTTCAACTCAGCTTAAGTTTTGATGCTGATTTTGTAGATTTGTTTGAAGTACGAGGATTTAATCGCGAAAAACGGGGGCGAATTTTACGGGCAATTAAAGATGATAAACCGATCGAAGAAGAGACTGGAGAATTAGTTTTAGCTTATCAAGGTTTGGATGGCGTGATTATGGAGTCGCGGATTCAATTTAACGATCGCCAACCAGACTTCTTTAAAGGTAACACTGCGGTTTGGGAGTTAACTTTAGCATCTCATGAAAAAGAAAAAATCGGTTATCGGCTACAAATGTTTACCAATAATCGACCAACTTCCCGATTAGATGCACCTGTTACTTTTAACCAAGCGAAAGCAGCAGAGTTGATGGAGGAACAAAATTGGGTACAACAAACTACTCGCATTAGTTTAGATAAAGCTATTTTTAATCAGGTGATCGATCGCGCACAACAAGATGTGTATTTACTGCGGCAATCTTTTGAAAAGTTTACCGCACTTTCGGCGGGAGTACCTTGGTTTTCTACATTATTTGGACGAGATTCGATTATTGTTGCTTCCCAAACTTTAATGTTAAATCCTGATATTGCCAAGGAAACATTAACAGTTTTAGCTGAGTATCAAGGCAAAGTAGATGATGATTGGCGCGACGAACAACCAGGGAAAATTTTACACGAACTACGCTTTGGAGAAATGGCGCGTTGTCAAGAAGTTCCCCATACTCCCTATTACGGAACGGTGGATGCTACGCCTTTGTGGTTAATGCTTTATGCGGAATATTATTCTTGGACAGCTGATAGAGATACTTTAGAAAAATTGTGGCCTAATGCGTTAGCGGCGATGGATTGGATCGATCGCAATTTGCCAGAAACAGGCTATTTACGTTATGCTGTTCGATCGCAAAGAGGTTTAGTTAATCAAGGTTGGAAAGATTCAGGTGATTGTATTGTCGATCGTGAAGGTAAATTAGCTAAACCACCAATTGCTTTATGCGAAGTTCAAGCTTACGTTTATTCGGCAAAAGTGCGATTAGCCGAAATTGCTAAAATGAAAAAACGCTTGGATTTAGCCGATCGCTGGCAAGATGAAGCTAGAGATTTGAAAATGCGATTTAATCGGGACTTTTGGGTAGAAGACCAAGGTTTTTGTGCTTTAGCTTTGGATGGCGATGGTAACAAAGTTGATAGCATTTCTTCCAATCCAGGTCATTGTTTAGCTTTGGGAATTCTTAACCCAGAAAAAGCATATAGTGTTGCCGAAAGATTGCGGGCTCCAGATATGTTTAATGGGTGGGGAATTCGCACTTTAAGCAGTTTATCTCCCGCTTATAATCCAATGGGTTATCATATCGGTTCTGTCTGGCCTCATGATAATGCTTTAATTGCAATGGGAATCCGTAGTTTGGGTTTAATCGATCAAGCATTGGAAGTTTTCCAAGGTTTAATTGACATGACTTTAGCCCAACCTTATCAACGTCCCCCAGAACTTTTTTGTGGTTACGAACGCGATGGCGACAACGATCCAGTACGTTATCCTGTGGCTTGTTCGCCGCAAGCTTGGGCGACTGGTAGCATTTTTCAACTACTACAAATGATGATTAATTTGGTTCCAGATGCGCCGAATAATTGCTTGCGAATTATCGATCCGGCTTTGCCAGAATCCATTAGTTCTTTGTATCTGCAAAATCTCAAGGTTGGTTCAACTTTATTGGATCTGGAATTTCAGCGATCGGGAAATACAACTTCTTGTCGAGTAGCGAAAAAACGCGGCAATTTACGAGTAGTAATTGAGGCTTAAGATGAGTATAAAGCCATCTGAAGAAGAAACAATGAACCTTCCATTGGTTAACCTTTACGAAACTGACTTTTATGCTTGGACACAAAGACAAGCAGAGTTCTTACGTCAACACCAATTAGATTGCCTTGACATTGAAAATTTGATTGAGGAAATAGATTCTTTGGGTAAACAACAGCAACAAGAGTTAGTAAATCGACTGGGAGTTTTACTTGGACACTTGTTGAAGTGGGAATATCAACCAAGCAAAAGGTCTAGAAGTTGGGTGGCAACAATTCGTGAACAACGGAGAAAAATTGCTAAGTTACTTCAAAAAAACCCTAGCTTGAAACCTTATTTGGAGGAAGCAATACAAGAGGCTTATCCAGACGGGATAGACTTGGCTGTTAGGGAAACGTTAATGGAGTATCAAACTTTTCCATCCGAAGTTCCCTACACTTGGCAACAAATAGAAAACCCGGATTTCTTACCGGGATTCCTCAGTGATTCAGATGAAGACTTGCTGAAATAGGTGTTACGTAAGAAGCAGAAAGTAGGGTGCGTTAGTGCAACGTAACGCACCATTATTCCTGACAAATATGCTTAACCAATTTTTTTGCAGGTTGAGAAAAAATCCGGGTAAAACTTCCTTGCATGAAACGGTATTGGGGGAGTTTAGGATTTCTAGTTGTTGGTGCGATCGATAAATTTCTACTTGAGTTTTTATTAAAATTTGTAAAATTTGTATTAAAAAATGTATCGTTTCGCATCAATTCTTTGAGCTATAGCAATTTTCTACCTCTTTGGGGGGATTCCTAAAAGGAGAAAAGCTTGATTAGCTTTTCTCTTTCTTGTTCTTTCCGCATTGTTGAAACTGGGTGCGACAAAGCAAAGCCAGAGTACAAGGCGGTTGTGAAGATATTTGGCTCAATTTTTCTTTGTACAGTTAAACGAACTTACCAGCAGGCAATTATTCCAAGATGCAAACACTCAGTAAACCCTCTGCAAAACCAACTTCAGCTAACACTGCCGATTGGACTGTAGTGGAAACTCAGTTCAATTCTAAACAGTTGCACCATCAAGAAACAGTTTTCACTTTGGGGAATGGTTACTTGGGAACTCGTGGCACTTTTGAAGAAGGTTATCCCAACGATCAACCAGCCACCTTCATTCACGGTGTTTATGATGATGTAGCCGTAGTACATACAGAATTAATCAACTGTCCTGATTGGCTATCTTTGGCTATTTGGTTGGAGGGAGAACGGTTTCGTCTCGACCAAGGTAAAGTGTTAGATTATGAGCGTCGGCTTGACTTAAACCAAGGACTACTGCAACGTCGTGTATGTTGGCAAAGTCCAAACGGACAGATTGTAAATCTGCAATTTGAACGTTTCGCCAGTTTAGCCGATCGGCACGTTTTAGCAATTCGTTGTTTGATTACACCAGTCAATTTTTCTGGTTTGGTGGAAGTACAAGCGAGTATTAATGGCTATGCTGATAACCAAGGCGTAATGCACTGGAACTGGTTGGATCAAGGCATACATAATAATAGTGCATGGTTGCTGATGCGTAGCCGCCACACAAATATTGAATTAGGAATGGCAACTCATCTAAGTGTGTCTTGCGAGAATACCTTGCTGCGAAGTTTGGGTTGCCAAGGTTATCCGACGGTGACTAGCTGTTTTCAGGCGCAACCAGGAAAAACTGTAACTATAGAAAAGATTGTTACTGTTTTCACTTCTAGAGATTGCAAAAATCCCGCCCAAACTGCCCAAGAAAAACTCAAAGATTTATTCTATGGTTGGGAGTCGGGAAACAGCTGTTATGAGATGCTGCGTCGGTTGCATATTCACGCTTGGGCACGAGAGTGGCAAACTTGTGATGTGTTAATTGAGGGAGATTCTAAAGCACAATTAGCTGTTCGTTATAACTTATTTCAAATTTTGGCTGTTGCGCCAAGGGATGACGATAAGGTTAGTATTCCGGCAAAAACTCTTTCTGGTTTTGCTTATCGCGGTCATGTTTTTTGGGATACGGAAATTTTCGTGGTTCCTTTCCTAATTTTTACTAAACCGGAGTTGGCACGAAATTTGTTGACTTATCGCTATCACACTTTAGCTGGGGCGAGAAAGAAGGCGAAAGCGGCGGGTTATGCGGGGGCGATGTTTGCTTGGGAAAGTGCGGCGACTGGGGAAGAAGTGACTCCGCGTTGGGTTCCGACTCCGAGTGGTGAGTTGATTCGGATTTGGTGTGGCGATCGCGAACTCCATATTAATTCTGATGTGGCTTATGCAGTTTGGCAATATTGGCAAGCTACGGAAGATGATGATTGGATGTGCGATTATGGGGCGGAAATTATTTTAGATACGGCGAATTTCTGGGCGAGTTGTGTGGAGTGGAATGGCGATCGCAATTGTTACGAACTCAAAAATGCGATCGGCCCTGATGAAAATCACGAACTCGTAGATAATAGTGCTTTTACTAATAGCATGGTGCAATGGCATTTGCAAACAGCTATTGTAGTGTTATCTTGGCTACGAAAAGAATATCCTGATTGGTCAAGGGAATTAGAACAAAAACTGGATATTACTTCGACTCAGTTAGCAAAATGGGCAGATATCATTGACAAAATTTTGATTTTGCACGACAAAGAAACTGGTTTAATTGAGGAATTTGAAGGGTTTTTCGGTCGTGAAGATATCAATTTAGCTGATTATGAACCTCGCACTCGTTCGATGCAAGCTATTTTGGGTATTGAAGGCGCAAATGCGCGACAAGTTCTCAAACAAGCTGATGTTTTAATGTTGATGTATTTGCTGCGCGATAAGTACGATCGCGCAACCTTGCAAAAGAATTGGGATTATTACGAACCTCGCACCGATCATACTTATGGTTCTTCTTTAGGCCCTGCAATTCACGCTATTTTAGCTGCTGATTTGAATAAATTGGACGAAGCTTATACTCACTTCATGCGATCGGCTTTAGTAGATTTAGAAGATGTGCGGGGAAATGCCGATGAAGGCATTCATGCGGCTTCTGCTGGTGGAGTTTGGCAAGCAATAGTCTTTGGTTTTGCTGGGGTGAAATTAACTGCAAATGGTCCGATTGCTACACCAAAATTACCACCTGGTTGGAAAAGGTTAAAGTTCCGTTTTCAATGGCGCGATCGCTTGTATGAATTCGACCTCAAACCAACGACAATTAAAGGTGTAATTTTTGATTTAGATGGCGTAATTACTGATACTGTTGAGTATCATTATTTAGCTTGGCAAAGATTAGCTGATGAAGAAGGTTTACCTTTCGATTGGCAAATTAACGAAGCTTTACGCGGTTTGCCCAGAAGAGAATCATTGTTATATATTTTGGAAGAACGCCAAATCAGCGAAGAAAAATTCCACGAAATGATGATGCGGAAAAATCGTTATTACTTGGAATTTATTCAAGATCTTTCCCCCGCCGATTTGTTACCTGGAGTTAGCAATTTGTTAGCTGAATTAAAAGCCAATAACATTAGAATTGGCATCGGTTCATCTAGCAAAAATGCTAAAGAAGTCTTGCAACGTTTGGGGATTTTGGATAAAGTGGATGCGATCGCAGATGGTTACAGTGTAATTAAACCGAAACCAGCACCCGACACTTTCCTCCACGCTGCTCTACAATTAAAATTACCACCCAACGAATGTTTAGTAATCGAAGATGCTGAAGCTGGAGTAACAGCAGCCAAAGCAGGCGGAATGTCAGTAATAGGTTTAGGGCCAATTGAACGAGTAGGAAACGCCCATTTAGTGTTAGAAAACCTCGAAAAAGTCAACTGGCAAAACCTAGTAGAACAAATTTCTCATATACAAAAGTCAGTGCTTCCTTCTCAGGTTGCCTGTGATGTAGAAATACAAAAAATATCTGTTTTACACAAAGAAAACAGCCGCAAAAAACACTGGGTTGCTAATAATATTTCCGTACTGAGATAAACTCCCCCGTTCGTTGTAAACACTCCAGTGTTATCCCCGTCAAAACTAAAACTAGACGGGGATTTTTTAATTAAATTTATTAAATCTTAGTCCGTCCATATTTAAAGATTATGGAGCAGAATTTTCTGGAGGACTTTCGTAAAGAGATTCTAATTTTTGGCGGGCATCTTCAACTGCGATCGACTTCATAATAAGTAAAGGTTCATCAATAAAATTTCCCGAATCATCAATAAATTCTGGATGTGGAACTGGTCGATCGCGACGAGGATATCTTTGACTCGCCGGAGAAGTGCTGTATTGGTAGTCAGCACTAATTCTAATCAAGTTACGAATCAAATTACCCACAGCTAAAAACGCCAAACAAGTAAAAGCTAATATGTAAAGCAAGTGCAACATAGAAATCCTCCTCCTAGTCAAAAAATTTTTTACAGCACTTTGATTTATAAAGCAATCAACACAGATTAAGCAAACATCAACAAAACTTTTTTTGAGCAGACATCCTAAATCTAATCATCTAAGAATCATTATTCTGCCCATTCGCTTGTTCCATCCGAAGTCGCATGGAAATCTTCCAACATTCGGCAACTAATTGGTGCCACTGAAACAGCGTTGTTGTTTCTACACCAACTTGACTGCCAGTTGCATGAAACATTACCTGCACTGTACTTACCTCATTTTGAGCCTGCTTCACCCGATTTAATAAATCGGATTGCTGCTGAGACTCTAAAAAAGATATGGTTTCTGTTTCCAGTAGAGTGCGCGGTCGACCAAACCAATACTGAAAATCTTGCAGTAAAGGTTGTAACACGCTTTTCAGCAATTCCGGTTCCGGCAGGTTAGAGTTGAGCATGAAATCGAGTATTACTAATCTAACTAAATCATAACCTTAATTTCATTTACATTTCTTAATAAATTCTAAATAGTTCTTTAGGAAGGCAGAAGGGAAGAAAGGCAGAGGGGCAGGGGAGCAG
>NZ_JADEWG010000215.1 GCF_015207735.1 [Phormidium] sp. LEGE 05292
CCCCAATCCCTATTCCCCAATCCCCCCTACCATGAGTTATCTTGGTGATCACATTAACGCTACTCTTGGCGGTTTGACATGAGAAAGCTTTTCTTAATTTGCTTATTTGCCGTCGGTTTGCTTTGGGCACTCTCTAATTTTAAAGGTCTAGCAAACCAAGGTACATACGATTCTATTGTTTTGGACTTTCGGGAAGATATACCCGCAGCGCAAATTACCAGTAGTTTAGAAACAATTTCCCAACAATACAAAGTTTCCCCTCGCCTAAACAGCGAATTTTCCACTAAAGACAACGTATATATTGTCAAAGGCGACAAAAACTTACTCCAAGCTCTGAGAAAATCGGAAATTGGTAAAAAAACCGAAACTATTGAGCCAAATTATGAATATAAAGCTTTAGAAGCACCCAACGACCCCGACTACGTAAAACAGTGGAACTTACGTAGCATTAACGTCGAGTCAGCTTGGGAAGAAACTAAAGGCGCAGGAATGACAGTCGCCGTTATTGATACAGGCGTTACTGTTGTTCCCGACTTGGAACAAACTAAATTTGTTAAAGGCTACGACTTTGTTAACGACAAAGAAGAAGCAACCGACGATAACGGACATGGTACTCACGTTGCAGGTACGATCGCTCAATCTACCAATAATAATTATGGTGTAGCTGGTGTCGCTTATGAAGCCAGCATTATGCCGCTAAAAGTATTAAGTGCTTATGGCGGTGGTACAGTTGCAGATATTGCTGAAGCTATCAGGTTTGCTGCCGATAACGGTGCAGATGCGATTAACTTAAGTTTAGGTGGTGCTGGTGAAAGCCAAGTTTTAGAAGAAGCTGTAGACTATGCTTACAGTAAAGGCGTGGTAGTTGTTGCCGCAGCTGGAAACGAAAGCCGCAACTCCGCATCTTATCCCGCCCGTTATCCTCATGTTATCAGTGTGGCGGCTACTGGCCCTTCTGGAGAAAAAGCCCCTTACTCTAACTTTGGCGCAGGTGTAGATATTTCCGCCCCTGGTGGTAGCGAAAACGGTCAAATTTTACAAGAAACGATCGATCCTGAAACAGGCAGTGCCACCTTTACTGGTTTACAAGGAACTAGTATGGCATCTCCCCACGTTGCTGCTGTTGCTGCAATGGTGAAAGCTAGCGGTGTGGAATCACCAGATGAAATTCGGGAAGTTTTAACACAGTCTGTTCGCAAGGTACAAGAAGACCCTTTAAACCATTTTGGTGCAGGACATTTGGATGCGGCTGGCGCAGTTAAACTTGCTTTAAAAGGACAAATTACTTTCCGCGACTTCTTCCGCTGGTTAAGAGAAAATGGTTATCTCAACCTACGTTTTTGGTGGGATGGTGGCGCAGTCGCACTTTTACCGAAAATTGCAATGGTACTTGGTTCTTATTTGTTAGCTTGGTTTTTGCGGAACTATTTACCAATTTGGAGTTGGTCGCTAGGTAGTGGTTTAATTTTTGGTAGTTCAGGACTCTTCTTTTTAAGAGGTTTTTACGTCTTTGATTTACCGCAATGGCCTTTCCGTGTTATGGGTAGTTCTATTCCTGAAATGGGCAATGCGATTACTGGAGGAACGCTGTTAAATCCAATTTTGGCTAGCGTGTTAATTCCTGTGGTTTTAGTTGCTTTGTTGTTGGGTCATCCTAGCTGGAAATGGTTTGCTATTGGTTCGAGTTTGGGTGTAGCTTCTTGTTTGGCGGTGAATGCGGTTGTCGATCCTGGTTTATTATGGTTGGGAGATAGTACGATCGCCAGAACTTTCCTAATCATCAACGCCTTACTCTGCTTCGGACTCGCCCGTTTAGCAATGAAAGACGAAAAGCAACGTACAGCAGTATAGGAAATGGGGACTGGTGACTGGGTACTGGGGACTGGGATATCTTGCACTTCCCCACTCACTCACCTACCCACTACCAATTACCAACTACCAACTACCAACTACCATGAGTATCACTCTTACAGGTACGATCGAACGGAAAGCCATAGGTATGGGCGCTTGGGCATTAGTCGCTGATGATGGTAAAACCTACGAAATTTACCAAGCTTCCCCGAAAGAAATGCTCAAAAATGGCTTGAAAGTGGAAGTTAAAGGCGAAGTCCGCGAAGATGTGATGAGTTTTGCCATGATCGGCCCAATTTTAGAGGTAAAATCTTTTCAGGCGATCGATTCCTAGAAATTTCCATCAAGTAAAGTTTGCATTGTTGACACCAAATTAGGACTAAGAATGTCCCTCTCATAAAAAACCTTGCTCTGAATTATTGTGCGAACTTTAATTGTTGACAACTACGACTCTTACACATTTAATCTTTATCAGTTGATTGCCCAAGTCAATGGTACTCTACCTCTCGTGATTCGGAACGATCGAATCAGCTGGGAAGAGCTAAAGCAATTAACATTTGATAATGTGGTAATTTCCCCTGGCCCCGGTCGTCCAGAAAAACCCGAAGATTTTGGCATCTGTCGCGCAATTCTCGAAAAAGTGAATGTCCCAGTGCTGGGGGTTTGTTTAGGACATCAGGGGCTTGGCTATGTATATGGCGGTAGAGTAATCTATGCTCCTGAAGTTCGTCATGGCAGACTCAGCAAGATTTATCATCATGGTTTAGACTTGTTCAAAGGAATACCGAGTCCTTTCGCCGCTGTGCGTTATCACTCTCTTCTGGTTGACAACGACCTGCCAGACTGTTTGGAAAAAACAGCTTGGACGGAGGATGGGTTGGTGATGGGATTGCGCCACCGAGAGTTACCCCTGTGGGGAGTTCAATTTCATCCAGAGTCTATCTGCACTGAATATGGGCGTGTCATTCTGGAAAATTTTAGAGACCTAACTCGTCAATTTGTGCTGACCCAATGCACAAAAACAGCAAAACAACAATGGGTAGAAACTACCAAAGTTCCCCTACTCCCGACTAATGATGGCGATCGAAAACAACAGCCAAAATTTCAACTTTGTACACAGAAGTTAGACTGCTATCCCGACTCAGAGCAATTGTTTGTTCATCTGTTCGCCCAGTCAAGTACTTCTTTCTGGTTAGATAGTAGTCGAGTGGAAATAGGTCTGTCTCGCTTCTCCTTTATGGGTGATGGTAGCGGTGCAAATAGTCTGCTGGTTCGCTACCACAGCCAAACTCAAGAATTGATAGTGACACAATCTGATGTCATCACTCGTCGCACTGAAAGTATTTTTGACTATCTAAAACGAGAAATTCAGCTTTCGAGTCAGTCATCGGAAGACCTACCGTTTGACTTTAATTGCGGGTTTGTTGGCTATTTCGGTTACGAACTTAAAGCTGAGTGTGGATCGGAGTTAGTTCATCCTTCTCCATTACCCGATGCCATGTTCCTCTTTGCCGATCGCATAATCGCCATCGATCACCAAGAGCAAACTCTCTATCTGCTATGTCTGACACAGAAGGGACAAACTGCACAAGCAGAAGCTTGGTTTGAGGAAATAAAATCACAACTGGAAAATTTAGCTCCCCTCCCAGAAATCATTCCCGATCCACATCCAAAGCCTGTGGTTTTCCGCTTGGGCCGATCGCCCCAAAACTATATCTCTGATATTCACCAATGTTTACATGAAATCCACGAAGGAGAAACCTATCAAGTTTGTTTAACCAACCAGATTAAGACTGATACAACACCAGAACCCCTGACACTTTATCGCATTTTACGCCGCATCAATCCGGCTCCCTACTCTGCCTTTTTCCGCTTTAGTGATGTGGCGATCGCCTGTTCTTCTCCAGAGCGCTTTCTCAAAATCGATCCTCAAGGTTGGGTAGAGACAAAACCGATCAAAGGCACCTTACATCGGGGAGAGACTAGTGAAGAAGACCGGATTTTGCGGGAACGTCTGCGATCGAGTGAGAAAGACCGAGCGGAAAATTTAATGATTGTGGATTTGTTACGCAACGATCTGGGCCAGGTTTGTGATGTAGGAAGCGTTCATGTTCCAAAGCTGATGGAAGTAGAAACATACACCACAGTTCATCAACTGGTGACAACCGTAAGGGGACATTTACCTTCAGACTTACACGCAGTCGATTGTATTCGTGCTGCATTTCCCGGTGGCTCAATGACGGGTGCGCCGAAAATCCGCACCCTACAAATTATCGATCGACTCGAACCGGAAGCGCGAGGTATTTACTCAGGAGCAATTGGTTTTCTAGGGTTGAATGGTTCATCTGACTTGAATATTGTCATCCGTACTGCCGTTCTCACCCCAGAGGAAACATCAATTGGTGTTGGAGGTGGTGTTGTGGCATTGTCTGACCCAGACTTAGAGTATCAAGAAATGCTGCTTAAAGCCAAAGCCTTAATTCAGGCAATTGTTCTGACAATTCACGGAAAATTTGCGCCCGATCGGTATCATTTTCTCGGTGTAGAACCAGAAGAAACTGAGAGTTTTAACCCATCTGTAGTGTATGAATGGCTGGGAAAGTCGGTCAACTCTTCGTCGCCCTAGAGTTAGAAGTATCTGATTTCTTGTGGTTAGCTAACTTAAACGCAGAAATCAGTAAAATTATTCCCAACACTATATGTAGCAGGGAACTTGATACAAATCGCAATAAATTACTACCAATAAATGCCCCTAAAATTGAACCTGCTCCCATCGTAATAATAAACGATCGCTCTGAGCTAATATCCTCAAACCTTTTCTGACTTTTGTACTTAAATAAACCCATCAAAATAGTTGGAATACTAATAGCTAAACTCAAACTTCCGGCAATTTTAATATCAACTCCAAAAATTAAGATAATTGTCGGAATAATCAATTCACCACCAGCCACACCGAGCATACTACTGAATACACCGATTACAATTCCTGCTAAAAAACTAGTAATAACTTTCAGTATGCTGGGAAGTTGCCAATTTTGAACACTAAAAATTAGTTCATGCCCGATTAAAATAAAACTGATTACAATCAAGAAAATTACAACAATTCTATTCAAAGTTCGTTCATTAATTCGAGTTGTATATTGAACGCCTAAATAAGAACCGATGAGAGATCCTGCCAAAATATTTAAAATAATGGGCAAGTTACTTACAACATTACTTAACCCGATCGCACCACTACGAAATATAAAAGAAAAAGTAACTGTAACTAAGCTAACTAAAAGATTAATAATTATTGCTTGCAGTGTGCGGTAATTAAAAACGCCAACCAGAAGCGGTAAACGAAACTCTGCACCACCTAACCCAATAAGTCCCCCCAGAACACCAACCAAACTACCCCACACAAACGCCCAAATATTTCGCATTTAACTTTCCAACTTGAAGACAAAAACATTATCAATCAATTGGATTCAATAATGGGGTAATTAGTAATACTAATTAATTTATGCTTGAAACTCAGACTTCCCGCAACCAAGAAAGCACATCATCAATGTTTTTATCAGGCGGGAAGACTGGATAGAAATACTTGACAATTTTTCCGTTTTTAACAATGAACGTGACTCGCTTCAGAAGGCGCATACCTTCCACCTCAAACATCGGCAATCGCAGTGCTTCAGCAAACTGGAACGCCGCATCACTTAATAACTCGAATGGTAAGTGCAAGCGTTCTGATGCCTCAAGTTGATCCTCAATTGTTTGGGTACTAATCCCAAATATTTGACAGTTTAGTGCTTTTAATTCACTGTAGCGATCGCGAAAAGAACAAGATTGAAGCGTGCAACCCGCTGCACCAGGAATTTGTATCCAGCCGTTAGGTATAACTCTTCCAGGTTTACCAGTCATAGGATAACAGTAAATTACCAGCCAACCAGAAATTTGTGACAAATTAATTGTTTTACCCCCTGTAGAAGCGAGGTTTACGGAGGGAAGCATTAGTCCAATTAGATGATTACAAGCCCCATCATCTAATGGTGCAGGAAGGTCTTTCGGAAGTTCAAAAAGCACATCTTTTGGGACTTCATCAAAATTCTGCATTTCTTTGACAATAACTATGCACTTAACTAATATATTATTCAAACTGAACAATTAAGATCAAACAAAAAACCCCCGACCCAACCAGTCGAGGGATATTAGTCTTATCAGGGTGCATCTACCATTCCTTACTTCCCCAATAACCAATAATGGTCAGGAAAAAAATTTAGAATTTAGCAAAAGGTTTTTTGAAGGCTGAAAGCTGAAGGCAGAAGTTAAAATTTCACCTTGTCCTGTTGTCTTCCCATCGCCCCATCTCCCCTGGCTTTCAGATTAACGATCGCTCATCATAGACTGCTTTTTTATGGAATCTGCCACAGGAATCTTTTCTGGATTAGCAACCAAAGGCTTTCTCGAACTAGGTTCTATTCTTTTGGCAAGTTTACTATTCTTTTGCTGAGAAGGGCTTTTTTCCTGAAATTCGCCAGGAAGTGACTTAGGCAACTGTTTGCGCTGTATTTTAGCCGCGACTAACCTTCGTCTGTTCAACAACCAAGCGCCAACCCCACAACCAGCACCAAGTGCTACATAATACAACCCTTCTGGCAAATTTTGTTGAGTTTGTTGAGTTACCTTTGTTGTTACAGAAGAATTTTCTGCTTTAGGCGGAGGACTGGGTAAAGTTTCAGGAGTCGCAATAGCATTTTGAGTCGGTGAACTTACAGGAGTTGTAGCCGGAGTAGGTTGATCCTTTAAATTAACTGCTGGTTCTGGACGAGTTAAACCAAAGACTGCTAAACCAGCTGCTATCACCATTCCACCGCAAAAAGTCAGCAGCAGCAACAGCGGACGCTTCAGAATTAATTGCACCAACAATTGATTCCAGGGAAGTGGCTTATGTAATGCTGGATTGACTCTTCTGCGTCTTTCATTTATCGTCTGTTTCTTCGGATTTTTCCATCGCGGTGATGGCTGAATCGGTAATGCAGTAGGTCTTCTACTTTGCTGATTCAGTGCTGGATTCTTAAATTTGGGTAATTCAGGCGATCGCTGCTGCGCCAGTCGGTTTTTTGCCATGCCACTTTTTAATAGTTGCACTTTCTCAAAACAAAATTGTATGCTCCGAATAAAATCTCGGCAACTGTAGATGAAGTTTTGCTTCCTGGATGAATTCAGTAATATTACAGAGATAATTTTAGATTTATGTTATCAATTTATCTCTTTATTTGCTTAAATTACTTATTTTTGCACCCTCTCCAAAGCTGCTTGAATTAAGCGATCGACCAATTCTGCAAAGGGAACACCGCTAGCCGCCCAAAGTTGGGGATACATACTAGTAGAGGTAAAACCAGGTAATGTATTAATTTCGTTAATCAATACTTCGCCCGTTTCTTCAACATAAAAGAAATCTACCCTCGCTAAACCAGCCGCATCCACAGCTTGAAAAGCTAGAATCGCCATTTCTTGAACTTTAGCAGTGATTTCTGATGATAATTTAGCTGGAATAAATAAATCTGCTTTGCCTTCTGTATATTTAGTTTCGTAATCGTAAAAATCACTGTTGTATGTAATTTCTCCCACCACAGAAGCTTGGGGACAATCGTTACCTAAAACTGCACATTCTACTTCTCGTGCTTTGACTCCAGCTTCGACAATGATGCGTCGATCGTAACTAGCGGCATTGTCTAATGCAACTTCTAATTCGGAGCGCGATCGTACTTTGGAAATCCCCACCGAAGACCCCAAATTTGCAGGCTTCACGAAGCAAGGATAACCTAAATTAGCTTCTATTTCATCACCCAACTTCGGAAAAACGCAAGGATTTGACCAAACTTGAGAACGATTAATTGCCATATATTTTACTTGTGGCAATCCCGCTTGGGAAAAAGCCATTTTCATCGCAATTTTATCCATTCCCACAGATGACCCTAAAACCCCCGTTCCCACAAAAGGAACTTGCATTAAACTCAACAAACCTTGTACAGTTCCATCTTCCCCATTCGGGCCGTGAAGAATGGGAAACCAAACATCAACCTCAGTAACTTGTTGCGGAAACTGCCAAAGATTCGCTTTCAAACTATCAGAATCAGTGGTTGTTTGTAGAGGTTGTTTTGAATCTAAAACCTGTTGGGCAACTTCCACACCTTGCCAAATTCCATCTTTTTGGATGTAAAAAGGCAATAATTCGTATTTTTCCGCGTTTCCATTTGCCAGTATTGCTTTTGCGATCGCGCTAGCAGAAACGATCGACACCTCATGTTCCCCAGAACGACCACCAAACAACAATCCCACTCGCAACTTGTTCATCACAAACCCTCCGACACTCCTCATCGCAGATAGGTTAACACAAAAGCAGTAATTGGACACTGGGGATTGGGGATTGGGGACTAGGGACTGGGAGATGGGGAGATGGGGAG
>NZ_JADEWG010000216.1 GCF_015207735.1 [Phormidium] sp. LEGE 05292
ACTGGGGACAAGGGGACAAGGGGAATTTTTACCTTTTGCACCTCTGCACCTCTGCACCTCTGCACCTCTGCACCTCTGCACCTCTGCACCTCTGCCCCTCTGCCTCTAAGCTGGCTGAAGCGCCTTTTCCTTGGCTGCCATTGCGAGAATTAGGTCAATCATTCTGCTGGAATAACCCCATTCATTGTCGTACCAAGAGACTACTTTGAAGAAATTAGAGTTTAATTCAATTCCGGCACCTGCGTCGAAAATGCTGGAATGAGGATCTGTGGTAAAGTCGCTGGAGACTACATCATCTTCGGTGTAACCCAAAATTCCTTTGAGTTCGTTCTCTGATGCTTTCTTCATTACTTCACAGATTTCTTTGTAGCTGGTGGCTTTTTCAGTTTTAAAGGTTAAGTCAACCGCTGAAACGTCCGGGGTAGGTACGCGGAAAGCCATACCTGTGAGTTTGCCTTTCAGTTCTGGAATCGCTAAAGTAACGGCTTTTGCTGCACCTGTGGAAGCGGGGATGATGTTTTGGGCTGCACCACGTCCACCACGAAAGTCTTTTTTGCTGGGCCCGTCAACTGTGGGCTGGGTGGCTGTCATGGCGTGAACTGTGGTCATTAAGCCTTCGACAAGACCGAAGTTATCATTGAGAACTTTGGCGACGGGGGCTAAACAGTTGGTAGTGCAACTGGCGTTGGAAACGATGTTATCTTTGGTGGGGTCGTATTTGTCGTCGTTGACTCCCATGACTAAGGTAGGTACTTGATCGGGATCTTTGGTGGGGGCGGAAATTACAACTTTTTTGGCACCTGCTTTGAGATGTTTTGATGCGCCTTCAAAGCTGGTAAATAGTCCGGTGGACTCAACTACATACTCGATGCCCATTTTTCCCCAAGGTAGTTCTTCGGGATTTCTCACGGATACACAGGGGATAAATTTGCCGTTGACAACGATGCCGTCTTCTTTGGCTTCAACTGTGCCCGCGAAGCGACCGTGTGTAGAATCATATTTTAATAAGTAGGCGATCGCTTCTGGTGGTACAAGATCGTTAATGCAAGCCATTTCGATTTCTGGATTATCAAGTCCGATGCGGAATACTAATCTACCGATGCGACCAAATCCGTTAATGCCTACTTTAATAGCTGCCATGAAAATCTCCTTTTAGTTTAGTGTCAATCAGTCTGACAACTTGGTTATGAAGACTTGTTTATCAATCAGGCTGAAGTTATGAGTAATTTACTTTCAGCCTCATGTCAAGTGTTCAAACGCTTATCACGATAATGCTTTCTGCTCTGAGAAACCCTTTTTTTTGGCAAAGTCTTAAGCTTTCTGTTTATTGCCGGGTGTAGCGATGCTTAACTCCGATGGGGAAATACTCAGTATCTCCGGTGGGAGTGAGTGTGATTTGGGGAGTTTGATATGTTTGGGGAACATAGTTAGCAAATTCGCTGTTGAGTCGTCGCAGTTGGGCAAGAATGGAATTTGCGATCGCATCTTTCTTTTCTTCATTAGCTTCGATTCCTGGTGCTAACTCTACCACAATGGAGAGGAATTTATTTTGGTCTGCATCTTCTTTCACCTGCAAAACAAACTTCCCCGTCACCCATTCTTTAATCACAGGTTGTTCTAATCCAACGGTGACATTTTCCGGGTAAATATTAGCCCCGAAATAGGAAACTGTAAAATT
This sequence comes from [Phormidium] sp. LEGE 05292, assembly GCF_015207735.1. Classification (GTDB taxonomy): domain Bacteria; phylum Cyanobacteriota; class Cyanobacteriia; order Cyanobacteriales; family Aerosakkonemataceae; genus Floridanema. The sequence continues at coordinate 1,679 of NZ_JADEWG010000216.1, forward strand.
CGATCTGCCAAAAACATAAACAAAAGGTAACTCCCGAATTCCTCTTTCTTGCGCCAAAGCAGTCAACGGATCGAAACCGTATTTTCCCAAAAATCTCAACATTTCGTCATAAGGAATTATCCCGCCAGTATCTAAAATGTTGTATCTAATTAAAGGAATCCCATTATCACCAGAAAATAACAAATTACCATTTTCAACTTCAAAAAATCGACTCAAAGGATCGTATTGTACCAAAGTCGGTAAACGCGATTCGCCAAATAAAGTTTTCGCAGCTTCGGGATGATTTGCCAACCACCGACGAATGCAAATACTTAAAGGTGTTTCATTCCCCAAAACTCCAGCGTCAGCAGTTCCATAAAGTGCAGCAGAGTCATAGCAAAAATTAGTCGATCGAACTCTTTCCCCAACTAAAGTCCGCCATTCCTCGCTGAAAACTTCCCCCGCAAACACCATTTTAATATTATATTTTTCCCATTCAACTCCCCGCGCAATTCCCGTATCAACCACATCTTTAATAAAAGGCGGATATCCCAACAAAACCACCTGTTCAAAAGCACCTCCCAACTCTTGCACCACTCGGAAAATTTCTTCTTTGTTATTTCCTGGTGCGATCGCTGTAATCGGATAACCTTTACTAGCAAGATAGCGACAACAATTAGTCGTAAATAAACCGCCTACCCAAGTTCCCAAAGTAAAACAAACCACAGCTAAAGTCCGCCGATCATCAGCAAAGAAACTATCATGAAATATTTGCTCAAACCTAGTAGTAATTGCTAACTCATCGCTGAAGAACCTCGGCCAAAATGTCGGTTTACCAGTAGAACCAGAGGAAGCCGCAATTATATCACAGCTTTCTATTTTTCCATTTTTACATAATTCCGCTAACGAGTAAACTTTCAGATAATTCTCTTTAGTAACTTGCGGTAATTGGAAAAAATCAGCGAAACTTTGAATAGTTTCCGGGTTAATATTTTGGGATTTTAAAAACGCTTGGTAAGCGGGAACGGTAGCAGCGACGGAATGAAACAAAGCTAAAGTTGCAGATTCCGCATTTGTAGCATTATCTTTTTGCAGTAAACTTGCTAAGGGAGTGGTGAGAAACTGTTCTAACGCTTGCAAAGATCTTTGACGCTGTGATTCTTGCATTTTTCCCCTCTAATTAATAATAATCTTAAATGAATTAGAAAAACTTCTCTTTCTTCTCTTTCTTAGCGTCCTTTGCGTCCTTTGCGGTTTAAAAAAATCTTATTATTAAACCGCAAAGAACGCAAAGAGCGCGAAGGAAAGAGGAAGAAGAAAGAGAGATTTAGGGATGCCATTTTGGTTCGGGGGGAAGGGGTGTATTGGGGGTTTTTCCTTGCATTCTGTGACTGACGAAATCTTCTACTTTTGGTAATATTAAATAGGGGTTTGTTTGCAATTGCATATCTAAGGTTGCTGTTGGTTTATCGCCGTAATTATGACCTGGGTACATGGTGGTTTCTGGCGGTAATTTTCGCACCAAATCTTGCAATGTGTAAAACATGGTTTCGGGATTTCCGCCGACAAAATCACAGCGTCCACAACCATTTACGAACAGTGTATCTCCGGTGACTAAAGCATCAGGAATGCGATAACTTGTGCATCCTGGTGTATGTCCGGGTGTGTGCATCATGGTAATTTCTAAATGTTGACCGATCGCTAAACTATCTCCGGGGGAATGACGCACTAAATTTTCACATTTAAATCCAGAAAAATCGATTTCTTCTCCCATCATGTGTACTGGCGCGTCAGTAGCTTCTAAAATATCGTTGACTCGATTAACATGATCGAAGTGACTGTGAGTGCAGAGAATATGAGTGATTTTTACATCCAATTTTTCCGCTTCTGCTAATATTGTGGGTGCATCCCAAGCTGGATCGACTACCGCACAGGTACGAGTTGCGCGATCGCCAATCAAGTAGATAAAATTATCCCAAGGCCCAAGTTCAAATTGATGTACAAAAATTCCTGATTCAGTCATTTGGTTATTTGTCATTTGTCATTTATAAAAATCTTCCATCTTGTAGGACAGGCATCTTGCCTGTCACTAAAATGTCACTAAAAAGTAATCACACTACGAATAGATTTCCCCGCGTGCATTAAATCAAAGGCTTTGTTAATATCTTCAATGGGCATGAATTCGGTAATTAAATCATCAATATTTATTTTACCTTCCATGTACCAATCAACTATTTTTGGTAAATCTCTCCTTCCTTTTACACCGCCAAAAGCTGTACCTTTCCAAGTGCGTCCGGTAACTAATTGAAAGGGACGGGTAGAAATTTCTTCCCCAGCGCCAGCAACGCCAACAATTACACAAGTTCCCCAACCTTTGTGACAACATTCTAATGCTTGGCGCATGATATTTACATTGCCAATACATTCAAAAGTAAAGTCAGCACCGCCATTAGTTAAGTTTACCAAATAAGGAACTAAATCTCCTTCTACTTCTTTGGGGTTGACAAAATGAGTCATGCCTAATTTTTCGCCTAATACTTTTTTATTTGGGTTAATATCTACACCCACAATCATGTTAGCACCAGCTAATTTTGCACCTTGAATTACACTTAAACCAACTCCTCCTAAACCGAAAACTACAACATTATCGCCTACTTGGACTTTTGCTGTATTAATTACTGCACCAATTCCAGTTGTAATGCCACATCCAAGAAGACAAACTTTTTCTAAAGGTGCATCTTCGCGAATTTTTGCTAAGGCAATTTCTGGGACTACTGTATAATTAGCAAAAGTGGAAGTTCCCATGTAATGATGCAGCATTTTGCCATTTATAGAAAAGCGACTACTACCATCTGGCATCACGCCTTTTCCTTGGGTTTCACGAATAGCTTGGCAGAGATTTGTTTTACCTGAAAGACAAAATTTGCAATGGCGACATTCGGGGATATAAAGGGGAATTACACGATCGCCTTTTTGTAAACTTTTCACCCCCGATCCTACTTCCACGACAATTCCTGCGCCTTCATGCCCTAAAATAGCCGGAAAAAGTCCTTCTGGATCGGCCCCTGAAAGGGTATAAGCATCGGTATGGCATACTCCCGTTGCTTTAATTTCTACCAAAATTTCCCCTTCTTTTGGCCCTTCTAAATCAACTATTTCAATGCTTAAAGGTTGTTTGGCACTATAGGCAATTGCTGCTTTTACTTTCATGAGTTTTTCCGCTTCCCTGATTGTTTAATAATTTTAAACTGTGTAGTAAGCTTAATTAATTATGGCAAACTTTCAGGAAAATTTAAACTTTCTTTTCGGTACTTCTGCTTGACAAAATTATGGCAAAACTCGCAAAGTTTAGTTTAGCAAAAACTCAGACTTGACCAACAATTGAAAATCGGTTTTTATCTGAATTAAAAATTAGCGGTATCTGGTAAACTAAACCGAAGTTTCATTTTTCATCTTCGGGAAGCAAGTAAAAATCATCCATTTCTTCGTCTTCTTCTGCGAAAATTTCCTCTTCATTTTCGGACTCTACTTTGGGTTCTAGTATTACACCACGTCTGACAAATTCTAAGCATTTGCTGCTAGGATCTACGGAAAAACTAAATAAAGGACTTTCCTCAGATTGGCATTTTCCGGCACGGAAGAAGTTACATACTGCACAACAATCTTCTCCAGATGCGATCGCTTCTTCCACCACAATATCTCTCTGCGTTAAGGGACTAAGTTTTAAATGAAAACCTTCCCATTTAGCTTTTAAAATCCCGCTTTCAGCTAACAGTTGCCAACGCGGATCTGTTTCCACAATCTCTTCTGGTATCCTAATCCAAGCACCTTCGACTTCTGCTTCTACATTCACTTCAAACTCAGTCGGTAAATCAAATTGTACCAACTTTCTCGCACTTAAATGTCCCGGCGCTTGTCCATAAACAATTTCATCCCCAACAGAAGGGATATGAACATAATATTTTTCTTTTAAATCTCCAGCACGCGATAATTCATGTAATGCTTCGTGGGAACCGTGAATTAATATTAAATGCTGGGGATTTACCCGATGAATTACTTGTGTTAAACCTACTTTATCAGCATGAGCACTCAGATTAAACTTGCGAACTTGCGCTCTCACATTTAACTCTTTGCCTTCTAATGTTACCGTATCTCCTGTGTTGAGATTTTGCAACAAACGACCGGGACTTTCTTCGTCAGTGTAACCAGAAATAAAGATTGCGGCATTTTCTCTTTCTAACAAAGTAGTAGCATAATAAATTGAAGGGCCACCCGTTAACATCCCGGAACTAGCAATAATTACACTGGGTTTTGCCATTGCTAAAGGTCGTTGTTTCGGTGAAGTAATCGGGACGACGGGAGAAGGAGAATTAGGATCGAAAAAAGGTTCTTGTTTTTGTTGTGCGAAGTTTTTAACTGACTGGGGAAGTAAAGTTAAGTTATCCCGAAAAACATCGGTAATTGCTCTCACTAAACCATCAACAAAAATGGGAATTTTTAACTTATGAAATACCGCAGAAGTGCGAATTGCTAAAATAATTTCTTGTGCTCTTCCTAAAGCAAAAGCTGGAACTAAAACATTACCACCTTTGGTGACAACTTCTGCGATCGCTTCTAGTAAAGCACTTTCTTGAGCTTTCCGATTAGGATGGTTATCCGCACCGTAAGTTGACTCAGTAATTAACATATCTGCTTTTGGCAAATCTGCTAATTTCAATCCTTCCGTTGTCCGACTGGAAGTAGTGTTGTAATCTCCAGTGTAGACTAAAGATCGATCGCCATACTGCATATAAATACAAGCAGCACCGACGATATGACCAGCATTAATAAATCTTACCTTTAATCCCGGTAAAGGTTCAAAATCTACTCCAATTGCTTGAGTTTCTAACCGAAACAAAGTCCTTTCTAAATCTGTCTCATCAAAAAGTTCCGGCGAATCTTCGTTCATTTGCTGAACTTTCAAACAATCTTGTAACATCACATGAGCAATTTCTCGCGTTCCCGGAGTACAAATCATTCTAACTCCTGGAAACCGCGCATGAAACACAGGAACTGCACCAAGATGATCTTGATGAGCATGAGTAATTAACAACAAATTCGGGTTTTCTAAATAATCTAATGCTGGCAAAGGATCGTAACCTTTCGGACGAGTACCACAATCCATTACTATTTCATAAGGGCCAATAAATACTTGAAAACAAGAAGCACCAATCCCTTTTGCTGCACCTAAAGGACGGACAATTAATCTACTATTTAAATTATCTTGACCATCAATTTTTGTTTCCTGTTCAACTTCTAAATTAACTACTTCTTTAACCTCTGGTGCATATTCATAAACCTTAATTTTGTCACCTTTAATTAATACTCTGGCGCGTTTTCCTGTCGTTGGCAAAACTGCTTCCCACTCCCAACCATCACGCCGTTTGATTGCTGGCGCAAGTTGCCAACCTGACTCTTGAGTTTCTGCAAAAAGTGCGGTTAAAGCAGCATCATTCGGTGGTAGAGTTTCAGTCGATGGTAACTTTTTGGTAGTTTCTACTGTTGGGAAAATTGAGACAGTTGTAATTTGATTTTCTGCACTATTTCCCGGTATTTCGTCAACAGATACTGCGCTCAAAATTTGCAAAGTTTTTCCCACTCTTTGCGCTTGCACTTTCAGCAATTGACTTAGTTTCAAATTAAGATTGTGGGAATTAAGCAAAGTTAGCTTGAGAGTTTTTTGTTCCGATCGCTTTATCTTAAACTGAACTAAAGAATTGCGTTTACCAATCTGTACCACCCTTCCCACTAACTGACAGATATCCGCCGCTTCTGCTTCACTAGCTAAATTTTCCGAACTAACCAGCGTTACCTGTGACACTTCGCCTGTAGAATCAGTGCTGGGGATAATTTGCCAACTGCGCTTTCCTTCCATCCATTCCGGGACTTTCTGTGCGACACGAAAGCGTGTATTATCCAAACATTCGAGGTACATTACCCCTTCGATCGTACAAATTTCTCCGCTCCAAGTGCAGTTAAAAGTCTCGGTATCAGAGGTTTCGGTAGAAATTGTAGCATCAATCATGTCAGCTATAGGTATTGTTGTGCGATCGCTCATCGTACTTTTACTTTAAGATACTGCTTGTTCGATCGCTGGAACGACTTTCACTCCAGAAATTCGGTTGCAGATTAATTTAGCTAATTATTACCAAAATAGCTTGCCATTTCTCCAATGTGTGAATTATTTTAATCAGAGTTAGTACTGAACCGCATTTTATCTAAAAAGTTAGGTGAGAGGATAGGTTGGGGTGTGCTGTTTATATGACTAATTTTAGTAGACTACTGAGACTATTTTTCGCTTTTAGTGTTTTTTTCTTAGCTTTCTATTTTAGAATCCCTGCTTTGTCAAATTGGGGGAATTTCTTATTTTGGCTAATTATTATCGTTAGTAGCTTCCTAATTCTCACAGAAATTAGAGCTTTTCACAAAATCTTTCGCGGCAAAGGAAGACGACTTAGTGTAATCATTTTAGCCTTAGCTTGGGTTGGTCTTTCCACTGCTACAGCTGCCCAAGTTAAATTTTTATTAACCAAACAAACTGTCTTAGAAAATTTAACCGCCCAAACCCCAAAAA
>NZ_JADEWG010000217.1 GCF_015207735.1 [Phormidium] sp. LEGE 05292
AAAGCCGTGTTTTCGTAGTGGCTCATTTATTTGGTTCAATTATTGATTTAGAACCAATAGTTGAGATTTGCCAAAAGCATCAAATTCTTTTAGTTGAAGACTGCGCTCAAGCATTTTGTGGGACTAAATATTGCGGTGCTAAAGCAGCAGATGTGAGTTTGTTTAGTTTTGGACCGATCAAATCTTCTACTGCCTTGGGAGGTGCTATTGTTTGTATTCAAGATTCAACGATAGCTGAAAAAATGGTTACTTTGGCAGCAGAATATCCCTGTCGTAGCAAATTTTGGTTTTGCCAACGAGTATTGAAATATTGGGGATTAAAAGTATTATCGATTCCCCAAGTTTATGTGCATCTAATATCGGTCATGAAGTTGCTAGGTTTTGATATTGATCTTACCATTAATTCTTTAACTAGAGGGTTTGCTTCAGGAGATTTATTTACTAAAATTAGATATAGTCCTCCTCAAATGATGCTTCAATTGCTATGGCGAAGATTGAGTAATTTAGATAATTGCTACTTCCAAAAGCGAGAAGCTAAAGCTCGTTTATTCATTTCTCACTTAGCACATGAAATTGTTTATCCTGGTAGTAAAATACCTTTTCATTCTTTTTGGGTGTTCCCCATTTTATTAGATAATCCTGACTCTTTAATGACTATACTTAGAGCCGAAGGTTTTGATGCTACGCGAGGTAATACCAGCTTAACTCATTTTTCAAATTTTTCCGAAACTGAATTATCAAAGGTAAAGAATCTGTTTACTGCCAAGCAGTTGTCCGAGCAAATTTTGTATTTGCCTGTATATCCAAGTATGCCAGATACAGATATTATTAGATTGGCTAGGTTAATTAATCAATACAAGCAGGAGCATCAATGTTACAAATAGCTCCTGATAGTCAGGTTATACGGTTAGTAAAAAAAATATCTTAAATTGCCATACTCTAAGATAAAAGCCGTAAAAATTCTCCGTAAGTTAATAGTAGTTTTTAGCTGTTCAATTTAAGCTGAAAGTCCCTTAGCAGTGGCGAGCAGTAAATTAATCTAATTTATCCGAATTAGTTGCCCAGAAGATAATTCAAGAGTTCGTATGGCACTTTTCATCCTTTAGTCGGTTAATATGATTGGGATAAATGATAAACAATCAAGGCGAAAATTATGATGAACCTAAGAAGGATTGTCTTAGTCACTGTTTGCAGTTTACCGTTTTTTTTTCTTTATCATTTGCAGTAGGAGGGATAACAAGAGCGGACCAACCGTGTCAAGCTTATTTAAATACCAGTCGAGGAATTGATGATGAGAAGAACAACTGCCCAATAACGGTAGAAAATTTTTCAATTCGCGGAACTTTTTCTAACTCGAATTGGCAGGCTTCTTTTTGGGCGTATGAACCTGCTTATTACATTCTCCATGTGAAAAACAAGTTAAATGGTAATATAATTAACTTAACAGGTTTCAATGTCACGGGTACGACAAGCAGACCGCAATACCGATTTACCGATTCAGAGCGGAATGTTAACTATATTATAACTTTTCGATATTCAGATCCCAACACGATTCGATTGGAAATTTATCAAAATAATCGAGCGCTCGCTAATGAATTGCTTGTACGGGAATCAAACCAACTCATCGGTGGGCCTTGATGTAAATTTGTTATTTATTCCCATCACAGTATTGCACGACAAAAGTCATTGAGGAGAATATCAAAAGTTAAAAAGGCACAACGCCAGGTAACTCGCCGAACACTGCATCAATAACAGTTTTAGTTTGGGCAAAATCAAAAGATTTTTATCAAATACCTGCTATTGATGCAACTTGCGTTGTGGGAAGGAAGTTGAAAATTTGAGCTATGATAGCTGGAAAAAGCCCAAATATTAGGGACTAACTTTTTATTTATGACCAGCGAACCACAGCCTAGCGAACAGAAGCCCACATTATTTCAAGCTATTGGGATTTTACCAGGGAAAGTCAGGTTAGACTCCGAAATCAATAGAGCATTTGTCCAGGTACAAGGGAAGGAGTACCCCTTGAAATACGCGCCTCATAACAAAGGGATGAGAGCTTGGGATGCACTCAAACTGGAATTAGGAGAAAACGGGTCTAAGGAATTAAGGCTAACGGTATATCCCCAAGCGTTGCATTTTCCGGGGCGGGATAAAACACACATATTAGGATTCTCGCTTGTAGGATTCGCACCTATAAATGGTGAGGACAATTCATCTGATAAGGATGTATTCACTGCACAAGATTTTGAGTTTAAACTTTGTGGACTGTGGCAATTTATTCCAGTGTGTAGAACGCCGTGCATTTCAGTTTTTCGGAATTTTAATGAAGAGATTAAGGCCAGAATTAAACCGTTAGATTCTGCAAGAAAAGTTCGATTCATGAAAGCGCAGCATCTTCCCTTAATTTGGAAAGATGCGCTCGTACCACCATTCCGATTTAATCCAAAACTTCAGAAGGAGGAGCAAGGTAAGCGTTATTTTGTGGAGATAAAAGCAAGGTTTATCCCAGGTAGGGATATGTTTGGGTTTGAATCCTTGAATGGGATACCAACTTCTGAGATACCACCACATTTCAAACCTGGTAAGGCATTGAAGGCAGAAGCACTAGAATTGAAGAAACAGCAGAAGCGGGCTAAAGCGGAAGAAGTGAGTAACGTCGATGAAGCAAGAAGTTCGCCACCTACTGTTACTGATAAGCCTAAGCCTACGATCAAAAAGAAGATTGTAACTTAAGGGAATGGAGCAATTAATGCTTCAGATATTGCTTATCGCTGGCAATGGCAGTTAGGAAGACTGCTCAAAGTGCGAGGAGATAATCAGAGTGCGATCGCATCTTACACCGTAGCAGTGGACTTTTGCAGTCAGAGCAGTATAGAATTCCTTATTTTTGGGTACCTTACGTTTTGGTGGGTTCTTGGCGTTAATTAGTTGTCTCTAAAAAACTATTTTAGATAAATTAATTATTGCCCCTGTCTATTTTGCCAAACCTGGGTAAAGCGTTGCCATTCCTTGAGGTTCATGGCTGTACTTACCGCTGTGTCCAGGGCGATAAGTCTCATTATACAAACAGAGGCTATTAGGATGTTTCATGACAAATTGCATCATCTGCTGGTGGGATTTTCCCTGGAAGAACTGTTTCAAGTCTTGTTCTGAACGCCAGTAGCTAACCATGACTACTTCGTTGGGTCTGCAAATTCCAGCTTTCACTTGCAGACAACCTGTGGCGCTGGCTGTGGTATTTCTGATCCACAAGAGATTTTTCCACATCCAGAAAAAGCCAGCCCGATCGCGTGCCAAGAAACCGTTGATAAAAACGACTGCCTCTGGACGTTCCGGTAAATCAATTTGGTAAATGGAATAGCGTTTTGCACTTGCCATCTTCAGACTCCCGCTAATTTTACATTCCCGAGTTAATACTCAACAGCAAGATTATTCACTTAGTTGAATATACAATCTAAGGTATACTCAATTAAGTGAATATGTCAACCGGCTATCTATGTCTCTTACTTATGCCATTCTGTCTGCCCTGATGAGTGCCCCCCGCAGCGGCTATGACCTTGCCAAGCGGTTCAATCCCTCAGTTGAAGGCTCAGTTGGTTTTTTCTGGAACGCCAGCTTCCAACAGATTTACCGAGAACTGAACCGCTTGGAAGCTCATCAGTGGCTGCAAGCCGAATCTGTGCAGCAGGAAAATCGCCCCGACAAACGTATTTATTCGGTCACAGCAATGGGTAAACAGCAGTTATGTCAATGGATCGCGGAGTCGGAGGAAATGGCTCCGCTCAAAGATGATTTGCTGGTGAAACTTTATGCTGGATATTTAGTGCCTCATCAGACAATTGTGGCAAAGCTAGAAGCGCATCGTCAGCAGCATCAGCAGCGCTTAGCGATTTATCACGAAATTAAGCATCAGTACTTCCCAAATCCACAAACGCTGTCAAAAACGCTCAAGTTCCAGTACATGACGCTGTTGCGCGGAATTCATTACGAAACAGGCTGGTTGGCTTGGTGTGATGAAATTATGCAGTTACTGACGTAGCCATATCCGGGATTTTAGTTACCAGATGTCACAGAACACCAATCCTCGCGGTTGAGCCGATAGACAAAGCAGTGGCACAACAATTTGATAGTTCATCACAGGAACTTGATCTAAGCTGGAAGAAACGAATAATACCAGATCGTCGGAAGCCTGTTTGAACCATCCAAGATTAGGATGCTCTGTTAACGCAAAAATTTAGCCTGGAGAAACTAGATTGCCATCTTTTAAGCTTGAGTTCAAACCTATCGACCTAGAGCGAAACCAAGATTTATGCGTGCAGTTCAGAGCAGACTCTTTCCTTTGCAGCTTTGGTTCAGCCGCTCGATTCTATAAAAAGGATGGAAGTGGAGTTGAGGAGTATTTGCAATGGCTGAGACACCGAATGACAGAAATTCCAAACAGTTGTGTACATTTATGGAAAGAAGAGCAAATTATTGGGCAGATTGAGATGATGCGCTGGAAACACGATTCCAGCGTTGGCTACGTCAATTTGTTCTATCTAATTCCAGAGTTTCGAGGTCGGGGTTTTGGTCAACAGTTAGATCAATACGCAGCCCAGTTTTTCAAGCATCTGAGTTGTCACTCAGCCCGATTGAATGTTAATCCTACAAATCAGGTGGCAATGAGATTTTATCTTAAGCACGGATGGATTGATTTAGGGCAACGAGACGACGATCCCGAAGTTCACTATCTTGAAAAGAGATATGGAGCTAAAGATTTTCAGCAAGTTTGGAGAGAACGGTATGACTGATGCTTTAAAGATTGTGAATATGAACGATTTGGAATGGGAAGATGCAACCTACTCTGAACACTACACAGGTTGGTCAAAAAGATTAACTCCCAGAATGGATCGTAAGCAAGGACATATTGGTGTCGTTGTTGAACGTTTGAAGCCAAAGTCGCTTTCTTGTCCTTTTCACTATCACGTTCATGAGGATGAGTTTTGCTTGATTCTGAGCGGTAAAGCGATGCTGCGCTATGGTGACGAGACGATTGAAGTTAAAGAAGGTGATGCAATTTCATTTCCACGAGGCGAACGAGTTGCTCATCAGTTTTACAACCATACTGAGGAGACAGTTGATATTTTGATGATGGGCGAAAACCTCTCCTATGAAGTTTGCTACTTCCCAGATTCAGACAAGTGGCTATCGAGATCGATTGGTAAAGTCGGCAAGTTTGAAGGTACTGATTACTGGGCAGACGAACCTGTTCCACCTGTTATGAAATCTGAACGCTGAAACTGTTGGAGTACTAAGTATTTCAGAAATGCACAAGGTTATAATTAATTTCCATCTGCTCTATAACAACAGAATAGCGACACCTTGAAGAACATCTCAAGAGCTACGAAACAGATGGACTGGATGAATAATTGCGATCGCCTCCATCATTACTGTTGAGGAAAGAGAATTTATGATCGACCATACGGGCATTAACGTGAGTAACTTTGAAAGAAGTAAAGAGTTTTACACTCATTCTTTAGCTTCCCTTGGCTATCAACTGCTACACGAGTTTGATGATTCTGGAGCAGGCTTTGGAATAGATGGACAACCAGATTTTTGGATTTTTCAGGGAGATGTCAACACCCCTAGAATTCACATCGCTTTCCACGCGGAAACTCGTGCGGTGGTTCAAGCATTCTATGAGGCCGCATTACAAGCAGGGGGACAAGACAATGGTGCTCCGGGTCTACGAACTCACTACCACCCCAATTATTATGGTGCCTTCGTCTTAGATCCAGATGGACATAACATTGAGGCGGTATGTCACACCCCTGCTTAATCATCGATTTGGGTGAACAGTTCTTCTTTCCCTGTTCCCGATACCCCTATCGAAACTTAGAGGGGTTAGGTTTTGAGTTTAAGCAGGATTATGACAAGATTCTGGTGGCAGTATCATCTGGCGATGGATACAACTCGGTTTCGAGAAGAGTTAGGCTATGTTGAACCCGTTACTGAAGAAGAAGCATTGCAGCAAACGATCTTATGAGAGCAAGAAAACATGACCGCAATCAGCCCAGAGTAGTTAAACGATAAGAAGAATCATTGCTGAGCAGCGCTCTCTGCTTCAAAACGCTTATCTCTTCTTAACCTTTCGGACTCAACGAAGAGGCTCAAACGGTCGGGTGCAAGCGGATTGTTGGGCGGCGCTATGCCAGCACATCAGACTAAGGACGATTCTTTACGTCGCCGTGAATCGAACAGCATCAGTACTGAGGGAGGAATAATAAGCCAAAATCCCGACATAGGTTCGACAGTAACTCCCACAACAGCCGTTAGCAAGAGAATCCAACCAAGAAAACTTGGTAAAGCGATCGCCTTTGTTTGTGCCCAACAACATAACCCTCCTATTACCAGGAGAAATGGCGTTATCATCATGCACCAAAATGCAATTTCTCGGTCATAGAAAGGAGCTAATGGATTTGGTGCGACTGTATTGAACCAACCATCGTACACAATATCCATCAAAGGTTTAGCAAACAGCCATCCATGAATGAGGACATGGAGGATACTTGTAACAATCAACCAGTACCCACTGACTCGAAGCATCTTCATCTCCTGGGGTCTAAATGATTTTCTGGTGTTAACTCGCTTCCGGCACTAATCCTGAAACGCCCATAAGTAGCTATTAGATACGCTACCGTATGGTTATACATTAGTGACCTATCCCCTAAATGTCAATACGCTACCGTATGGTTAAGAAGAATCAGGTTTCCCAGCTTGGACAGCAAGACTGGATCGGCTTAGGGCTAAAAGTTTTAGCACACAATGGAGTTGAAGCAGTGCGAGTTGAGCCACTTGCTAAATTGCTGAATGTGACGAAAGGTAGCTTCTACTGGCATTTCAATAATCGGGAAGAGCTTTTAGAAGCAATCTTGAAAGAATGGGTTAATCGTGAAACCGATAGTATTATTGAGCAAGTTGAGGCGGCAGGCGGCGATGCTTCAGCAAAACTGCTTCACTTGTTTGAACTGGCGATCCAAGATGATGGTCAAGTCGAGAATGCAATTCGAGCTTGGGCAGCTAATGATTCTAGAGTTGCTGCAATTCTTGACCAAGTTGATCGACATCGTTTCGACTACACGAGGAATTTATTTTTAGAGGTTGGCTTCGCACCATTTGAGGCGACGGTACGCGCAAGGATGGTTTATTACTCGCTAATAGGCGAATTCGTCCTTGGTACTCGGACTGATCGGGCTGAACGGTTAGCTGAGGTACGTCTCCAGCATCTTATTCTGACGCGCCGAGATTAGACATCGGGACAGCCTACACAAAAATATGAAGCAGCCCAACGCTCCCGTTCACCTGCCGCAGATACCCTTTCGGACTCACCGAGCGCCCTGATTCAGATGCTGTGCAGCGGGCTTGTCAGCTGGCTGGCGTGAACTTTAATCTCAATTGTGCGATCGCGTAGCGTTGTGTAGCATTATCGCAATTGGGAGTGGATTTAGGTGTGATAGCGTAGTGATGCGTAGCATTATCGTTTTTCACTTTTAGATAATATTAAAAAGCTATCGCTTTTCCAAACCTCTGGTGCGCTTGCTACTCATTCTTCTATTTTCTAAGAAGGCAATTTCTCCGATTCTACAGTTAAAATATTAAGAGAATGCCTTACTCTTTGCAACTTTTGCTGGCTAATATACTGTGCTAATCTAGCATTAATTTCCGCTAATTCTTCATTAAATTCTTGCATTTCCAAATGAGTTTTCCTCAAATTGGCTAACAAGCGTTTTGAGGTTTCTGGATCTGGAATGCGTGGTTGCTTTGTCATGGTAGGTTCCATTCTAGCTTGACTTCTTGAATGCTACGTTCCCAGGCTGGAATCCTAGCTTGAGGCAAGTGCAATGGTTCGGTTCATTAATTCTAGAATATCACTAGGAGCAATGGGTTGGGCTTTGGCAATTTGTAACTGGAGAGTAGATAATCGAGAGAAAGAAGATTCTGCATCATCAACTACGGTTTTCACCTCATCAAGATAGGGTATAGTTTCTTCTATTTCTCCAAAAAGTTCAAAAATCCTTAATTCTAAGGCGGTCGCTTCTTCAACGATATCTAAAGCCTGTTGTTTCAAGTTATTTATAGTTGTCGTGATTTCGGTTCTTCCGTACTTACTGTGCTAAATTATTAGGGAAGTGCCAGAACAATAAAGCTCTTAATTCAAAATTGCGGAAATTCCTAAAGCCAAATCCACAACGTTTGAGTAATTTCAATTTATTATTAAT
>NZ_JADEWG010000218.1 GCF_015207735.1 [Phormidium] sp. LEGE 05292
GGGGACAAGGGGATGGGGAGAAATATAACCCCTTTCTTTCCTTCTGCCTTCTGCCTTCTGCCTTCTGCCTTCTGCCTTCTGCCTTTTGCTATTCCCCTTCGACTTGGGCGCGATACTCGTCAGAGGATAGGGCATCGTTTATTTCGTCTGGGTCGTTGATGCGGACTTTGAGTAACCATCCTTCGCCGTATGGGTCTTCGGCTATGTCTTCTGGTGCTTCAATCATTGCTTCGTTGCGTTCAACGACTGTTCCGGTAACGGGGGCTTTGAGGTCTTCTACTGCTTTTACAGATTCAACTGTTCCGAAGGCTTCTCCCTTGCTAATTAGGTCGCCAATTTCTGGCAATTCTATAAATACGATGTCACCCAATTGGTTTATGGCGTAGGCGCTAATGCCGATCGTAGCAATTTCGCCATCAAGACGGACATATTCGTGGGTATCCAGGTATTTCAGGTCATCGGGATATTCATGGGACATTTCATTTCCTCACTAGGATAGAGAATTTAATGATTTTGCAGTTGCATTTTGAGCAGAACTGACAGATCTTGGATATAGGTACAGATTATTGGGTGATTTCCCCTGAAGGCTAATTTTATCAGCCTTATTGTTAGCTACTCATTATGAATAAGGAAATTCTGAAAAAACTGATAATAGGTGAGGTTTCTTTTTTGCGAGTTATGCGATCGATCTTTTTTATCTATGCTTGTGTTGGCTTATATGCTTACTTTTTTAGCGATCGGATGATTTTTTTACCCCAACCATCTACTTACCAAGATAACAATCGAATTCTCAAATTAACTACTAAAGATGGGGTGAAAATCTCAGCAGTTTACTTACCTAATCCTCAAGCTAAGTTTACCATTCTCTACAGTCATGGGAATGCAGAAGATTTAGGCGACAATTTCCTGATATTAGAAGAATTGCGAAACTTGGGGTTTTCGGTATTTGCTTACGATTATCGAGGATATGGCACGAGTCAAGGAAAACCTACAGAAAAAGCTGCTTACAAAGATATCGATGCAGCTTATGATTATCTCACCCAAAACTTAGGCGTAAGTCCAGAAAAAATTATACTATATGGTCGTTCTGTTGGTGGAGGGCCATCGGTAGATTTAGGGAGTCGAAAACCTGTTGGAGGTTTAATTTTAGAAAACACTTTTGTCAGTACTTTTCGAGTAGTAACACAAATTACTCTATTTCCTTTTGATAAGTTCAATAATATCGCCAAAATTAAAAAGGTGCATTCTCCTGTATTAGTAATGTATGGCAAAGCTGATAAAGTTATTCCGTTTTGGCACGGAGAAAAACTGTTTGCTGCTGCCAATGAACCGAAGCGAGTTTTAGTTATTGAAGCTGCTGGACATAATGATTTTAGAGACACAGCAAGTACAGAATACGATCGAGCTTTGCGAGAATTTACCCAACTAATTTCTCAGCATCAGTCAAAGTAAATAACTGGGACTGGGGACAAATATTTCGATATCAACCAAAAACTCTAAAAAACATCTGCGTTTATCTGCCTTTATCTGTATTCATCTGCGTTCTAAAAAACCAAGACTTCAACACCAAACCAAAAACTCTAAAAAACATCTGTGTTCATCTGTTGTAAAAAATAAAGCTGGTTTTTTAACTGTAGATAAACCCAGATAAACGCAGATAATTATGCTTTATTTGGAGAACGATAGAAAGGCTTTTTCACTACTTTAGCCGGATAGAATTTGCCGCGAATTTCCACTTGTAATTCTTGACCAATTTTAGCCAAATTTGTAGGTAGATAAGCAAGTGCGATCGCACATTCCAAAGTAGGCGACCAACTCCCACTCGTCACCTCTCCCACCGTTTCCCCTTCATAACTTATCGGATAACCTTGACGGGCAATATTGCGCCCTTGCATTTGCAAACCTACCAGTTTTCTTTCTACTCCTGATGCTTTTTGTTCTTCCAATATTTGCCTACCAATAAATTCGCCTTTTCTATCTAAATGTACCAACCAACCTAAACCTGCTTCTAAAGGCGTTGTCCCCTCATTAATATCCTGTCCATAAAGTGCCATTGCTGCTTCTAAACGCAAAGTATCTCTCGCACCTAGTCCACAGGGAACCACACCTTCTGCTAATAAATTACGCCACAATTCTACCCCCACATCTGGGTCTACCATCACTTCAAAACCATCTTCTCCAGTGTATCCAGTCCGGGCAATAAAAGCAAGTTTTCCTAATACTGTACCTAACAAATGACCGAAAGATTTAATAGAATTTAAATCTTCTTGCACAAATTTTTGTAGCTGTATAATTCCTTGTGGCCCTTGTACCGCAATCAAAACTTTGTCTTGAGAAATATCTTGAAAATCTATTTCTGATGTTTCCAAGTTTTTTAACAACCAAGCTCTATCTTTTGGTCTAGTTGCAGCATTAACAATCATTACTCCCTGCTGTATTCCTGCGGCTTCACCCTGATAGTAAAAAATAATATCGTCAATGATTCCGCCTTCAGAATTTAATAAAACACTATACTGTGCTTGACCTGTTTGTAAACTACTTAAATCAGAAGGAATTAAGCTTTGTAATTGGAAAATTAAATTTTTTCCCTGCATGGTAAATTTGCCCATGTGGGAAATATCAAACATTCCCGATGCAGTTCTGACTGCTTGGTGTTCTTGTGCTATCCCGCCGAATTGAACAGGCATTTCCCAACCAGAGAATTCCGTAAATCTAGCTTTAGATTCTACAGCCAAATTATATAAAGGAGTGCGAGAAAGACTGGCTGGTGTTGTTGATTGATTACTCATTTTTTTATTAAATTATTCCTGAGAAGCCATTTATAAGTGATAAATTATGAGTTATGGAACAAAGTTTTGCTCATCTACAACCCATAACTCATAAGTTACCTTAAAATAGCAGAATTAACAATCTTTATTCTGCAAAATTGAGCAATTATTTAGTGACAAACTCTTCAGCAACTTTATCAGTTTTTGCTGCCATAATAAAATCATTTATGTGCAGTCCACCGATCGAATGAGTCCACCAACTAACAGTTACTTTGCCCCATTCAGTGAGTAAAGCTGGGTGATGTCCGGCTTTTTCCGCCTTATCACCCACTTTATTAGTGAAGGATAAAGCTGTCATAAAATCGTGAAATTGATAAACTCGCTTCAGACGTGCTTCACCTTCTTCTTCAACAATATCCCAATCAGGAATTTGCGGCTTAAGTTCAGCAATTTCTGTATCACTGATGCGGGGTGAATTACCTTCGCAAGCAACACATTTTTTTTCTGCTAGCTGTTCCATAGTTGTTTGTTCCTAGTTTCACTTTTGGCACGGCTCAAGCAGTTACTCCTTTGCCGCCAAAAAATATTTAGTAATAGAGCAAGGCAGGTTTTAGAAGGAGACAAGAGTGTAAGCTATCTTCCGGCGGGAAGCGAGTAATTCTGCTATTTACCGTAGTTTAGCTAAAAGATATCTCTTGTTACTTTACCACAATTAGTTACTTCAGTTACTTCGCTGAATGACTATACGCTGTATTGGCTCATAAGTAATAGTTTGGTTTTTTTGTATAGGTTTTACCACAGTTATTTCCACGCCTACAGCATCAGGATCAATTTCAAAATTACTACGAAAATAAACAGTTTTTCTTTGTTGAATAGGAGCAGCAAAAGTTAGTCTATTAAATCCATCGCTAAATTTGCTTTTTCCTGGTGGATATTGCAAAACATAACTGACTGAAATTCGTTCTATAGTTTGCCGAGAATTATTGGTTATACAACCTACGATGTATTCTTTCTTTTCGGGATCGGATTTATCTCGATAAAATACTACTTTAGCAAAACCTAGCGGTTGTTCACGTCCCTGATTTACCCCGGTTTTACACCAAGAAGCAGCATCAACATTGTTGCTTCTTGGTACTTTCATTGAGGACTGAGGTACAGAAGGTTGTGCCGCAGAAATCACTGGTAATTTATCTAATCCCAACAGACTCAGTAAAAAACTCACTCCCAAAAATAAAACACATCTTTTCTCGATCATACCAATTTATCCCTAAATTATATGTCTTAGTAGATAATTATATCTTTCATTCCCATAGATATTAGACTTTTTACCTAAGTCGCGTTAGTGTCAAATAAACTTTTGTTAACCATAAGCAAATCATGCCAGAACCTTTACTTATTGTTGATGTACAGTGCGGTTTTATTAACCAATTTACTCATCACATTCCCAAACGAATCGCTCGTTTGATTGAAAAAAATGAGTATGCACCGCTTTTGTTTACTCGGTTTCTCAATTCTACAGAAAGTCCTTATCAAAGATTACTTGATTGGCATAATTGTTCCGATAAACCAGAGACAAATATTGCCCCGGAATTGGAACCTTTTGCCAAACCTGAATTCATCTTTTCCAAAGGTGGACTTTGTGGAATGCCAGATGAGTTATGTAACTATCTTCGTGCTGAGGGTATTGAACGAGTTTTTATTGTGGGTATCGACACGGATATGTGTGTTTTGAAAATAGCGATGGATCTTTTTGATATTGGCATTGAACCAATGATATTAACAGATTGTTGTGCTAGTACTGCTGGTTTACAAGCACATTTGGCTGGTTTAGCAGTACTCAGCCGAAATATTGGTGCGCCTCGACTAAGAGATGCTGGTTTAAGTGATGGGTTTTTGGCTGCACCTTAATGGGGATTGGGAAGAAAGTTTTGAGTTGTAGGGACGGGTTTTTCCCTGGATAAAACAACAATAACATAATATCTAAATAAACCCGTTCCTACATAAATTTCGCTTGAAGTTTGCTCATAAAATGCTTTTTTATACCATAGTTATTTTAGGCATTTTATCAGGAGATGCTGGATCAAAATGTAACACCATAATTTGCGCTGGGTGTAACCCTATAGATTCATAAGTGCGTCCATTGCGATCGCTAAATTCCACTTTTTGCATTTAAGATAGATACTAGACCAAAAAGATAAAAGACTATGTTTAAAAACTCACCAGTTATTAGTACGTCCCCTGAAATTATGGGTGGAACCCCGGTTTTTGCTAACACCAGAGTTCCGGTACAGACACTCTTTGATTATTTGAAAGCGGGAGAATCAATTGATGATTTCCTGGATGGATTTCCGACGGTAACTAGGGAGCAAGTTATTACATTACTGGAAGAGGTTGGAAAACAACTTGTCAGCATGGTGGCATAGTATGAAGCTTCTTCTAGATGAGTGCATCGATCGTAAACTTGCCAGAGAGTTTGTCGGCTACGAAGTGAAAACAGTTCCGCAGATGGGATGGACGGGAACAAAAAATGGACAACTTCTTACTCTCGCAGCAGCAGAATTCGATGTTTTTATTACAGTTGACCGTAATCTGTCATTTCAGCAGAATTTGCCAGAATTTGACATAGCTGTGATTGTTTTGCAAGCATCATCTAACCGCTTGGCGGATCTGAAGCCTCAGATACCAAAGGTTTTAGCGATTTTGTCTACAGCAATTAAGGGACAAGCTGTAGTCATAAACACATAGCGGTAAAAGTGGGCGATGCCCACCTTTACTACTAATCGCTAAGCAAGACAATATTTGATTTCTACCATCCCCAAACCATTCACTTTTACTGTAAGAGACTGCACTTCCCCAATTGCTAGTTTACCCACGTAGCCACCAACAAGTGTTCCAACTGCTGTGCCTACTGGCCCACCAATTTTAGTGCCAACGAATGCTCCAACTGCTGATGCTCCCATAATCAGAGTTGCTCTAGGAACATCAATGCTACGAACGATCTGGGCTGGATTACTCACTTGACCTATCCTGCGGACTATATTGCTCAATCCCATGAAGACTCTCCATTATATAAATTATCTACATTAATAGAGTTCCCATACTTGTACCAAAAGTAACACCACTCTCGTCTACCCAAACTACCGCACCAGTATCAGTCTTTAGACGTGCAAACTCAGATCCGATCGCCCCCCTTTGTAAATTTTCGTGAACAAGACCTATTTTTGAAGCAAACCGTAAAATACGATACAAAATATAGATAAAAAAGTTCGTCTCGCCTGTCTTATTCCAAGAATTAGAGAAACTAGCTTCAAATCACACCTGATTTTGGAGATGGCTTAAGTATTGATTGGTTATTTAACTGTTTAACCTTCTCACACCAGTTTGAAGGCAGGCTTTTCATGGGTAATCGGAGGTAGAAATGAATCCAATAGCAGAAATATTGCTCGAACAGGTGTCTTATGCTCAAAAGTTGGGACAGCGAATTCTGGAAGTCAGCGGCTTAGACGATGATGGGGTAATTTATGCCTTTGCTACCCCAGATACACTGGTAATTAATTGCAGTGACTATCAAACAACTTGGCGACTTGAGGAAGAACAATTAAAATTACGGTTGGCGATCGCTAAACTCAAATGCTCTATCCAAACTATTGCGATCGAACAAGCCGGAAAAACTTTATATTTTTGGTAAATTCACCTTTAAAAAGTATCCATAAAAAAGCTGTAGAGGCGTTTCATGAAACGTCTCTACAACTTCTAAAGCTTGATTAGCCAAGGTTAACTAAAACTCGTTGTTCAGCTAATTCTTTTTCAAATTTCTGTTTATCAAAACGATATCCTTCACCTAAGAAAGAAACAATTTTTTCTGTATCGTATTCGGCATTTTGTAAACAAGTAGAAGCGCCAGGTGAGGGAGTAATATTAAACAAGATATTCTCTCCAATAATTTTCGCCTCTCCCATTTCTAAACGGTGAGTTTTCAGGTTAACAATTTGCGGTCTAATTCCGCCATAACCTTTGGCAAGTGTTACTTCATCCAATTGGATTCTTGGAACTATTTTTCGTACTTCTTTGAGGAATAACCGCTTGCCAATGAAAGGTATATCGTAAATGAAATTCATTAGGACATACTTTAAAATTGCTGGTTCAGTAAGGATATTAAAGAAGCTCAAAAATGCAGCAATGCTGAGTCCAGCAGTTCGCAGATAATCGAAAAATGTGGCATAGTTCCGCTGTTCTAATAGCGGAGTTACCTTAGCCGTTGGGCCAAATCTTGTTTGACTAGCATCGTGAACTTCTGGATCTCCATGAATGGCGGCGAAAGGTATCTTTTTAAGTTGGACTGTGTAGACTTTGCCGTTTAAAACTCCTGGCGCGAGGTAAAAACTTCCAGCTACATTTAATAACGCATAATCTTTACCGTAACCAAGAGATTTTGCAAATAGTAAACTATAAGCTCCAGCAGCAAATACTACTACTTTAGCAGCGATCGCCTCTTTGTCTGTTTCTACTTGATATAATTCGCCTTCTTTCTTGATACTCTTAACTTTCATTCCTAACATCAAATCAATTGTTTTTTGCTCATTTACAATTGATTTTTGCAGGAAAGATTGGGCTAATTTTTGGAAATCTATCGTGTAACCTTCGTCAGTGTAGAGAGCTAAAATTTCCTCATCAGCTGCTCTACCTTTTACCACATTAGGTTCTAGTAATGCAATTTCCTCTCTTTCAATCAATCTTAATTGGGGAAACAGAGATTTAAATTCTTGATATCTGGTGCGGAGTTCGGCTGTTTCTTCTTTGCCGATCGCCAAAACCATTTTATGATATTTACTATGAATTTCTTGGCTAGAATCATTTCGCAACAGATAATTTTTGACTAAAGTCGCAGCCCGATTAACTTTGCGAGCTTTTTCTAACGTATAATTAGTTTCAATATCGCCAAAATGTAAGGTTTGGCTATTACTATTTTTATGAGAATTGACTAAAGCAACTCCAGGATTTTTTTCAATTAACGCAATGCGATCGATGTTAGTATAATTGGTTAAGCTGTACAGTAACGCGGTGCCAGAAATACCGCCCCCAATAATCGCTACATCATAAACATTGTGTGAGAATTGCATAGTTTTTCCCAAACTCTAACAAACAGTGTAAAGCAGACCTTTGACCAGCACAGTCTGTGGTAAACAATTGAGAGAAACTGTCCAAATCAATTTCTGGACAAGTCTAATTTTTCAACCCCAGGATCTCTAGTTCACCATTCAGGGTAAAGCGAATAGGCTCAAACAAACTTCACCCTATTGGTTGATTCTGGAGTATGAGATTATCACTCCAGAACAGAAAACAGGCAAGATGTCGATATTGAAAGTCAATTGCTAAGCTTGCATCGCATCTAAATTGTATATTTTTGGTGTTAGGCAAAAACCGTCAATCCCTCTCCCCATCCC
>NZ_JADEWG010000219.1 GCF_015207735.1 [Phormidium] sp. LEGE 05292
CTGCCCCTCTGCCCGAAAAGATATAAAGTATTTTTGGGGAAGTTTTTTTAAGGTTTTATCCCATGCAACAGTTCTTATATCACATTTATTCTGGGAGAAAATATCTCCAACGTCTGTTTTTGTCCTTAGCGTTAGTGTTGTTGGCAATGCAGGGTTTTGCTACACCTGCTAATGCCACAGGTGCGTATGATATGCCCAGTTTAGCGGCAGGAGACAAAACTTGGATTATCGATCAAGCAGAAGTTCTCAGCCGTAATAGTGAAGGGCAGATTAACGGTACTTTAGCGAATTTGGCGCAGCAAACGGGAAATGAGGTGAGATTTGTCACCATTCACCGCTTAGATTATGACGAAACAGCCCAAAGTTTTACCGATCGACTCTTTGAAAAGTGGTTTCCCACACCGGAAACGCAAGCTAATCAAACTTTGTTAGCGATCGATACTGTGACTAACACCACAGGAATTCGCACCGGGGAAAAAGTAAAATCCTTGATGTCGGATGAGATTGCCCAAAGTGTTGCCTCAGAAACCGTATTAGTGCCTTTGCGGGCAGGTGACAAATACAATCAAGCTTTTGTCGATGCTAGCGATCGCATTTCCGCAGTATTATCTGGTAAACCCGATCCTGGTGCTCCTGTAGTTGCTGACACTTTACAAGTAGAAAGTACCTTTAAAAAAGCCGAGGAAACTGATGCTGGTAGTTCAACTATTTGGGTAATTGGCTTATTAATTGCTGCTACAGTCATCCCAATGGCAACCTACTTCTGGTATCAATCAATGGGTTCGTAATGTAGAAGGCAGAAGGCAGAAGGCAGAAGGCAGAAGGCAGAAGGCAGAAGGCAGAAGGAAAGAAAGTTAACACAAAGCTTTTTTTAACTGTTCTTAACTTTATCTAGCTTTTCTCTGGCATGAGGAGGTAAAGTCAAACTTTATTTTCTGTTCCCTGTTCCCTGTTTCCTAAATTTATTTCTGCCACGCTGCACTAATCCTGAATATACTCTTGTCCAGTAACTAAAGCTAACTCAGCCCGGACAAACTCCCGCCCCAAATAGCCAGCATGATCTAAATAAGTAACGGGACAGGGCTGAGTTTCTTCCAAAATTTTCACACAAATTTCCTTGGCAGTTCTGCCAGTATATAAAGTTGTGTGAGTTCGTTCCACCTTACCTTTTGCTGGAATTACCTTTCCGGTTTCTGGATCGACAGCTAAACCACGTTCATCAATGACATTAGTGTAATGTTTGGCGCAGATCAATCCGGCTTCTCTATCTAAATAGATAATAAAATATCCAGCCGGATCGAGCTGAATATCACGTTGGGAAAGTCGATCGTCAATTAATGCAAGGTCTTCTTTAGTTTGAGTCATTTTAGGCAAACTAGATGGCATGATTCCAAAAATTTGATTTACTACAATGGGAAATGATATGAAATCAGTATCTTACCGATCATATCAAATTTACCAGTAATTCCTCCTGAAACTACCATTTCTTCTCATTCTTCTGTTCTTACTTTGCGTCCTTTGCGTCCTTTGCGGTTCCCTAAAAAATATTCTCGGAAAACCAAAAGATACTACTCATTTTCCAACTCCATCTGTAACTCAGGCTGACGCTGACTAAAGGGAATATCCAAATTAATTGCCTCAATTTGTTGCCATTCGATTTGGTTGACTTCGCTGATATAAGATTTGAGAATTTTGCTTAAGCGGGGGTTGTAAAAGCGGTGCAGACTGTGGTTAGGAGTTGCGGGAAAACCCCGACGTTTTTTATGTTGTCCACCTGCACCAGGATCGAAAATTTGCACGCCATGAGCAATTCCCCATTCAATTGGCGTATAGTAGCAGGCATCAAAGTGTAAACAGTCGATTTCTTGGAAACAACCCCAATAACGTCCGTAAAGTCGATCGCCTTTGTAAATACAAAAAGACATTGCCATTGGGTGATGAGTATTTTGCTCGTTATAAGCAGCAACCAACAAAACGCGATCGCGATAACTAGAATAAAGTTGCTCAAAGAACTTTTTGGTTAAATATTTACTTCCCCACCAACCGAACTTGTCACAATGATGACTGTAGAAATTGTACATTTGATTCAACAAAGGTTTCGCAATTTCCTCGCCTGTTAAAGTGCGAATTTGTAAACCTTCCTTTTCTACAGCTTTGCGTTCTCTTTTAATATTGCGCCGCTGATTGGCATTAAACACCCCTAAATAATCATCGAAAGTCTTGAATCCTTCATTTTTCCAGATGTAGCTATGGTGTACCCAACTAAAGAAACCGTGACGTTCGATAATTGGTCGCCATTCTGGATCGACATAGAGGAAATTACAACCGGAAATTTGATGGCGATCGCAAAAATGATCGATCGCATTTACCATCATCTGGGTTAACTCATCCTCATCTTCCCCCGGCGCAATTAAAAACCGATACCCCTCCGCCGGAGTAAACGGAGTCATCCCCAACAATTTCGGATAATATTGAATTCCCAAGCGACCTGCCAAATCTGCCCATTGATGATCAAAGACAAACTCGCCATAACTATGACCTTTAACATAAAGTGGGGCAGCCGCAATTAATTGCCTATCTCGCCACACCGTTAAATGATTAGGTAGCCATCCCGTTTGTCCCTTAGCACTACCAGAACTTTCTATATTGTGTAGCCACTCCCATTCCAAAAAGGGAGTTTTTAAAGGCATTGCCAAAGCATCCCATTCAGATTGAGGGATTTCGGCAATGTTATTAATCCAAGAAACCGAATAGCGAGGCTTAATTTGTTCTACCATCTGGCCCAATTGGGAGCAAAAGTTCAAACTTTCTTTAAATTAATCCAATTTTGCTAACGTTGCAGTCGATAATGCAAAAATACCTCTTGGTCTACTCTCTCTACAGACAAAAGTTGCAATTTAGGAGCCAAATTTGCCAAAAAACCCGCGCCTGCGACTGGAATTGGCGCATTTTCTCCCCCTAAGATTAGCGGACAAACCGTAAGCCAAAATTCATCCACTAAATCTGCTGCTAGCAGGGAAGCCACCAGTTTACCACCACCCAAAACCGCTACCTTTTGCAAACCCATTTCTGTGAGTTTTTCCCCAGCTGCTACCCAGTTAATCCCCCCTTCTTGCATTTCAATTGCAAAGACTTTGTGAAACCCTCTTTTTTGATGCCAAGATTGGGAACCATTAATAGTAGTGAATAGCCAACGAGGAACTTGCTGTTTAAAGAAGCGTAACTGGGGGTCTATTTTTCCCGAACTCGAACACACAATATGAATGGGTTGACTTCTTTTACCTTGCAGTTCTCGTTGTTTAAGTAACTCAGGATCGGAAATCATTAAGGTTGTACCGTATGCTCGTAATGTGCCAGCACCAAATAAAACCCCATCGACTAAAGCAATCTGTTTTTCTAAGTGCGCTTTATCAACCGCAGAACCAAATCTGGCGGGAGATGCCTGAACGTCAGCAATTTTGCCGTCAGCACTCATCGCCAGAACTACAATGGTATAAGGGCGATTTGTCAACAAAACTTAAACCCTCTCACTTTGGCAATTTTTCTGTGGGATTTTTCACCCTTTTTTGGGAGAACAATAGCAGACAAGTTTCTTATAATGACATTTATCGATCGCTACGCAGTAGACTATCATTAGCGTATACCACTTATCTACTTTCAGACATTGTATTCTTCTTCCTACGTGGCGACATAACTCTTATTACTTGTCCGGTTGTCTGCTACTAAGTTACTACTTCCCTTTAACTATAATTTTTTAGAGACTCGCTATGGGTAAGTTAGGTCAATCTTCTTTTCGCCGCATTTTACTCTCTCGTATCCTACTTTTAAGTGTACCAATATTATTAGTAGGGGAGTATGTAACATACAAAAAAGCACGTTCAGGTTTGTTAGAAACCGCCCGCCAAAACTTAACAGAAAGTGCTGTGAGAAAGGGGGAAAGAATTGAAGAATTAATTGCTGCTTTGAAGTCTAACTTAATGGTAGCCAGTCAAGCTTCTGTTCTCAAATCTAATTCATCCAATCAGAACGATCAAAAATTTATTTCCCAATTAGCTACTCAGTTACCAACTAAAATTCAGTGTATCCAATTAACTAATTTCCAGACTAGTAAAGTTATAGCTGGTACCTGTGGTGATTTACCACTAGTTTCTTTACCTCCTAATTTATGGGCAGAAAAACAAACTGAATTACTACCAGATTTGTCAAATGTTTATGTGACGACTCTGATTAGGAAAAACCCAATAAATAACGACAACAATCTCAGCGATCAAAATCAGTTCCAACTGATTTTAAGCGCACCTGTTTATAATAGTGCAGGTCAACTCCAAAATGTATTAACTATAAAATCTACACTAACCCAACAACAACGCGATCTATCTGGTTCTCTTTACGGTGATACAGTAGTAATTGACCAAGATGGGACAATTTTAGAACATCCACAAAAAGAGCGACAAGGAAAAAACATTTCTCAAGAAAAAGATGCTTCTAGGCTAGAAGCAATCGTTAGAAATGCGATTAGCGGACAACAATATTTTCTTCATTTATCTGATTTTGAAGATGACGGAGTAGAATCAGTAGTTGGTTATTCAGCTATTCATAGCCCTTTAAGTAAAGAACAAAATAGTAAATGGGTAATCTTAGCAGTTGCTAGTATAGATAGTGCTTTATATCGTCTAAATGAAATTCAGCAAGTATTATTGATTCTCACTTTAGGATTAATTGCTGCTATTTTATTAGCAACGTTATATTTATCTCGTGATTTAGCACGTCCTTTAGAACAATTGGGTGAATATGCTTTAAATGTTGGTAAAGATCGTTCAGTAATTAAGATTAGCCCGACATTTAAAATTAGGGAATTAAATCAGTTAAGTGAATCTCTCGATAGCATGGTTGGGCGATTAACAATTTGGGCAGAAGAATTAGAAAATGCTTGGAAAGAAGCGCAAACAGCGAACAAATTAAAAAATGAATTTCTCGCGAATACTTCCCATGAATTGAGAACGCCTTTAAATGCAATTATTGGTTGTGTTCGTTTAGTACGTGATGGTTGTTGTGACGATCGCGAAGAAGAATTAGACTTATTACAAAAAGCTGATGATGCGGCAATTCACCTATTACATATTATTAACGACATCCTCGATTTATCGAAAATTGAAGCAGGTACGCTGTCTGTAGTCCTGCGACCTGTGGATTTGCGATCGATTCTCAAAGAAGTAATTGATTTACAAATGGTTCATATAAATCAAAAAGGCTTACAACTATTATTTACTGCACCAGAACAATCAATTACAGTCCAAGCAGATCCAGCAAAATTGAAACAAGTTTTCCTGAATGTTATCGGTAATGCTGTTAAATTTACCGAAAAAGGTAGCATTACTGTTACTACTACCTTAGAAGCAATTCCCAGCAAACAAACCAACAATAATAACTATTGGGTATTGGTGAAAGTCAAAGACACAGGAATTGGTATACCAGTTGAAGAACAAAAAAAGCTATTCCGTCCCTTTGTTATGGCTGATGGAACTAGAACTCGCAAGTATGGCGGAACAGGGTTAGGTTTAGCCATTTCCCGCAAAATTATGGCACTAATGGAAGGTACAATTAATTTGCAAAGTCCAGGTGTAGATTTGGGTACCACTGTAGAAATTGGTATGCCAATAGTTAGTTCCGGCTTTTTTGCAACTGGAACTACTGAATCACCAACTGATAATAAAGCAGAAATACCCTCCGTAAGCGAAAGGTAAATTACAAGGTTCGTAGTAACGACTTCAGTCGTACATTCCCGCCATAAAACGACTAAAGTCGTCACAACGAACCAGACTTATGATAATTTAATTGGTTGTCCTCCTTGCTGTAACGATCGGGTTAAAGCGTAGAGAATTTCCACTAATTGTGCTCCCACCCAACCAGAGGAAACTGAAGAAGGCTGATTTTGTTGAACACAATTGATAAAATGTTCGCAAACTTGTTTTAGTGGTTCTACTTTAGGAACATTAACAACTTCAAAACTGAGATTTTCTGGATTGAATTTGTTGCCAAGTACGGCGAAATTTCCCTTGTGAATTGATAAAGATGCTGTCGTAGATAATTCGTCAAAAATTAGTGTACCTTGACTACCAACTATACCTAAACGGCGCTGTTTATCAGGATTCAGCCAACTAACATGGATAAATGCTTGAAAACCACTAGGATAAGTAAGAGTCACCCAAACTAAATCATAAAGTGGATTTTCTGGACTATTTTCTGTTGCTTCTGTTGGTTGCAACCAAAGCTTACCACTAGCTTGAACTTGAGAGGGAGTTTCTGATAACCAATTGCTGAAAATAGCGATATCGTGAATGGCTAAATCCCACATGGCATCGACATCTTGACGCACTGGGCCTAAATTGGTTCGTGTAGCATAACCATAGCGTAACTCTCCTAAAACTCCTTGTTCCATCACTTTTTTTCCTTGTGTTACTGCGGGATGAAACAGGTAAGTTTGATCGACAACGAGTTGGCGTTGTTTTTGTTCTGCTAACTGGCAAAGTTCTAGAGATTCGTCAGGATTAATAGTTAAAGGTTTTTCGGCTAAAACGTGATAGCCTAAATTGAGAGCGTCTGCTACTAATTGATAATGAGTGGCGGCGGGAGTTGCAATTACTACAGCATTTAATTCGGGTAATAGTCGTATTTCTGACCATTCAGTGGCTAAAACTACGGTATCATCTAGTTGGTGGCGCGATCGCACATCTTCCAACCTATCCAAATTTGGATCGACTACAGCGACTAAACGTACTTCAGGAAGCGCCAAAAAATTTCGCACTAAATGTACGCCCCAACGTCCAGCCCCTAAAATTGCAATGTTAATTGTCATTTGATTCCTTGTAATTGCTCAAATGCTTCTTTAGCGGCGGCTTGTTCAGCAGCTTTTTTGGAATGTCCTTCACCTTTTCCATAAGCTTTGTTATTGACTTTAACCACTGCTTTAAATGTTTGCGAATTACCCTTAATTCGTTTCATTTCCATAACTTCATATATAGGCAAAACTTTGTAAACACTTTGGGTAAGTTCTTGCAGCGCGGCTTTATAGTTATGACGAGCCGGATCGGAAATAATTTCTGCGGCTAAATCTTTGAAATGACGATCGATCCAAGGACGAACTAATTGTAAATTTTGTGAACTTAGGTAAAGCGCACCCATTACCGCTTCTAAAGCATCTGCTAATCTAGTTTCTCTTCCAGCGACATCGCCAGCGGCGCTTTTATCTAACAATAAATACCGTTCTAATCCGTAAGTATCAGCGATTTTGGCTAGGATGCGATCGCTCACCAGTTCCGCACGAATAC
Source organism: [Phormidium] sp. LEGE 05292 (assembly GCF_015207735.1). GTDB lineage: Bacteria > Cyanobacteriota > Cyanobacteriia > Cyanobacteriales > Aerosakkonemataceae > Floridanema. Next base: position 7,329 of record NZ_JADEWG010000219.1, read on the forward strand.
CAGAAAAATCACCCACAGAAGATTCGGGGTAATTTTCCCACAAAAACTCTGCTGCTGCTAACCGTACCACCGCATCACCTACAAACTCTAATTGCTCATAATTAGCTTCCGCTGAGAAAGTCGGATGAGTCAGCGCCAAGTCCAATAACTGCCACTTAACTGATGCAGTTTCAGGTATTCCCATTTTTTGCACCAAGCTTTCTAATTGACTTTGGCGACGGGGATAGCTGAGATTCATTATTACTGCTTTTGTTTCCTTTCCAATAAAAAAGGGAGAGAGCAAGTCATAAGCCGGGTTCTGTTCTCTTAACTATACAAGCTAAGAGGGCAGTTATCTATCTGGGACACCTGTTACCAGATGCCTCTAGCGGTACCTAATAACGGAACTGGTAAAAGACCAACCATAGTTCCTTCCACCTTGCTCCCAACCGGGGTTTACCGAGCCAACGCCTCTCGACGTTGCTGGTGCGCTCTTACCGCACCTTTGCACCCTTACCAAAGATAGGGGATTGGGTATTGGGTATTGGGTATTGGGAAATTTCTTCCCTAGCACCCAGTCCCTAGCCCCCAGTCCCTATTCTGGCGGTATCTTTCTGTGGCACTATCCTCACGATCGCTCGCACTGGGCGTTACCCAGCAAGTTCGGTCTTTCGGGAGCCCGGACTTTCCTCAGACTAGCTTTCGCTACTCTGCAACCGCCTACCCCTACTCTCTCCTAATATCTAGTTTACTGGGGAACAGGGAATGGGGG
>NZ_JADEWG010000021.1 GCF_015207735.1 [Phormidium] sp. LEGE 05292
GTAGGGAGGTGGGGAGAGGAGTGGAAGAATAATTCTCCCCATCTCCCCATCTCCCCATCTCCTTTTTCCCCTCACTCCTTACACGCAAAGTTACCCCTCCTTCGCTGGTAAATTTAATTGCATTGCCTAGCAAGTTGATTAAAACTTGCCTCAGTTTGCCTTCATCGGTTTTTACATATAAAGGAACATTAGGGTCGCAATCAAAAATTAGCTGTAATCCTTTAGATTCTGCTTTCAGGCGCAGCATTTCTGCGAGACTTTTTACTAAGTCAGGCAAATTAAATTCATTCTGGTTTAAAGAACTTCTACCTGCTTCAATTTTGGACATTTCCAGAACATCATTAATCAAATTCAATAAATGTTCACCACTACGATTAATGATTTCTATGTATTCTTTGACAGAATTTTCTAAAGAACAGTCCTTCATCATCAGTTGAGTAAAACCCAGGATGGCATTAAGGGGCGTTCGCAGTTCGTGGCTCATGTTGGCGAGGAATTCACTTTTAGTCCGATTGGCTATTTCGGCTGCCTCCTTAGCTTTGGCAAGAGCGTGTTCTGCCCGTTGGCGTTCTTTTTCTATGCGTTTGCGATCGCTAATATCCCGCACAATTAACAATACTTCATTAGTACCAACTACAGAAATTCGTACTTCCTCAGATAAGATTTTCCCGTTAATTTCAAATTCCTGCTCAAATACTTGTAATTCATTTGTTAACAAAGCTTTTTGAATAAAATGTAGTTGACGTTCTGCTAATTCTGGTGGCAAGACTTGTGACAAATGCTTACCTATAATATCGCTACCAAATGCTGCTTTAAACTCTGGTGGCGCAACACGGTCTAGATAGTAACCCTCTCTATTTACCCGAATTAATAAGTCAGGAATTGCCTCTAACAATGCTCGATTATGCGCTTCACTGTGTCGCAAAGTTTCCTCAATTTCCTTGCGTGTAGTAATGTCCCGTGCCACGATAATTACGGAGTCTTCCGAGAGGGGAGAAATCCGGGCAGATAACCACATATCACGCCCCCGAATCGGTAGACTATATTCTAGGTCGATCGTCTGCTGATTATTTAGACTGGCATGAATTCCGTCAAGCAAGAGATTGGCAACAGAAAATGGTAATGTTTCATGTAATGTTTTACCGATCATTTCCTCAGCTGATTTATACAAGTAAGGACTGGGTGAAGCAATTTTTAGGCATCGTCCGTTCACATCCCTAACAATGACAATATCGGTCATCGCGGAAAAGAGGATGTGTAATTCTGCTTCTGTTTGACGGGCGCTGATAAATTTTGAAATGCTTTGAGCCATTAGCTCAATAATTTCTTTTTCATGATTTTCAAATCCGTTAGGTCTTGGCTCATTAGAAAAGAAACAAAGAGTACCGTATAGTTCTCCTTTAACAAAAATAGGTGTACCAATATAAGATTCTATTTTTAACTTTTTATATAGTGGGTGCGATCGCATTTCCTGCATTTCACCAACATGAATAAAACAGATGGTTTGACGGTTTTCCACTACTTTACCGCAGTACGAATCTGACAATTTAATTGTTAAGTTGGGAACTAAGCTTTCAATTTTTGATTTGATTGCTAAAAAAGTATAGCTATCATTTTCTACTTGACCAACTGCACCCGCTGAAAAATTAAGTACTTCACATCCGGTTTGGATATAATCAGCAAGTAGTGATTCCATGCTATCAAAATTTGTCATATTTAACCGATGCAACTGTTTCAAACTATTACTAAAAGCTGTCAAGGCTTGCGATTGTTTGAATAGCTGAAGTTCCCCGGTTTTCCGTGCTGTAATATCACGATATTTCCATAGGTGTCCTTGGTAGTCTTGTTCGTAGAAAATCGGAATATAATCTCTTTCAAAGATTCGACCATCTGCTAAAAAAATATTTTCATTTACAACAACCTGTTTTTCAGCTAATATTTGTTCAACCCGCTGGACAAATCGATCGGGTTTCCTAAATAATATTTTGCTCTGTTCTGCTGCTTGGGAACAGTCAGCACCAATGAGAAACTCTGGCGAAACAGGAATGTTAAATTGGTCGCAAAATTTTTGATTAACTAGAACAATTCGTCGATTTTCATCTTCAAGCAAAACACCAGCTTGCAGATTTTCAATTAGTGTTGTTAATCGAGGGGTTGTTTTATATAAATCTTGCTCAATTCGTTTGTACTCAACAATTTTCTGTTCCAAAAATTGATTCCGCTCAATCAGTTCTTTTTGCAATTTCGCCATCTTCAATTGGTACTCAATGCGAACCAGTATTTCTTGTACTGAATATGGTTTAGTAATAAAGTCTGCTGCTCCCACAGCAAACGCAAAAACTTTATCTGTTACTTCTGATAAAGCACTGGCAAAAATTACTGGAATGTTGCAAGTTTGCTCATTAGACTTAAGTGTTTTACAGATTTCATACCCGTTTATTATTGGGGTCTTGATATCCAACAAAATTAGATCGGGTAGGAGCTTGTATGTTGTCTCTAATGCTTCTGAACCATCTGTTGCTAAACATACTTCATAGCCTTGCTCAGATAAAAGCTGGAATAATAACCGTAAGCTATCGGAACTATCATCAACAACAAGAATTTTAGGTTTTGATTTTAACTGTTCTCTACTCATTGAGATTAAACTGATTATAATAATTCTCCATACGCTTAGTTTTTTGGATTAAAAGCGTTGGATTGTTATCCTTCTCTCTTCTCTTTGATCGGGGATTAATCTTATTATGTAGTAAAAAAGTAAGAGACTTATAAACTATTTGCAAAATTAATTTATTTTCAAGACAAAGCGTAAAATATCAGTCCATTAATATTTTGATTCTAAGCAGTATATTTACGCACTATCACATAAAATTTTATACCAAAAGTAATAAGAACGGGATAAATTACGTATCCTTTTTTTATCAGCGTGGGATCAAATTAGATTGCTTTGGATTTAAAGATTCGTATTTACATCTTTACCTGAATATCTCCTTAGCCATTTCTAAAAAAACAGGGCATTATAAATATAGTGGTGCAAACTATCACCTCAAGTTATTTAAAATACATCACCTTAATTAACTCGTATTATAAAAATGAGAATTTTGTTAGTTGACGATGATGAATTACTGGTGCAAATGCTGGCAAAGAATCTAACAGAACAGCATTATGCAGTGGATATTGCTACGGATGGAGAGAAAGGTTGGGATTTTGCCCAAGCTGTTGTTTATGACTTAATTGTGTTAGATATAAATCTGCCAAAATTAGATGGAATTCGCCTGTGCCAAAGGCTACGTCAAAACGGTTATAAGGAACCAATTTTGTTACTCACAGCTAAAGGAGGAAATATAGATAAAGTTATCGGTTTAGATGCTGGAGCCGATGATTATGTTGTTAAGCCTTGCAGTGTTGAGGAACTGAGTGCGAGAATGCGAGCGTTGCTTCGTCGCCAACATTCATCAAGTACGCCTTTGTTGGAATGGGGAAGTTTGTGTTTAAATCCCAGTACTTGCCAGGTGACTTTCCAAGGAGAGGAAGTATCTCTTTCGGCAAAGGAGTATTCGTTGCTGGAACTGTTTCTCCGTAATCCGCAACGGGTGTTTAGCAGTAGTTTGATTTTGGAGCATTTGTGGAGTTTTGAAGATACTCCTGGTGAGGAAACAGTTAGAACTCATATTAAAAGATTACGACGTAAGCTCAAATTGGCGGGTATCCAAGAAATAATTGATACGGTGTACGGAATGGGCTACCGCCTGAAACCTCTAACTGATGAAGATTTGAAGGATGCAGCAGTCAGCCAAAAATCCGCGAAAAATGTGCCAATTAGCACTTCGGCGGTGATGGCTAATCAGGCAAGAAAGGCGGCGATCGCTCTTTGGGAGCAGTTCAGAGAGCCGTCTTTAGAAAGGTTAGCAGTGCTCGATCGAACTGTTTTAGCACTGCAATCTGGTAATTTGTCTCAAGAGTTACATAATGAAGCAAAAAATGCGGCACACAAACTCGCTGGTTCTTTGGGAATGTTTGGCTTTCTTAAAGGTTCAGATTTAAGTCGGGAAATTGAACATTGGTTGCAAAATACTAACCAGATAACAGAATTTGCGGTGTTCAAGTCCTTGGTGATTAGGCTACATCAGGAACTTGATCCTGCTTCTAATTTATTGGACGATCTAGACCCAGATTTGCTTTTTGATCTCTTAGAGGTAAAGAAAAATCAGGTAGAGAAAAGTTCCTTACCTTCATGGATAACTAATAACGAAAAATGTTGCCAATTGCTAAATACGAAGATTGTGGTGCTGGCTGTAGATGATGATTCTGCGGTGCTAGAAACCCTTAACCTGTTTCTTCCTAAATGGGGAATTTATCTCAATATTTTGAATGATTCCCGTCAGGTAATGGAGTTGTTAGAAACGAATACTCCTGATTTGCTGATTTTGGATGTAGAAATGCCTGGTATCAATGGAATTGAAATATGTGAAATGATTCGGCGCGATCGAACTTGGGATGGGCTACCGATTTTGTTTTTGTCTGCTTGTAGAGATGCAGAAACGATTCATCAGCTTTACGGTGCTGGGGCTGATGATTATCTTGCCAAGCCTTTTACGGAAGCAGAAGTAGTGACACGCATCTTTAATCGATTAGAACGTAATCGTCTTTTAAGAATGTTGGGAAACTCTGAGGAAAACAGAATTTAGAGCAATATTAATATGAGAAGATATAGATAGTTGAAAAACATAACAAGTTCAAACAATTGGTGTGTATGGCAACTAAAAATGTTTTGATTATTGATGATGAAAGTGATATCCGCGAAATTGCGAAAATGAGTTTGCAGTTAACTAGAAGTTGGAATGTAGAAGGGGCGGGATCTGGTAAGGAAGGATTGGCGATCGCGATCGACAAACAACCCGATGTGATTTTGCTCGATATTATTATGCCAGAAATGGATGGGTTAACAACCCTGAAACTTCTAAAGGAAAATCCGTTTACTCAGCAGATTCCAGTGATCTTGCTAACTGCTACAGTGAAAGTTGCTACTAAGCAGCAATATGCACTACTAGGAGCCAAGGCGGTGATGATTAAGCCTTTTGATCCGGGTATATTGGCAGATCAAATTGAAACGGCGGTGGGATGGAAAATTATTAACTAATCTTTAGATTTTAGATTTTAGAATGCTTTTGCTCTGCCTTTTACTTGCCATTATGCAAGGCTGGAGAGAAAAGAAGCATTAATAGGAATGTTTGCTGGTTTTGTTTTGTTCTCTTCCAGATACTTTTGGACAACTTGCAGAACTTTAGTTTTTTCGGGGGGTTTTGCTAAAAATTCGGAAGCACCTACCATCCTTGCTCGAATTCGATCGATCATAGTATCCTGTCCAGTTAAAATTATGATTGGTGTATCCTGAAATACTGAAGTTTTGCGGAGAAAGGTACAGAGTTCATAGCCATTTGTATGGGGCATAATTAAATCAAGAAAAATTAGATCGGGTTTATTGTCCAATAATGTCACAAATCCTTCTAATGGGTTAAGAATAGATAGTACTTCATAGCCTACAGGTTGTAAAATTTGTTTAAGTGTTTGACAAATAATCGGAGAATCATCAATGCAAGCAATTAAGCTTTTCTTGTTGGAGGTGAATGAGAATTTACGTTCCGCGATCGCTGGATAAGGAAATGGTAAGTCAGAAATTTCTTTTAATTCAATAATCCCTTGGCGAATCAGGGGTAAGAGCGATCGAATTACTGTATACAGTGGTCGATTCATTGTTAATGCTACATCCCATAAAGTTCTTTTCCCCTGCATTAATTTAGTCAGGTTAGCATTAACGCTGGAAGAAGTTTTCGCTGCCAATAGAGTAGGATCTTTAATAATTGGAGCTAGATCGGGGGAGAATTGAGGTACAAATTCTTGCAGATGTCCTAATCCCGCAGAACGCCACTCTTGGCGAAGTTTTTGGGCTTCTTGAATGATTTGCTCGACAGAAAGAAATGCTGTTTGTTGGGCGATCGGTTGACTAGGTTGCCAGCTAATTTCTAAACTTTTTTGTTCCACAAAACCAAAGACTACTTCTTGAATAATGCTTTGTACTACAGCTTTGGCTTGAACTGTGGTAATTTGCCCTTGTTGAATTGCCTGATTTAATATATCAGCTTGCCATAGTTTACTTGTAGGTTTTACCTTAGTTAACCAACCAGATTTATAGCTATCAGGGCAGTGATGGCGAAATACACGATACCATTGTCTTACAGGATGAACACCTCCAGTGGCAAACACAAGTCGTCCTAAATAGAAGTAAAGCTGCCATTGGGATGCTGATTGATTACTGGTAATAACTAATTCACCTGTTGCTCTTTGCTGCTGCAATTTCTGCAAATCATGGATAATTTTAGTGCTTACGGTTATCTCTGTAGACATGGTTCCTTATTTGGCGATTTAAACTGAATTGAACAAAAAATAACAACTTTTAGTTGCTGACGGTTTATTAGTTGTAGAAGTTAACAGTTCCAACGGTAGAATTGATTCTCCTAGTAGTAGATGATAAATAATTTACAGACAAGGGGCTCAAGCCCCTTAATCCGTAAATAGTAGATGCACCCTTAGAGCTGAGAATTTATGACAATTCTCTAGCTCATGTCTTAAATATAAAATATGAAACGTGAAAATCTTGTGACAGTTTATCTGTCAGGCTGCTTTGCAGCTATTTTGACAAACAGGAATCTCGATCGCAAATTCTGTACCCTTTCCTACTTCTGAGGAATAGTAGAGTTTACCATTATGCTTTTCTACAATAATTTGATAACTTATTGATAATCCTAAGCCTGTACCTTTACCGACTGGTTTGGTGGTAAAAAATGGATCGAATAACTTTGATTGTACTTCCTGGCTGATTCCTAAACCATTATCTACAATCCGAATTCTAATCCAGTAATAGTTAATTGATTCTGTGGTAATTACAATAGTGGGTGTGAACTGAGATAAAGACTTTTTCTGTTGAATTTTTAATATTTCCATCTTTTCTTCTAAGGCATCAATGCTATTATTAATAATATTCAGTAATACCTGATTTAGTTGCCCTGGATAGCATTCTATTTGCGGAATATGGCTGTAGTTTTTAACAATTTTTATCTGCGATCGCTCTGAGTTAGTTTGCAATCGATGCTCTAAAATCATTAATGTGCTATCTATTCCTTGATGGAGATCGGCTTCTTTAAATTCAGCTTCGTCTAGACGGGAAAAAATTCTGAGCGATCGCACAATTTCCCCAATCCTTTCTATGCCAACTTTCATAGAAGATAAAACCTTGGGTAAATCTTCAGCTAAAAAATCTAAATCAATCTCTTCTATTCCCGCTTGAAATTCCTGTGTCGGGATGGGATAAACTCGCTGGTAAAGTTGCAAAATATTCCACAAATCTCGAAAGTATTGATTAACATGAGTAATGTTACCATAAATAAAATTAACTGGGTTATTAATTTCATGAGCAACTCCAGCCACCATCTGTCCCAAACTTGACATTTTTTCATTTTGAATCATCTGAGATTGAGTTAGCTTCAGTTCTTGTAAAGTAGTTTCTAATTCCTTTGCTTGTTGTCTGAGAAGTATTTCACTTTGCTTTAATGCCTGTTCTGCGAGTTGTCGATCGCGTGCTTCAATTGCTAGGGCAAATAATTCTGCGATCGAACGCAGAAAGTTTTCGTCTTCAGCACTCCAGAGGCGACAAACTGCAACTTTTTCAACACAGAGTACACCAACGGTTTTTCCTTTTAAACGTATTGGTACATCCAACATAGAGCGAATATTTAATGGAGTTAAGTAAGTCTGAGAAAATTCTGAGGTGCGAGGATCGTGGTGAGCATCATAGGCAGAGATTAAATCTTCTGTATCGATCGCTTTAAAATAAGCCGGATAATCAGCAAGATTTAGTTTAGCTCCTGCACTATGTCCTTGAGAAATTGGTTCAAACAAATTTAGACAAACCAGATAATTATCGTGAGAATCATATAGCCACACACTCGCCCGTTCTACATTCAAAAGATGAGCAATGATTAGCGTAATTTCTTGAGCAAATTCCTGTAAATTACCGTCAATAATTGCTCGATGTTTAGCCAGATTACTTAACAGTATATTTTGTTTACGAAGGAGTTCGGCTCGTTCATTTAATACCATTTCTATCTGTTGCTGTTGGTGAAAGATAGTGTCAAATGTGTCTGCGAGAAATTTGATTTCACTGTTAGGTAAGTGAGTAGGTAAAGAGAATTTCTTGGTTTTATTACTTATAAGTACTGCTTTATTTAAGCGATCGAGCGGTTTGAGAACAATTTTTCGCACCACAAACCCCATAATACCGATAATCAGCAAAAACCCTGTTCCCATAGTTGCAGTAGACTGCCAAAAAATCTGTTGGGCTTTTTGTTGCTCGATTTCCCTATCAATCACTACTAGGACTAATCCATGCTGTTTGGAGATGTTAAATAATTCACTTTGAAATGGTGAGAGATAGACAATCACGGGTTTATTGTGCATTCTCATGAAGTGATGCGCTTCTACCCCTGTCTGCATGATTTGTTGTATGATGCTGATTAATTCGGGATGGGTCGATTTATATGATTGAGACTGTTCCTCAGAATTGGTATGAGCTAATGTATTTCCATTGGGATCGATAATCAAAACTTCTACAACTTCCGGGAAAGTAGCATACTTTTGCACAATTTGTTTTAAGGCGCGTATATTCCCAGTTTCTAGGAGTCCTTTGTTAGCGAAATCTATCGATCGGGCAATAGCTTCTGCTCGCTCTTGCACTTCATGTTCTAGGTTAGATGCCACTGAAAGATAGTTGAGCGATAGTGTTGTCAATCCTACTGTAGTCAGTGAAATCGCAAAACCTGCAAGTAATTGAGAAAATAAACTGCTTTTATGTGAGTGGCGTTTGGATTTCATAGTTTTTTGGGAACGAAGATAATTAGCCTTCTTACAAGGTAAAAGAGAAATGTGGCAAGCCTGTGAAAGGTTTCAATACTGCTCGCTTAAGTGCCTCTCTTGTATTTATGGTGATAAGTAAACCTGATTCGTTTCTAGAATGCTTGATTTACGAGAAATCCCAGTCCCTAAAACCAAGTGTTTCACCATAAGTACAAAAGAGTCGAAAAGCTTCGTGTCACGTAGTTGACACATTTGAAACGTACTATGAAATTCAGGAAGTCAACTTAGTAATAGAAAAATGTTGTCTCAAGCCTCATTTTTTTCATCGCTAAAAGACTTGATAAGACTTAAACTTTATCTCGATTAGGAAATATGACAAATGAACGTTAATCAAGATAATTCTGATTTACGACTTACCGAACAGTTGGCTAATTTTTCATCGCTGGTTAGTCACGAACTGCGAACACCACTGACTTCAATTCGAGCAGTATTAGGGCTTTTGAATAATGGATATCTCGGTTCGCTGTCTGAAGATGGTTTACGATTGTTGGATATAGCGATTCATAATACAGACCGCTTAGTGCGGTTAGCAAATGCGATCGATCGCGAATCTTCTGTGGCAATGGCTATTTTATCTGATGCAGATATCGAGCAATTACAGCTAGAAAATGACCTGCATTCGGCATTGAAAAATCAGGAGTTTCGACTTTATTATCAACCAATTGTTTCGCTCGAAACTAACAAAATCATTGGCTTTGAAGCACTTTCTCGCTGGCAACATCCTGTTAAAGGTTTGATCTCTCCTACAAAATTTATTCCCTTAGCCGAAAAAACCGGATTAATCCACAAACTCGGACTTTGGAGTATTGAGCAAGCTTGCTATCAGTTGCACAAATGGCAGCAGCAATTTCCTAACGATCCTCCACTCACCATGAGTGTTAATTTTTCCACTTTACAGCTAATTCAGCCTAATTTAGTAGAGAAGATTCAAAGCATTCTTCAGACGGTTGATATTGCACCAGATAGCTTGAAATTAGAAATAACAGAAAGTTCTTTAATTGAGAATCTGCAAGAAGCGATCGCCATTTTTAATCAGCTTCAAGCATTAGGTGTTCAGTTCTATGTAGATGACTTCGGTACGGGTTATTCGGCACTGGGACGTTTAAAAGACCTGCCGATCGATGCTTTAAAGATCGATCGCTCTTTTGTACTTGAAAAGAAATGGGATATTAGTGAAACTATTTTAATTTTAGCTAAGAAATTAGGCTTGGACGTGATTGCCGAAGGAGTAGAAACCTTGGAAGATTTAGCCTTTATTAAAGCATTGGGTTGCCAAAAAATGCAGGGATATTTCTTCTCAAAACCCGTAGAACAAGAGATAGCCAGTATGTTAATTTATCAGTCTTTGAAAGGAGATGAAAATTGTGATTTTCCCATTACAACTGCTATCTAGATGGGTTCTTACGCAGATTTAGTGAAAGGGGGTCAAAGGCATCTTGCAGGGAACTCTACTGAGGCTGGAGTAGATCTAGCAAAGCTGTTATCAGGGGCAAAGTACACTAATTGACGAAACTTTTGACTAAATCTCCTGAACCTTAATTTAGGAAATTAGCAGTTATCTAGAAAATTTTCTGAGGTTTCTTTCGGAAATCAAATGTATTCTTGAGTATGTACAATCAGAACTAATCAATTATTGATATTTATCTCACAAAAGGAAAACTTTATGAATATTTTCAAGTGGTAGGCAAATTATCAACTATTATGCTATTATATAGAAATAGTTATATGATTCCTAAGTAGGAAGGCGCAAACTAACAGAAGTCTGTAACGGAAAGTAAATTTGGCGGAAACCCTCTTCCCTTCTGCCTTGTCGAAGACGATAATTTTTCCGGCCTACCTACTTAACTCCAAGATTTTTTGACAGTTTTAGATGGCGGTGAGACTAATCGCATCTGCCTGTGAGGGTAAAGAAGTATGTAGCCCTATTTAGCAGGAAGCCCATATCCGTGAGGTGGGAACTCTGGTGCTTTTCTGAGTTTTAGGTACTCAGCAGCCGCAGAGAATGTCACAGTTAAAAACCTAGAACTCATTTGTTGTTTTTAATGATTTATCCCCCAGTCGAAAGAGCAGAAACAGCTCTTTTGACTGGGGGATTCTATTTTTTAGCTCAAGATGAAGCCGTAGTTGGCTATTTTGATGAAGGGCTAAAACTCTCCGTTCCAAAAATACTAATAAACAGATACCGACGGAATTGACGTAGCTGTTGGTTTTGCTCCTGAGCATTAGTCATCCGTCGTTCAATTGTAACTGTTAAAATTAAGTATCCGTGAATAAACCACTCTTGCTCGTGCATTGTTTGAGAGCAAAAGTAGTTAAATGAAACTTCTGCTTTTTTTGTTCCCCGCTCGTGTAACACGGCATCTTCCGAATCGAGGAAAGCTTTAAAAAGCAGAAGTTTATCCAGCATTTAAATGTCCTAAATTCCCAATCGGTTGATTGTAGAATTATCTATAGTCTTATGCAGGCATTGCAGCTGATTGAGTTAAACCAACAGCTTCAGCATACTTCAAATAAGTTTCCACAGAAGCAATTACCACACGAGCTTCGATCGCTAACAATTCAATACCAACCAGCGATACACGAGCCCATGCGTCAATAACAATACCTTTGTCTAAAATGCGATCGATAACTTCGGCTAAGCTAGAAGAAGAATTGGTTTTTTCGACAGCCATTGTTTTATACCTTTACTCATTGTTGTTTTTGTTGTTATCGGTGCCTTGCGTTGGCCTGGGCTTCCGACAATATGAATTTATCAATTTTTTTTGGGCTTGTAAAGAGGTTATAGCGTTTTTTATCAATAACAAATGTAAACTAAAACACTGTAATCGTGCTAGTATTTCTGTTACAGAATTTGATTTTCTCCGTACTATTAGTGACATGAAGTAAATTTATTTTTACGTATTTATTGATACATTGCTTATCCATTTGACATTGATCAACTAATCTAGGATGGCTATTTATACAAGATTTTGGGCGAATAACCCAACCACATCTAAATGATTTATGAACAACACGCCTACCTATTGAAATTAGTAAAATTAAATTTTAATGATTAGTAAAAAACTAAATATGCTCAAAAACTAAGTCTCTTCTTCTCTAGGAAATTTAGCATTTGAAAAAAACCGGATGATTCTTAGCCAAGACTTTCTGGAGCCAATCTCTGTTTTTTCATTTTTTACTATCTCTGACTGAGATTGGCGGTTGATTGAAGCTGATTTTTTACTACTAATATTGGCAAATGACAGCAGCGCATAGTCACTTGAAAACACATTTTGTTTATATTTGAAATAGAATCCTTCTTCATCCGGTATCAGGCTTTTCACGGAAGTTTTGTCGGAAATATCTCTCAGTACTTACAGCACCAGTCCAGTCACAGAGGTTGACAAAAATTACAATGGATGCTTGTTATCTATTAATCGAGCCTTAAGGAGCACGCACAGCTCCTGCCAACAGTTTGTCAACCGTTTACAAGCTTCTAAACTAAACCGTGTAGGTTGCCCCTGATGACAGATATGTGATATCAACGCCATAATGATAATTCTCAGGACTTACGCATTGATACTAAATATGGTGGAATAGTGCGGTGCGTTACGTTAGCACTAACGCACCCTACGGATAGAGGCTCTTGCAGATTGTCAGGCATAATAATAATTCTGCAAGATATCTGTTTATACATTCTTAAAACGAATGACTCTAATTCTCACGAACGATGACGGCATCGATGCCCCTGGCATTCAAGCATTACGAAAAGCAGTCAACGGCAAAGGAATAATTGTTGCTCCAAAAGAACATTTATCAGGTTGTGGGCATCAAGTTACCACCACTCGCCCGATAAATGTTTTGCGCCGTTCGGAAACAGAATTTGCCATTGGTGGCACTCCCGCTGACTGTACAAGAATTGCTTTAAGTCACCTTGTTCCTAATACTAAATGGGTGCTTTCAGGGATTAATGCTGGGGGCAATTTAGGGGTTGATGTTTATATTTCGGGGACTGTCGCTGCTGTTAGGGAAGCAGCAATTCTCGGAATTCCGGGAATTGCGGTTTCTCACTATCGCAAAGGGAAGCTAAATGTTGATTGGGATACGGCGGCGAGATGGACGGCGAATGTATTAGCTGATTTGTTCGATCGACCTTTGGAACCTGGGAGTTTTTGGAATGTAAATTTACCGCATTTATTACCGGGAGAACCTGACCCAGAAGTTGTATTTTGTGAGCCTTGTAAAGGTCGTTTACCTGTTAATTATCGGATTGAAAATGATGATTTTTATTATCATGGGAAATATGCCGATCGCGACCGCACTCCCAACAGCGATGTCGATGTCTGCTTCTCTGGTAAAATCGCCGTCACTCAACTAAGGTTGTAAAATAACTAAAGTTTGTTGAAAAAGCAAAGTCAATCAGAAGTAAAATCAGATAGTTGACAATTGGGAACGAGACAAAATGCGAATCTTAATTATGGGTGGGACTCGGTTTATCGGAGTTTATTTAACGAAAATTTTGGTGGAACAAGGTCACGAAGTTGTATTATTTAATCGAGGCAATAAACCCGCACCAGTAGAAGGTATAGCAGAAATTAATGGCGATCGCACTAATGCTGACATAATCAAAGAAAAGTTAGCTGATGAAAAGTTTGATGCCATCTTTGACAACAACGGACGCGAACTTAGCGATACTCAAGTTTTAGCTGATATTTTTCACGGCAAAGTTAAACATTTTGTCTATATGAGTTCGGCGGGAGTTTATCTCAAAACCGATCAATTACCTCATATTGAAGGAGATGCGATCGATCCGAAAAGTCGCCACAAAGGAAAGTTTGAAACCGAAGCTTATCTGCAAGAAAAAGGATTACCTTTTACCTCCATTCGTCCCACTTATATTTATGGCCCTCAGAATTATAATGATGTAGAAGCATGGTTTTTCGATCGCATAGTGCGCGATCGACCCATCCCGATTCCCGGTAACGGATTACACATTACCCAACTCGGTCATTGTCAGGATTTAGCAAATGCAATGGCAGCAGTTTTAGGCAATGAAAAAGCGATCGGACAAGTGTACAATATCTCCGGTGAACGTTACGTTACCTTTGACGGATTAGCCCGTGCTTGTGCAATTGCTGCCGGAAAATCACCCGATTCTTTGCAAATTGTCCATTACGACCCAAAAAAATTCGACTTTGGCAAACGTAAAGGTTTCCCATTACGACTTCAGCACTTTTTCGCCTCAATTAATAAAGCAATGACTGAACTGAATTGGAAACCAGAATATGATTTAGTTTCTGGTTTAAAAGATTCATTTGAAAATGACTTTCTCGTCTCTGGAAGAGATAAATCGGAAATAGATTTTTCTGTAGATGATGAGATACTAAAAGCCTAAAAAAGTAGAGACGTTGTATACAACGTCTCTACTTTTTTACAGGATATAATAAAGTTGGTGACAGATACTCGATCCCCCCTAACCCCCCTTAATAAGGGGGGAATAAGAAACTGGTTTAAGTCCCATTTTTTTAAGTTTAAATCTTACTTTTTTAATTCCCCCTTAAAAAGGGGAATTTATTTTAAGTCCCCCTTGGTAAGGGGGATTTAGGGGGATCTCAGATTTAAGGAACAAAAGGGTGTGAATGATATTCTTTAATTGGAGAGTTTCTAAAACAATAAGAAAATCATGGGATTGAATATCAAACTTGGCGCTGTAGCAGCATCTATGTTGGTGGGAATAACTGCGATCGCACCTGCTACCATTGTCCTCACAACTCCCCAATCTGTAGAAGCAGCAACCGCCACAGGAAGGGGAACATTAGCAATAGTTGGTCGTCCGGTACAGACAATCAATCGCGTCACAGTAGAGACAATAGCTGATAACACTGCAAGATTGCAATTGAGAACCACTAACGGGAGTCAAATTAACTTTGGTGGAAACTGGGTAAATGGCCCGCAAAACCAGCTATTAATCACCTTAACTAACTCTGGTAACGCAGATGCTTCGGGAACTGTAATCGTCACTTTCCGCAACGGTCAAATTCAGTCTGTTGTTGGTGGTGGAAAACTAGACAATCAACCGTTCACGATGGATTTTAGACGTTAAAAACACCAACTAAAAAACTCGGTTTCTGGAGATCTTTTCCCGTGAAATGATTATAAAGGAACCGGGTTTTGCATAAATTATTAAATTTCTATGTAAAATTTTACTGAGAAAATTCATTGCCACTTGGATTTGGTGGCAAAACATAGATAACGCCTGAAATTAAGGTGAAAACAACAGAAATCCAAAAAGCAATTACAGAATATACTTGCCAAGTTACAGGTAAAGGTGCGATCAAAAGAGCGATCGCCAAAATTTGACTAACAGTTTTAAGCTTTCCCCAAATATTCGCCCCAGAAATTTTAGTTTGATTGACGCGCCAACCTGCGATCGCTAACTCTCTAGCCAAAATTAAAAACACACCCCAAGCAGGTATTTGACCTAATTCGATCAACGCCAATAATGGCCCTAAAACCAGCAACTTATCCACCAAAGGATCGAGAAACTTGCCCAGATCCGTCACTTGGTTAAGTTTTCTGGCTAAATAGCCATCCAGCCAGTCCGTACCAGCCGCTATAAGAAAGATTACTAAACATACCCAACGACTTGAAGTACTTGGATAATGTAAACCATAGAGTAGAAAGGGCAATCCCAAAAGACGAGACAGGGTGATCCAGGTCGGAATAGTCATATATTAGTTAATAGCAGATTCTTCGCTCTGAGTAGAACAGTGAGGAGATATAAACAGTGGAGGAGTACGAAACATGAACCGCAATAATTATAGAAAACATCCGAGCACAATATCTGTAAACACCCAAAAATCTTAAAGAAAAATAACTATGCAAAACCGTTGGGCAGATCAAAAACTGAAAACTTGTGAAGCATCATTAATCTGTTTAGAAGCAGCTTGGAAACAATATCAACAAGCTACCAGAGGTATCAAAGAAGCAATAGCAGATGGAATGCCGATCGCTTTACTAGAACAAACTTACACCTTAAATTGGGAAAAAGTTTGGCAAGCAACTCGAAATAACAAATCTTGGGGGCAAAAATCATACCAATTGTGGAAATGGTTGCACCAAGGAGAAGTAATTCAGCAACACTTAATGCAAATAGAATTACTCATGGCTGATTACCGATTACAAATACATAATTCCGGCAAAAAAGCCACTGAATTTTGGCAGGGATACGCTGAAGGCAAAGTTCTTTGTCGTACTCCTTGTGAACGATCGCCAACAATTAATGGTTCTCCCACAGCTTATCAAAAAGGAGTACTTTTGGGTTGGCGTTATGCGGTAGTCAAGCATGAAATTCAAACCAGACTTTATTGCTGTCGGAAAACTACAGCTGATTTGTTTACTTGGGGTTAAATTTTGAGTTCAAATCAACAAGGGGAAAATACAATTTCTATCTCTCATCAAAAACGCGCATACTCCTTAGATGCCTTAAGAGGATTTGCGGTTTTAACAATGGTGCTATCGGGGACAATTTCTTACCGAATTTTACCCGCTTGGATGTATCACGCCCAAGAACCCCCACCAACTCACACTTATAATCCCAATTTGCCCGGTTTAACCTGGGTTGATTTAGTTTTTCCTTTGTTTTTATTTGCTATGGGTGCATCTATTCCCTTAGCACTTTCTCGCCGGATACAGTCAGGAATTACTAACAAATTTAATGTAATTTTTTATATTCTCAAACGCGGCTTTTTTTTAGGGGCATTTGCTATATTTCTTGAGCATTTTCGACCAGGTGAAATTGCTGATAATTCAGTAGCAAACAAATGGTTAATTGCCTTAATAGGGTTCGTTATCTTATTTTTCATGTTTGTTCGCTTGCCAAATAATTGGAGGAAAATCCCCCAACCAGCAACTACAATTGCTGCTTGGATATTAGCAGTTATTATTATTTCTGGAATTCATTATACTAATGGCATAGGTTTTTCTCTTGCACGCAGCGATATTATTTTAATTGTCCTGACAAATACAGCCGTTTTTGGTTCAATAATTTGGTTATTTACCAGAAATAATTTATGGTTGCGTGTGGGATTAATAGGATTATTATTTGCCCTGCGTCTATCTTCGACAGTTGCTAAAAGCTGGACTGCTGCGTTGTGGTCATATTCTCCTGTACCTTGGTTATTTAAATTTCATTATTTATCTTATTTGTTTATCGTAATTCCCGGAACTATTGCCGGAGATTTGATTCTAAACTGGATAGGAAAAGCTGATTTAGATAAGGATTTTAATAGAAAGCATAATTATAAGTTATTAGCAATTATATTTCTGTTGTTAGCTAATATTTTAATCTTACTTATCGGTTTACAAGCTAGATGGGTATGGCAAACAACATTAGTTAGTGCAGCTATTTGCTACTTAACTGACTTTCTGTTCATTAAACCAGAAAATGAAACTGAGATTTTAATTCAAAAATTGTATTGTTGGGGCGTTTATTGGTTGGTGTTAGGTTTACTTTTTGAACCTTACCAAGGGGGAATTAAGAAAGATCCGGCTACTTACAGTTACTTCTTTTTAACTACAGGAATCGCGTTTTTTGTCTTGATTGTTTTCACGATATTAATAGATATTTTTAAATTACAAAAGCCTCTACATTTGTTAATTGAGAACGGACAAAACCCGATGATTGGTTATGTAGGATTTGCCAATTTAGTATGGCCTATTTTTATTAATTTGGGAATTGATAGTTTTGTTATTGCCAATGTAAAAACTCCTCTGCATGGGTTTTTAAAGGGTGTTTTTTATACTTTAGTTGTTGGCTATATTGTCAGTTTATTTACTAGGTTCAAACTATTTTGGCGCACATAGGAAAAATCACAAACTCAGGGCAATTTTTAACAGGGCTAAAGTAGCAAGAAAGAAGTTGCTACTTTAGCCCTGTACCAAACAAACCTTTTATTTTTTGCTCATACAAGCCTGGATAGCGGCTACAGATTTATGAACTACACACAAATTCTGGAAAATTGCGTTAAATTAAGAAATGTAAAGACTGCGATCGAAAAACAAAATTAGGAATTTATGGGATTATTCGGATTTGGCAAAAAACTTAGCTTACCTACTTCAGATCAAGCATTACCCGGACGTAAGGAAACTATGGATGTACCTGCGCGTCATTTTGTTAATGGTAATCCTCTAAAACCCCCCTTTCCAGAAGGAATGGAAAAGGCAGTATTTGGGATGGGTTGTTTTTGGGGTGCAGAACGTAAATTTTGGCAACAAGAAGGCGTATTTACTACAGCAGTTGGTTATGCAGCTGGGATAACTCCTAACCCAACTTATCAAGAAGTTTGCAGCGGAATGACGGGTCATAATGAAGTTGTTTTAGTTGTTTTTGACCCCAAAGTAATTAGTTATGAATCACTGCTCAAAGTTTTTTGGGAAAGTCACGATCCAACTCAAGGAATGCGCCAAGGTAACGATGTTGGGACTCAGTATCGTTCAGGAATTTATGTTTATTCTGCAACCCAAAAGCAAATAGCAGAAGCCTCAACAGCAGCTTATCAAAAAGCGTTGAATGCTTCGGGTTATGGAAAAATTTCCACCGAAATTATTGATGCACCAGAATTTTATTACGCTGAAGCTTATCACCAACAGTATCTTGCCAAAAATCCTAATGGGTATTGTGGTTTAGGTGGGACAAAAGTTTGTTTCCCAGAAACAACAACAGCTTAGAAGTTAAACGGGATAAAGGGTTAACTTTTCCCTTTTCCCTTTTTCTAAAGCAGTTATTGTTAAATTTTCTAATTATGGAGAAAATGGAACGAAAAAATGGCAAAATAGGTCTATGAAGATAGTTAATACTGTAAGTAATTTTAATTGTCAGAAGGACTGAAAATGAAAACTATTGGTTCGGTTTTGGCGATCGCCCTAAGCACCACCGCCTTAATTGGTAGCACAACTGCGATCGCGCAAACTCCCACTACAACAAGTCAGTTTTCCAGCGTTAGCGGTACTGTTACCTATCGGGAACGAATTGCTTTACCACCAGATGCCTTAGTGATTGTACAACTACAAGATGTATCTAAACAAGATGCGCCCGCAGTTGCGATCGGTCAACAAATTATTCCTACTCAAGGTCGCCAAGTTCCTTTTCCCTTTGAAATTGTCTATAACCGAGACACAATTAACCCAAGTCACACATATACAGTTCAAGCCCGAATTATTGTTGATAATCGAGTGCGTTTCATTAATACAACTTCTTATCCCGTGATTACTAACGGAAATCCTAACAAAGTCGAAATTGTAGTTAATTCAGTAGGAACTTCTCCCCGACCAAAAAGTGTATTTTCCAGATTTGAACCAATCAACAAATAAGGTTCTCTTGTACTTGTGGCAGAATAGGGACTGGGGATTGGGATTTTTGATAAATCAAGCATTCCCCAAATTAATCACCTTTACCGATCGCCATAAGTACGAGAGTAACTTAACTTTTTCATTGACTATTCACAGAATTAACTGCGATAAATTGCCGCAATCACTAAAGCAGCAATAAAGGGAATGAGAATTGGTATAGCTACAATCAATCCCCATTTACCAAAACGGATTTCTTCTCCTTCAGACTTGAGGAGTGCAACCCAAGCAGCCGTCCCCATAATTGCCCAAAGGACACCAAACGCCAGAAAAATTACAAAGGTTGAATCTTCCATTTCTGATTTTTTTTGTGAAACTACTACGTAAATTAGAGCGAATAATTTCATAAATATAAAGCTTGTTGCGAGCACTTTAGTGCTACAGTGCTGAAGCACTGACAATAAACAATGTTAAATATAAAGTTGGTTGTGAACACTTTAGTGTTCCAGCGCTGAAGCGCTTACAACGGACTTAAAAAATAAAAACTGGGCTTATTTAGCCCAGTTTATTTCTTGAGAGTTCAGTAAATTTTCAAACTTCATAACTTAATCTATATTCCTAGTGCCAACCAAATTACATTACAACAGAGATTTCATCAACTATTTGCAAACGTCCCCGACGCACACCATAAAGTAATCTATCTAAACTAGTTTGTTCTTCTTCAGTCAAGCAACCTTCTAGAATAGCTGCTTTTAGTCCGTAGCGATCGGCAAGTGTAATATGTCCAGAACTGGTAACGTCGGCGAATAAGTCAGAAAGGGCGGTGGGGAGGAGGTTGATTTGGTGGCACATGGCTGATGGCTGAACTCTATGCTTTTATTATGGAAACAAATTAAGCTAACCTCGGTGATTACACTGATGACAGGCTTGTGATAGTCATATATTAAGAAAAGTGATCTCGATCACAATTAGTTAATATTATTGAGTCAAATAGGTAGTGAGGTCAGAACATGAGCCCAGAAGAGTTGATGAGAATAGCTTTAGCAGAGGCCAAGCAAGGCGATGCGCCCTTTGGTGCGCTGATCGTGAAGGATGGAGAAATTGCGATCGCAGCACACAACACCGTCAAACGCGATCGAGATCCTTCCGCCCACGCCGAAATTAACGCCATTCGACTTTTAGCCAAAAAGCTCAACAGCACTTCTTTAGATGGTTATACCTTGTATACCACCTGCGAACCTTGCCCAATGTGCGCTACAGCTTGCATTTGGGCTGGCATTTCCGAAATTATCATTGGCGCTTCCATTAAAGATTTAATTGAGTTAGGCGTTCCGCAAATAGACTTAAGTTGCGAAGAAATTATTGCTAAAAGTTTTCGCAATATCAAAGTTACTAAAGGTCTACTAAAATCCGATTGCCTATCATTATTTAAATAGTCTCTTTCCCTGCTTCATTTACTAGTGAATACCCGCCACATGATAAAAACAGTAAAACTTAAATAACCAAACACAGTCAGCCAATCTAACCAGTTATCAGAAGTAATTAGCATTCGATCGTTCAAATTTTCTATTTCCTCATATATATTACTCCTAAATCAATTTCTTTCTTTGTGTTCTTTCTTCGTGTCCTAAAACGCGACAGCGTTTTAGGACACGAAGGAAAGAGAAGAAGTTTACCAAATATCATCATTTTGTAACTTCTGTTACAGAAGCTTGAAATTTTTAGTGTAAATTTCAAAAGTAGAGAAACTAAAAATTAATAGCTTCTAGGGTTCCGGTTTGGATAAAACGACGAGAAAGTATTGCCAAACGCTGGTCCGAGAGAAGCAGCTGGCAAACCTCAGTTTTATTTTTTTGGAAGGATTAGCTAGCCACACGGCGGGAGAAAAGCCCGGGAGAAAAGCACCAGTCAAAAAGATTGAAGCTTTGTTCTCCTGGGCTTTCTCTTTATTTTCAGGAGAAAAGCTAGAAAATCTAGTCGTTTTACAACTATTCAAGGTGTCCCAATGACTGAGAATCCTTCGGAAAATCCTTTATTTAATAGCCCTAACTCCAATAATGGGCATATACCCAGCCAAGCAGAACGGGCTTTAGAATGGGAGGCGCGGTTGCCGTTAACAGGTTGGCAACAGGAGGTATCGCAAGGGCTGGAATATGGATTAGAAGCAGCTGAGAGTATTCGCGATCGCACTATTCCCACTTTCTCTCGTGGCGAACTGCCCCACTACGCAGGCATCAACACCTTCATGAAAGCACCTTATTTAGAAGATGTGCGAAAAGTTGGGGAGTACGATGTGGCAATAGTTGGTGTTCCGCACGACTCAGGAACTACCTATCGTCCCGGTACTCGGTTTGGCCCACAGGGGATTCGCCGGATTTCTGCATTGTACACCCCTTACAACTTTGAGTTAGGCGTTGACTTGCGCGAACAAATTACCCTTTGCGATGTTGGCGATATTTTCACCATTCCTGCAAATAACGAAAAGTCATTTGACCAGATTTCTAAAGGTATTGCCCATATTTTCAGTTCTGGGGCATTTCCAATTATTTTAGGCGGCGACCATTCGATCGGCTTCCCCACAGTTAGAGGTATTTGTCGCCACTTGGGAGACAAAAAAGTTGGTATTATTCATTTCGATCGCCACGCCGACACCCAAGAAACCGACCTCGACGAGAGAATGCACACCTGTCCTTGGTTTCACGCCACTAACATGGTAAACGCCCCAGCGAAAAACTTAGTACAGTTGGGAATTGGCGGTTGGCAAGTTCCTCGTCAAGGCGTGAAAGTTTGCCGGGAACGCGCCACTAACATCCTCACCGTTACCGACATTGTGGAAAAAGGAATCGATGCCGCTGTTGATTTTGCCTTAGAACGCGCACTCGACGGAACTGACTGCGTTTACATCAGCTTCGATATTGATTGCATCGATGCGGGATTTGTCCCTGGTACAGGTTGGCCGGAACCAGGCGGTTTATTACCCCGTGAAGCCTTAAGTTTGCTAGGAAAAATTGTGCAAAAAGCCCCAGTGTGCGGTTTAGAAGTAGTGGAAGTTTCCCCTCCCTACGACATCAGCGACATGACTTCACTGATGGCAACTCGCGTAATTTGCGACACAATGGCACATTTAATCGTCTCCGGGCAACTACCCCGCAAACAAAAACCCGCCTACATTCACCCAGAAGCGCAACCTCAGCTTGTCGCCTGGACTTGAAGAAAGGCAGAAGGCAGAAGGCAGAAGGCAGAAGGAAAAAAGGGGAAAGGGTAGAACGACAATTTAATTCCCCACTGCCCAGTCCCTAGTCCCCAGTCCCCAATCCCTAATCCCCGAACTATGCACGAAACAGACATGACTAAGGCGTTAATTGTAACTGTGCGGAAATGGTGGTCAGAACAACCGGAAAAACCCCAAATTTCTGGCATTCATCTCACGGTTGGCAAGTTTACTTGTGTGGAACCTGTGAGTTTACAATTCGCCTTTGAAGTTCAGACTCGCAACACCTTTTTAGAAGGAGCAAAATTAGTTATTCAAGAAACTCCTTTAATTGCTTTTTGTCATCATTGCCAACAAGAATATCAGCCGGAAATTGGGATTGAATATGCTTGCCCGACTTGTCTATCGCCAATGGAAGACATTCGATCGGGCCGAGAGTTAAAAATCGATCGAGTTGAATATAGTTCTGATTCTGTGGAAACTAGTTATGCACCAAACATTTGACGCTGCTTTAGGAATTAATTTGCTCCATGCTAATCAAGAAGGGGCCGATCATAACCGGGAACATTTTGATGAGTGGGGAATTACTTGTTTTAATGTGATGAGTAGTCCCGGTGCCGGGAAAACTGCATTGCTAGAAAAGACTCTGGCTGTATTAACAAATGAATATAAAATTGCCGTGATTGAAGGCGATATGACAACAGAATTAGATGCCGATCGTCTCCGCAAATATAACGTTCCAGTAATTGCCATTAACACAGGTCGTTCCTGTCATTTGGATTCCAAAATGGTTTCCGGTGGAATTCATCGGTTAGCAAATGAATACAACCCCTCAGAATTTGATTTAGTATTAGTTGAAAACGTGGGAAATTTGGTTTGTCCTGCCGAATTTGAAGTAGGTGAACACGCCAAAGTTGCTTTATTAAGTATTACCGAAGGGGAAGATAAACCTCTGAAATATCCAGTGATGTTTCAAGAAGCAAATTGTTTGTTAATCACCAAAATGGACTTAGCGCCCCATTTAGATGTTGATGTTAATCAAATAATTGCAAATGTCCGTCAAATGAATCCCCATGTAACGATAATTCCCGTTTCCGCCAAAACAGGAGAAGGATTAAATATTTGGTTTGATTGGGTGCGTTCTCAGTTAGTTCAATCTGCAAAACAGCAATTATCAGTTGTTCATTAACTCTAATAGAAACCCGACTTCTTAAAGAAGTCGGGTTTCTGGAAATAGTGAGATTTTTTAGTCTGTAAAAATGCCAAATTTGGCGTTGCACAGGCTCAAATTGTCATGCTTCTACAAACTTTTCCGAATCTCAAATTAATTAGCTATTTTGTAGCACAAATAACAAAGCGGTGACAACCTTTTCTGCTACACCTAATTCACCGCTATAAAAAGTGTCAATGACGAAATAATAAAACCTGTCTCAAGGTAGATGTTATGAAAGTGCGATCGCTCCTTTCCTACTGCATCCTTTTTTTTGTTACCTTCAGCCTAGCCGTAGGTTGCGTTAATCCAGCAGTTTACATCAAAACCACTAACGAAGTTGACTCTACTGCGTCTTCAACTAATGTTAATGCCGTCCGTTTAGGATTTAGTGCTTGGCCCGGTTGGTTTCCTTGGCAAATTAGCCAAGAACAAGGCATTTTTAAAGCAAATAATGTTCCTGTAGACCTCAAATGGTTTGATGGATATTTGGAGTCTATCAGCACTTTAACAGCCGGACAAATAGAAGCTAATAGTCAAACTTTAGGAGATACAGTTAACTCAGTTTCCGGTGGTGCAGATCAAGTAATTGTGTTGGTAAATGATAACTCTACTGGCAATGATAAAGTTATTGTCCGAGAAGGTATTAATTCCGTCGCTGATTTAAAAGGAAAAAAGGTTGCCGCAGAAGAAGGAACAGTCGATCATTTTCTGTTACTTTTAGGATTAAAAAAAGCAGGGTTATCACCAAAAGATATTCAATTTGTCCCCTTAGAAACAGGTAAAGCAGCAGCAGCATTTGTCGCTGGACAAGTCGATGCAACGGCAGTATTTGCGCCTTTTACCACACAAGCATTAAAGCGGACTGGTAGTAAAGAATTATTCAGTTCTAAAGACTTTCCAGGAGCAATTTCTGACCATTTAGTAGTTTCCCGCAAGTTTTTGCAAGAAAAACCGGAACAAATCCAAGCATTAGTTAATTCTTGGTTTACCACCTTGGATTATATGCAAAAAAATCCCGAACAAGCTTATGAAATTATGGCAAAAAGAGCAGGTGTTCCGGTATCTGAATATAAAGAATACGCTGGTGGCACTCGCATCTTTACTATTGAAGAAAACCTAAAATCTTTTCAACCAGGAAATGATTTGAATTCTTTACAGTTTGCCGCCCAAGAAATGAGTAAATTTCTGATAGAAGTAGGATTAGCAAAAAGCCAACCTGACACTAGTAAATTATTTGACGATCGCTTTGTCAAATCCTACGCCGAACAAGTCAAAAAATCATAAAATATGGAACTTTAACCATGAATGAAAGCCCTGGCTCAATTAGAGACTATATCCGTCCAAAAAAACTCCAACCAACAGTTTTTTGGCGCATTGCTGAAGACATTCCCAGACCTCTCAATACAGCCTTAGTTATTACTTCAATTGGTGCGCCTTTGTTACTGTGGTGGTTAGTAACTACCTTCGGAAACATTGACCCCAAATTTTTGCCTTCACCTGCCAAAGTAATGGAAGCATTTGGCAGATTATGGAGTACACGCGAACTGCTGAAAGATACAGTAGCAAGTCTGTGGCGCGTCGGTGTCGGGTTTATTTTAGCAGCAGCATTTTCTATTCCAATTGGTGTATTAATGGGCAGTTTTGCCAGTATTCGCGCATTATTAGAACCCTTATTTGGACTAATGCGCTATATGCCTGCACCTGCCTTCATCCCCCTACTAATTTTATATTTGGGAATCGGAGAAGAACCGAAAATTACCCTTATTTTCATCGGTGTTTTCTTCTTTAACTCCTTGATGGTGATGGATACTGTAAAGTTTGTATCAAAAGATTTGATTGAAGCGACTTATATTTTAGGAGGCGATCGCAAACAAGCCCTATTACAAGTAATTTTTCCCCACGTCTTACCGGGAATCATTGACGCTTGTCGCATCAACTTAGCAGCAGCTTGGCAATTAGTAATTGTTTCCGAACTAATTGCCGCCACAGAAGGTTTAGGTCGTCGCATTAGTGTAGCAGGTAGATTTCTTAGAACCGATGAAATCTTTGTCGGACTAATAGTAATAGGAGTAATTGGATTATCTTTCGACCTATTTTTCCAATATCTTTTACGAGTTTCCTGTAAATGGACAACTCAGAAACGCTGAGAGAAGCAGAGGGGAGTAAATAAAAGCTTTTGTTCCCAGCAAATCTGCAAGTTAAATATAGAAATACTAAATTAATTGGAAATACTTCTTCTTCTTTCCTTCGCGTTCTTTGCGTCCTTTGCGGTTCAAAAAAAAGCAAAATTAGTGAGGCTAAAACTATGTATTTGCAAATTACCAACCTGAACAAAGATTTTCAAACCAAAAACGGTACTTTAGTCGTCCTTAAAGACATTAATATGACGATTAAAGAAGGAGAATTTATCTGTGCTGTTGGGGCATCTGGGTCAGGTAAATCTACCTTATTACGACAAATTGCTGGACTTGATAAACCTACTTCTGGAGAACTCAGAATCGATGGCGAACTGATTACTGGGCCTGGGCCCGATCGCGGAATGGTATTCCAGCACTATACACTTTATCCTTGGATGAATGTACAAGAAAACACTGAATTTGGATTGAAGCTTCAAGGCGTACCAAAAAAGGTGAGAAGAGAGCAAGCAAGCTACTATTTAAGTGTAGTGGGATTGGCTAATTTTGCTAAGTCATTGCCTAAAGAATTATCGGGGGGGATGAAACAACGTGCTGCGATCGCACGCGCCCTAGCTTCCGAACCAAAAGTATTATTAATGGACGAACCTTTCGGCGCATTAGATATTCATACCAAAGAGTCAATGCACGAATTTATGTTAGACCTTTGGAAAAGAACAAAAATCACCATTTTTATGATTACTCATGATGTCGAAGAAGCCGTATTTCTCTCCAATCGAATTTACGCTTTAGGGGCACGTCCTGGTACAGTCAGAAAAGAAATTACCATCAAATTACCCGATCGCACTCACAGTGTTAAACGCCACAGCATTTTCCATGACTACCGAGACGAACTAATGGAATTATTACGTAAACATGGACAAGAAGCTGTAGCAGTCGCCGCCTAAAAAGAAAAGCTCAAGGTAGAGGGAAAAGGTTAAAGGTTAAAAAGTTAAAGCATCTATACAAACCTTTCCCTCGTTTCTTTTTTGACATGAATTAATTTCCTAAAATTGCACCTTAGAGTGATGCAAATTCTCCTGTGTTACTGACAAAATATAAACAGCGAACGCAGCAGAAGAGGTTTATCGATGTTTATACCACCTGGTTTTGGAGAGCGATCGGTCAATACCTTTTTAGGAGACATGGTTTACTACACTGCCGTTGACCAACCTTGGGATAACAATGGCACCAAAGAAAGCGAGAAGACACTAATTTTTTTACACGCTTTTGGCGGCGGTTCTTCCGCTTATGAATGGTCTAAAGTTTACCCTGCATTTGCTTCTGAATATCGAATATTAGCACCTGATTTAATTGGTTGGGGACGTTCCAATCATCCAGCCAAAAATTACCAAATAGACGAATATATTAAGATTATTCAGGAGTTTATTGAAAAAACTTGCGATCGCCCAGTAACAGTTATTGCTTCTGGATTAACTGCTGCTTTTACAATTCGGGCAGCAATTAATCGGCCTGAACTATTCAAGTCATTAATTTTAGTTACTCCCGCAGGATTAGCAGAATTCGGAACAGATTACAGTCAAAGTGTTTCTGCTAAAGTAGTTAAAATTCCGCTGTTAAATCAAGTACTTTATAGTGCTGGAGTCGCTTCAGGTTTAGGGGTTCGTAGCTACTTAGAACAACGCCAATTTGCTCATCCCGAACGAGTTTACCCAGAAATTGTTGACGCTTATTTAGAATCTGCTCAACAACCAAATGCAGAATACGCCGCCCTCTCATTTGTCAGCGGTGATTTATCTTTTGATTTAGCAGAATATATTAATCTACTCACTGTTCCTACAGCAATTATTTGGGGAAGAGAATCTGAATTTACTGGGCCAGAAATCGGTCGTCGTTTAGCACAAATGAACCCGCAAGCAATTCGCTTCTTTTATCATTTAGATGATGTCGGTTTTACCCCGCAATTAGAACTTCCCTCTGTGACTATTGGGCTAATTCGGAAATTTTTACCTTTGCTAGATACAGAACAAGCTAATACCGTTTACACAAATGATTGATACAAATGAGGTAGGGGCGGGTTTAGCCAGAAGTTCCCCATACCCAACAATAAATATTGAAGTCAAAACCCGCCCCTCCCAAGCATTCGTAGCAAACATTTAGGTAATCGATATAAGTAATAGCTAACATTGAAATGGCAAAGTCCCCGTAGACCCAGGTTGAAACCTGTGCAAACAAGGGGGTTGTCCAAACAGTTAATCCGTAAAATATTCAACTATACTTGATGTCAATTAGTGAAATTTAGTTCCACTGACATCATGCTGCAACGAATTGCTTTCATTATCACCATTGTCACATTAACAGTTTTAGGTTTACTATCTTTATTAGTCTACTTTGCTTGGGATTGGCCTTTAGAACTAATAGCTCATTTCCGAGTTCAGTATTTAATCTTAGCAGTAATATTCGCTATCTTTTTAATTATTCTACGGTTAATCGGTAAATTAAAAAATAAAGCCTTAATTATTGTTGCTTTATTAATTGTCGGGTTAAACGCAGTTGATGTAATTCCCTGGTATTTACCTCATTCACAACAGGTAACTGGTACTCCAGGTAAACCAATGAGGGTTTTATTTTTTAATTTGAATATTCAAAACAATCAAGACAACCAGATAGTTAATGTAATCCAAAGTAATCGCCCTGATTTAGCTTTATTAGCAGAAGTTGACGAAAGCACATTTAAAATATTAAACATTAATTTAAAAGACACTTTACCTTATACTTTTAAAAGTCCGGGTGGAGGTTTAGCTGTCTTCAGTCGCTTTCCCTTTACAGATATTAAAGCCGATCGCTTAAATGGTCAAGGAAATCATAATATCATTGCTAGTCTGGAAGTCAACAAACAACAAATTAAATTTATTGGCATTCATCCCTTAGTACCTATAACTTACGATAATTTTCTCCGCCGTAATAGTCAGTTAGCCGCAGTCAGTGATTACATTCAAAAGCAAAATCAGCCATTAATCTTAGTAGGAGATTTGAATACCACACCTTGGTCGCCTTACTATCGGCAGTTAATTAACAAAACTAAGTTATATAATACCCAGCTAGGGTTTGGTCTTTTACCCACTTGGCCTAGATCGTCAACTCATGTCCGTTTACCTTCTTGGCTAATTCCTTTAGTGAATATTCCCCTCGATCACTGTTTAGTTAGTCAGCAGTTTGGGGTACGGCAAATTTATACAGGCAGAAATGCTAATTCCGATCACGCATCGCTGATAATTGATTTAGTGTTACAAACAAATTAATCAGCTGGTCTGGGATTTTGTTAAATAATGGAGGAAACTGACATGAGTCAAACAATAGCCATAATGTAGAGACGTTATATATAACGTCTCGAAAAGGTTTTGGGTCAAGAATACTAAGGCTGATTAGTCGGACATGATATCAATATCTTCTGTACCTTAAGTTTTAATGCTTGAGATTGATGTCACTTTATTAATTATTAGTTATCTTGATTATTGTGAATCAATTGGGGTCAGCTTAAATAAAGACCCTAACTATAAAATCTACTTTTTTATCGACTTATCGACAAAGCCAACTCAGCTTTTTGGAGTTGGCTTTAGCGATTTTGCAGGTGAACAAATTTTCCGACCATGACTTCCCGGAACTTGCCGGAGTTGTAGCCAAAACTGCTGCTTTTGCAGACATTCAAATATTTCAATATGGTTTAACAGATGCGAACAGCTTTGAGGGGATAAATCATGATGGGAAAGGTCTAGTTTTGCTGTTATTTTAGTAACCTAGTTACTCGCACGTCGTATTCAATACCCTGTGGATGATCTGTTCTGGCTTGTACCTTTGCCATGCTGTCGGCTGTTTGTCTAGATTGTGCATCAATCTCGTAGCGTGTTGTTTCCCTGCGACAGTCATTGTTTGTTGGTTCAAGATATTCTTTGATATCAACCAACACCTCATAAGTATGATACATTTTGGGTGCCTCCTCGTTTTACTTGTAAACGATCGAGATTTATAAAAATAAGTATAGGAACACTAGCGGAGTCCATCCTTAAATGAATACAATTCTTAGCAACTCTTTATGTTTTACTCAATAAACTAATTTTTCTAAATTTTTAAGTTTAAGAAGACTTGTTAAAAAATGTTAAGCCTGACTGTGCAATAAGGCAGAAAAAAAGTTTTTCAGTTTTTTTCAACTGATTATTTATTTCTGCTGCCATAGTGCGATGCTGTAATTCATCTGCATAAAGGTAGATTATTTTGAGTGTTTAATTTTATTTTTAGATAATTTATTCTGTTTTTCTATAAATATAGAATTTTTCTTATACTAAAGCAGTAAATTTACGTATTTATTTTATATATTGCAGTTTGTTTAAGAGTGAATATTGTTATTGAGAAAGTTGCACAATAAATATTGTGATAATTAATATGTAGCAGTGGAAAGACATTAAAGTTAGAATAGTAAACTTTTGAGTGTAATTATTTTATATTAAGTTAAAATACCTTTTAATAAAGTGGAATATGTTCGCGATCGACGACCCAGTTATTTGCTATCAGTTAGCGGGATATGAACGACTGCAAACACCGATTTGGATTTATGATATCCAAAATCTTAAAATGAGGTGGGCGAATCGCGCCGCTTTACTCCTCTGGAATGCCGCAAGTTTAGAAGAATTACTCAGTCGTGATTTTAGTCAAGTTTCTACTGCAACGCATACCCGCTTGCAAACTTACTTAGAGCTTTTTGAGCAGGGTAAAACAGTAGTTGAACAGTGGACATTTTACCCAAAAGAAAATACCCTATCTGTTCGTTGTACCTGTTCTGGTATTCACCTGGAAAACGGACGTTTAGCAATGTTAGTGGAAGCAGAAAAAATAGAAATTCGCCAAACAAAAGATCCGATAACTGGTTCAAATATGCTGTTGGTGAATGAAAATGATATCACCTCATTGAAGCAAACAGAAGAGAAATTACGCTGGAAAGAAACTTTATTGCGCTCGATGACTAATACTTCCCCTTTAGGGTTTTATGTAGTAGATAATTGTACCGATGAAATTCTTTATTTTAATCATAAACTTTGCCAAATTTGGGGAATTGAGCATTTAGAATCCCAAATGGATCGCGGTCAAATAAAAAATCTGGATGTGATTGCCGAGTGTGTAAAACAATTAGTAGATGTCGCGGGATTTACTAAAGTCTGTAAACCGTTACAAAATCAAGAAAACAGGGCTATTGTAGAAGATGAAATTCCTTTTAAGGATGGCAGAATTATTCGGCGGTTTTCGGCACAGATTCGCGATCCAGACGATCGCTATTTCGGCAGACTCTACATATTCGAAGATATCACTGAACGCAAACGAATTGAAGAACAACTACAATTAGCAGATTTTTCTCTAGAACACTCCTCTTTGGCTACAGTCTGGATCGATCGCAATGCCAAAATTATTCGCGCTAATAAAAAAGCCTGTGAACAACAGGGTGTTTCCCGTGAAGAGTTGTTATCAAAATACGTTTGGGATAACGATCCTAACTTTCCGAAAGCAGCATGGACTGAACATTGGGAAGAACTGAAACGACAAAAAACTTTGTCTTTTACCTCAGAACATCGCCGTAAGGATGGCACAATTATTCCGGTAGAAATTACCTTGAATTATTTAGAATTTAATGGCAAAGAATATAACTTCTCTTGTTGTCGTGATATTAGCGAACAGCAAGCTGCGCTATGCGAACGCAAAAAAGCCGAAGCAACTTTACAACGAAGAGAACAAGAATTTCGCGCTTTAGTAGAAAACGCTCCTGATATTATCATGCGAATCGATCGGGAATTTCGCTATCTTTACATCAATCCTACAGTAGAAAAACATTTAGGAATTCCTGCCAGAGAATTTATCGGTAAAAACATGGCAGAATTTGGTGCAGATGAATCATTAGTGCAACTTTGGCAAACAACTATTCAACAAGTATTTGAAACTGCTCAAGAACAAGAAATAGAATTTCAATCTCCATCAATTCAAGGAATACTTTATTATGCTACCCGTATAGTGCCAGAATTTGCTAGTGATGGTTCTGTGCAGTCAGTATTAGCGATCGCGCGGAATATTACCGATCGAGTAGAAGCTGAAAAAGCCTTGCGACAGAACGAAGAAAGAATGCAAGCACTATTAAAAGCCATACCCGATACAATGTTTCGTCACCGAGTAGATGGCACTTATTTAGATATACAAGCAAATGAAAATACCTTACTCGTACCAGCGGAAGTTCTCATTGGCAAAAAATTAACAGACTTAAATATGCCTGAACACATCTCAAAAGGATTGCTCGAAAATTTTCAAGCCGCAGTCACCACCGGAAAACTACAAACATTTGAGCATGACTTAAAAAAACCTGATGGAATGTACACTTATGAAGCTCGAATTATCAAAAGCGGTGCTGATGAAGTAGTTTGTATTGTTCGAGACATTACAGAACGCAAACTAGTCCAAAAAGCCTTGCAGGAAAGTGAAGAACGCTATCGTTCTGTGGTGACAGCAATGGCAGAAGGCATTGTTTTGCAAGATGCAAACGGTGTTATTCATACCTGTAACAGCAGTGCGGAAAGAATACTCGGTTTAAACTGCGAACAAATGATGGGAAAAACTTCCGTCGATCCTCTTTGGCAAGCAATCAAAGAAGACGGATCGCCTTTTCCAGGGGAAGAACACCCAGCAATGGTGACGCTAAGAACTGGTGAACCTTGCGTTAATGTAGTCATGGGAGTGCATAAACCCGATGGTAGTTTAACCTGGATTTCTATTAACTCTCAACCTTTATATAAATCTGGTGATTCTCTACCTTACGCAGTTGTCACTTCATTTTTTGATATTACAGAACGTAAACATGGAGAAGAAGCTTTACAAAAAGCACTTGCAGCAGCACAAGCAGCATCGATTTCTAAAAGTCGTTTTCTCTCCCAGATGAGTCACGAACTGCGGACACCGCTGAATGCAATTCTCGGTTTTAGTCAGGTAATGGCAAGAAGCAAATCTCTTTCTGCTGAACAACAAGAACAGCTAAAAATTATTAATCGCAGTGGCGAACATTTATTAAATTTGATCGACGACATTTTATCAATGTCTAAAATTGAAGCAGGTCAAATTACACTAAATGAAAATCGCTTCGATCTCTATCAATTACTCAACGATATAGAGCAAATGTTACGATTCAAAGCTGCTGGGAAAGGCTTACAATTAATTTTTGAACGATCGGCAAATCTTCCCCAATATATTGAAAGTGATGAAAGCAAGTTGCGGCAAATTTTAATTAACCTGTTAGGCAATGCCGTTAAGTTTACCAATGAAGGTACTATTTATTTAAGGGCGAAGTTGGGAAATAGTCAGCAAGCTCAATCTTTAATTAACTTTGAAGTAGAAGACACTGGTGCGGGAATCGCACCTGAAGAAATCCCCACTATGTTCGATCCTTTTGTGCAAACGGAAACAGGTCGTAAATCTATGCAAGGAACTGGATTAGGTTTACCGATTAGCCGACAATTTGTGCGCTTAATGGGGGGAGATATTGCAGTTAAAAGTCAATTGGGTAGAGGCACAATTTTTACTTTTGATATTAAAGTTAAACAAGTAGATAGGATTCAAGTAAAAAGTACATTGACTCTTAAGCGAGTGATTGGATTACAACCTAATCAACCTACTTATCGAATTTTAATCGTTGAAGATATCGAAGAAAATCGGCTGTTGCTAGTTAAATTATTGAAACCCTTGGGATTTGAAATACAGGAAGCGGTTAATGGACAAGAGGCGATCGCTTTATGGTCAACTTGGCAACCTCACCTAATTTGGATGGATATGCTCATGCCAATAATGGATGGTTATGAAGCTACTAAACAAATTAAAGCCTTGCAACAACAAAGATTGACAAATGAAAATGTTCCCAAAACAGTGATTATTGCCCTAACAGCTAGTGCTTTTGAAGAAGAAAAAGCGAGTATATTTTCATCTGGTTGTGATGACTTAGTGCGGAAACCTTTTCAAGAGTCAGAGTTGTTTGAAAAAATGGCTCAACATTTAGGAGTGCGCTATATTTATGCAGATGAAACTCAACAAACTTCATTACCCTCAGCAATTCCCAAGAAGTTGCACGCAGAAGATTTAAAAGTAATGCCGATCGACTGGATAGCCGAACTAAATCAAGCCGCACTCTGCATTAATGATGATATCATTTTGGAATTAGTTAAGCAAATTCCTGAAACTGAAGCTGCTTTGGCTGATACCCTGACAGATTTAGTCAAAAACTTTCGCTTGGATTTAATCTTAGAGTTAACCGAAGCAATTATTCCTTCCGACAGCTGAGAAACCACCCTTTCGGGTGATTGGCATTAACTATAAGTTGTTGAATAATGATATCAAGGTTAAAGATTTATCTGCTTCTATTTCCAAATTCTATATGTAACTAAGAGCCTATCTCTATCAGTGGAAATAGGCTTTATTATTTGGTTTTGTAAGCTGTTTCGCATTGAAAATATAGGACTTACGTAGGGTTTGCCTAAAACCTAGATCCGAACTAGCCCCCCTTAATAAGGGGGGAACCTTCTAAGCCCCCTTATTAAGGGGGTTGGGGGATCTGGGTGTGTAAGTCCTAAAATAGATGATTGGGAAACAGAAAAAAATTATTTACTCAATTCTCCAACCATAGATCTTACTCTCTTGTCTAGACTGATTATCGATCGTTGTTACAAAAAGGTTTTGCCCTTTAGCATTCCTAAATTGAAACAAACAAAGCCCTAATCCTGTTCCAGAACAATCAACAATTTCTGTATAGCCTTTTTTGATTAAATAATCGATCGTACTGTCTGGAACTCGATTATTTACTTGTTCGGAATTAACTACAGGTCGCCAGCCTCGCTGAATTAACATAGTTCTGGCTTGAGCATAATTCATATTTCGCCGCAATCTAGGCAATGATTGGGCAAAAGATGACATTTGAACTGAACAAATTATAGTTAGAAGTACGCCGGAAAAGAATAGTTTATTCATATCTGATCTTTTACTTGGTTATTTTAGAGAGGGATTTTGGCAATTATATTAAGTTCTTGTCGCCAAATAGCCGTAACAATTGATTGGTTTAAATCAGCATCAGCTTGATACAAATGCTCACTTCTGTGAATTCTCCCTATGAGCTTTAACTGATATTAGTTTCTGATATAAAGCTGGATCGTCCTCTTGTAAAGGTTGAGGCATGACATCAAATTTCGCCTCTTCTTCTAAAATGTAATTATCAATTTCAGCACGATTGGCAAGGTAAAAAGCGATCGCTCCGTAAACTTGTTCTAATGTTAGTAATGGAAAAGACTGAACAATTGTTTCCGCAGAGAGTCCGTTACGAAAAGCATACACGATTGAATCTAAAGAGATTCGCTCTCCTACAATCCAATAACCTCCACTCCGATACTCTACATAGACTTTAGCTTCTACAACTGGCATAGCTTAATTTTGTTAGCTCTAGATGGATTATAGGCGATCGCCTTTTTTATTGGTGAATACATGAAAGTGCGATCGCAGTATCTTTCAAGGTGCGTTACACTCATCGCTAACGCACCCTACCTATAGTTTAGGAAAAGTACAGCGTGCTACTATGTTCAATTATGATTATTTACAAGCTTCTTCTTTAATTATCAAACAAACTGATTCGATCAATTTTTGGCTAATTGGGGCAGGAGGTACTGGTTCTTGGCTATCGTACCATGTTGCACGACTGGCACGGAGTTTGGGCAAGTTGGGGAAAAAGGTGCAGTTGGCGATCGCAGATCCCGATATAGTTGAAGAAGCTAACATCAGCAGGCAGGCTTTCTGCGATAAGGAAAGATGATTGCGAGTTAACAGAATCAATCCACGCGATAGCGCAATTGCCGCGATTCTTGCATCCATCTTTGCCAGTTGAATCCGCTGTGTTTTTAATTGCTCAAATGTTGTAGCAGCACCCGCATCAAATGGTAGGATGGGTAACACTTTAAAGTCATTAACGTTTGGTAATGCACTCAATCCTTGATGCCTTTTGGTTAACTGACGTGAGGCAATACACAAGACTTTATGGTTTGAATTCTTGTGTTTGTTCTAATAGGCCGCTGCGACCCAATGCCTCATCAATAATGGCTCGCAGCCGCTGCACCAATTCAGGTGAGGGGGATGTAAAGTCTTTTAGTTCATACACTCTGCCCAGAAATCCATACTTGCTTTCACCAAAGCGGTGATAGGGCAGTAACTCATAGTCAATGACATTGGGGTACGGACGAATGAACGCTAGCACCGATCGAATGTGCTCTTCGTCGTCATTCACACCGGGAATCAGCGGGGTACGGGC
The DNA here is from genome assembly GCF_015207735.1 of [Phormidium] sp. LEGE 05292. GTDB lineage: Bacteria > Cyanobacteriota > Cyanobacteriia > Cyanobacteriales > Aerosakkonemataceae > Floridanema. The sequence continues at coordinate 36,219 of NZ_JADEWG010000021.1, forward strand.
AATAAAGGTTTTGTCGGGAAAGGTTTCATAGGCTCGCTTCATGTTGGCTAGAATCTGACGATTATCTACACCACACCACTTTTTATGTCGCTCTGGATCAGTCAGCTTGTGGTCATGGAGAACCACATCCACATGGGGCAATACCTTTTCCACATGGGACCAGGGAACATTGAATGCGGTTTCGATCGCGGTGTTAAATCCCCGTCGGTGGGCTTCCTGGAGCAGTGCCGCACTGAAATCCGGTTGCAGTTGACACTCGCCGCCGCTGAGCGTCATTCCACCACCCGATTCCCGGTAAAACGTGCTGTCCTGCTCCACCTCATCGAGTACCTGCTCCACGCTCATGGCCTGACCAAACAGGTAAAGTGCCCCCGTTGGGCAGAGGTCAACACATTCCTGTCCACAATCAGTCGCTAAATCCCAATTGACGCGGATGCGATTGTCCTCTCCTTCCAGGACATAGAAAGCACCTTCTGAGCAAGGTGGCTTCAAACATAGACCGCACTGCTTTTTGCCAATGCACTTGCTAATGTTGTAAGCCAGTTCAGGCTTAGGGTGAATACTTTCGGGATTGCTGCACCATTTGCATCGTAATGAACAGCCCTTGAGAAAAACTGTAGTGCGAATGCCCGGACCATCGTGGGTGCAGAAATGCTGAATGTTGAGCACCAGTCCGGTTGGGTTTGTTGATGAATTTGTCATGGGTTTTATCTCCTCAACCTCCTAAACAGATGCCAAGCGATCGGGCAATCTGGACAAATTCACTATCCGCTGGCACAGTGCGAATTTTGTTGATTGCTTCTACTAACGGCACGAAGTTAAGGTTGGACGGTTGAAAATTCACCATCACTCCGGTTTGCCCTGCATTTAAAGCCCTTACCGCTCCGGCCCCATAGCCTAGACCGAGTTGGCGATCGACGGCGGTGGGAGTGCCCCCTTTAATTAAATTTCCCAACACCAGCGGATAGGTTTCCTGTTCGATTAATCGCTGAAGTTGGAACGCAACAGTTTGTGCCGCATACCCCGATCGCTGGATGACATGACTTCCTTGATAGTCGCTGGCTAAGGGCGATAGGGAGGCTTTAAGGGGATTCGCAGAGGCAACAACTGCTTCTGGGTCTACGGATACCGCTCCCTCTGCAACGATCACCAATCCATGCGATCGCCCTGCCCTAAACTTGTCCTGAAGTTTCGCGGCTACTTTTTGCAGGTCATAGGGAATCTCTGGAATCAGCACCGCATCGGCACAAACGGCTATCCCCGCTTGCAAGGCCAGCCAACCGCTATGTTCTCCCAACACTTCCACAACCCCAATCTGGTGGGAAGACTGAGCCGCTTGTTTAGCGCGATCGAGCAGTTCAGTGACAAAACTCAGGGTACTGTTAAACCCAAAAGATAGCGCCGTTGCCGCGATGTCATTTTCTACTGACCTTGGGATGCAGACGGTTTTGAGTCCTTTGCGGTGCAGCTTATAGAGAATGCTCAGTCCCTGTAGCCCAACGATTGAAATCACAGCATCAATGCCTTCTACCCGCAAGGTTTCCAGCAGGTCATCCGATCGGTCTACCTCTTCAACTAAGCTCTCAGCGGTGATGGTACGGACGTGAAAAGGATCGTTGCGAACGGCAGTCCCCAGAATGTTGCCGGATGGATCAAGGGTTTCCATCCCTTGAGGGGTGAGGGGAAGCAGTCCACCCTTGGGATAGCGATCGCGAAACAACACTCCCTCAAAGCCATCCCGGATGCCAACGACCTCCCATCCCAGCTCATTTGCAGCCAACACCGCTCCGGTGATTACTGTATTCAGTCCTGGACTGTAACCAAAGCCCACATTAATCGCAATGCGTTTGATTGTTGCGCTCATGACTATGAATCCTCCGCTGCTCTAGTGCTTGTCGTGAGCCGCTTGCATATCAGCCATGCGTTGCCGGATAACGGGACGCAAATCTTCTCCAAATCCAGTGAGCGCACCACCATCGACGGCCAGGGTTTGCCCCGTGATCATGTCAGACCGATCGCTGGCGAAAAACACCGCCGCATTGCCCAGATCTTCGATCGTGCACCAGCGACCCAGGGGGATTAATCGCTTCGTCGTCATATCCCTGTATTCCTGAGTCGTATTCTGCTCTGCCAGGGGCGTGAGAACGGCTCCAGGGGCGATCGTGTTGACATTAATGTGGCTATCAGCCAACTCCCAAGCCAGATGATTGGTTAAGCCTGTAACGGCATATTTAGAGGCAGTGTAGTTCGCGCCACCAAAAAAAGTCATGCGAACCCCAGCCACAGATGAAACATTGATGATTTTGCCTTTGCCCTGCGCCATCATTTGGGGAATCACAGCCTTACAGCAAAAGAAAACCCCCTTGACGTTGACCGACATCACCCGATCCCAGACCTCTTCGGAAATGTCTTTCAACAGGGTTGGCGGACTTTCAATCCCCGCATTGTTGACGAGAATGTCCACCCGACCAAACTGTCTCACCGTCTCTGCCACCATTGCCGTGACCTGATCTTCCTTAGCGACATCAGCCGCGATCGCAATGGCAGTGCCCCCAGCCGCTCGAATCCTCTCAACCGTCTCCTGGCAATCTTGCTCTTTGCGGGAGTTAATCACCACTTTGGCTCCTTCACGAGCTAAACAAACTGCGATGCCCTCGCCAATGCCTCTGGCTGAGCCTGTGACGATCGCCGTTTTCCCTTGTAGTTCCATAATGTGTACTCTCCGTTATCAATTTTGTCTGACTCAACCCATGTGTTCTTCCGTTCGGGCGATAATCTCTGCCTGTTGCATGGGCGATAAATCCACAAAGTAGGCGGAATATCCAGCAATTCGCACAATTAGGTTGCGATACTTATCGGGATCTTTCTGGGCTGCCATCAAGGTTTGCTTATTGATGATGTTGAACTGAACGTGCCAGTGCTTCAGTTCGCTCCAGGTGCGGATAATTTGCATCAAACGGCGCGTCCCTTCTTCCCCTGCCACATTCGCTGGGCTGAACTTCAGGTTAATCAGATCGCCGCCCTTTTCCCGGTAGCTCAAATCCCTGCCGTGTGCCATAGACGTGAGTGCCACGGTTGGCCCTTTCACATCCATGCCGTGAGATGCTGAAATCCCTTCTGCCAGGTATTCATTGGCGGGTCTGCCGTTGGGAGTTGCCCAGGTGACTTTACCCAGAGGCACATGGAAGGTGACGGGGATCTGGCGTAGTAGGAAGCACTGGTCGTGGGGTTTGGGATGCTGATGCAGGTACTCCAGAATGAAGTGCTCAATCTCCCAACCAATTTGATCGACCCACTCAATGCCGTTGCCGTATTTGGGCGCATTCAGGCACATCTGCCGAATCGCTTCGTGTCCTTCCCAATTGGCCTCCATTGCCTCCAATAGCTGATCCCAGGTCAGGCGTTTGGTGTCAAAAATCAGGTGCTTGACCGCCGCTAGACTGTCGATCGCGGTGCCTTTGCCAATCGCCTCAAAGCAGGAATGGTCGATCGCACCAGGGATGTAGTCACCGTGACTGTGCAGATCGCGGCAGTGCTCCATTGCCAGGTCATGCAACATGGAGGTGGCAGGAGCCGCAAAATAGTTCGGTTTAATCTTTAAGGCTAAATGCTGTTGAATCAGAGCATGTTTTGCCAGATACCCAAGCTGAGTGCAGAAAGCGTTCCACACCTGATCAAAGCTCGTCCAGGTGCGCGGGTCGCCCGTCTGCACGCCGAACTGGATATCCTTCAGGACTTTTAGCTTGCCATTGCGGAAGGTCATTTCCGTCACTGAGCCATAGTTGATGCCGCCGTTCCCGGTGACATTGGTTTCCCGGTTAATCAAGCGGTTTTCGCAACAGCCCGAAATGTTCCAGTCCAGGGCTTCCTTCATCGTGGCTCCGTTCGCCAGGTAGAAGGGAATCACCATTTCATCGTTGAGCAGTTTTGGAAATCCCTTGCCGTCCTTAATCACTTCTGCAACATAGTGCAGCAGGCGATCGGGCGTGTTGGCATGGATGCGGATGCAGGGTTCCGGCACCGGAATTTGCAGTGCCCGCGTCGATTCCAAAATTAAATAGGTCAATTCATTGGTGGCATCCTTACCATCCGTCGTTTGTCCGCCCAGACAGATATCCTCAAATTTGGAAAAACCCTCGGTTCCGGCTGCCGCAACTGGATTGAGTTTGATTTCAACACATTGTGCCATCTGAATCCAGAGACACTGGAAGAGTTCTGTAGCCGATTCAGGCGCGATCCGACCTTCTGCCAAGTCTTTCTGATAGTAGGGCAGCAGGTACTGATCCATGCGCCCCTGCCCCATGGCGCTACTGGTTTGCTCGATGCGGTTAAACATCTGTCCCCACCACTGGGCCTGTATCGCTTCATGGAATGTCCGAGCGGGATTTTCGGGCACCCAGTTGCAGACTTCAGCGATCGTCAAAAGCTCCGGTTTGCGCTGGGGATTTTGCTCTTTAGCAGCCATTTCAGTAGCCAGTTGAGCGTACCGTTTAGACCAGATAGTCATGGCATCACAGGTCGCGATCACCGCTTCCAGGAAGGGTTTTTTGTAGATCATGTCCCGTGGCTCGGTTAGGGCATCCAGCTTCGCCCGCGCCTCTGCCCGAATCCCTTTAACCCCTCGCGTCAGAATTTTATTGAAGTCCGGTGTCCAGTTTTGGGAATGCCGGATGTTGGAGGTTGCCAGGACAACGCAGGTTGGCAGGAGCAAATTTTTTGGATCGGGACCAAACATCAAAAAGCGGGTTTCTTCGGGCAGGGCATCATGAAAGGCCGAGGCATAGTCCTTGCCTGTCCAGTAGGGCGTTAGAACGTCGTTGATCAGCCGGGCATCTTCGTCCGTAACGATCACTTCCCCAGCCTGACCCTTATTTTTGCGAAACATCTCTACCCCCCCTGGCATGATGCTGCCATCCAGTTCGGGATAAACGATGCCCCACCGCCCCAGCCAGGTGTTGGGACGACCGACAATCAGCTCATCGTCAAAAATGGCGATCGGGGCTTTCTCGGCATAGTGCTTGAGCGCCTTAGCCCAGCGCACCACCATCGGCTGGCTCTCGGTTTCCTGAAACGATTCAGTGAACAGGACTGCCCGATCCAGCGCGACCCGTGGCGGGCCATAACCACGAATCGCTTCATACATTCGCAACACGCGATCGCTAACGTTTTCATATAGAGATTTCTTACCTTCTGCGATCGCCCGTTCTTGAGCTGTCAGCGTGGGTGTCGTCACGGATGTCATCACCAATTCTCCCTTCTTTTCAAAACCTCAGTTCGATTGCCGATTGTTAAAAGCAGCCAGTTCTTCGGCCAGGATAGGCACACCCAAATAACAGGACTCCATTCCAAAAGCAACGCAGACCTTCAGCACTTCCATGATTTCCTCCATCGTTGCGCCCAACTTCAAAGCCGCTTTAATGTGCCGACGAACCTAAACTACAGGAATGGATTGACATCACTGATGCCATCTTTAAAATCATCAAAATCTCATCCTGAGTTGCTCCGGCTACGAGGGCTGTGCGAATGTGCCGACGAGTTCCATCGGCTTGCAAATTCGTACAGGCCGCATTTAACCCAATGCAGATTAACTCGATTGTTTTGATATCTAAAATCCCGTTTTTCCAGGGATTCGTTGTCATGTTTAGATACTGTTCTGCCCAGGCTGGATCCCATTCTCGCAATTGATTCATTGAAGTGTCCTTTCAATCCTTCACAACCTGACTTGCGATCATGCGATCGCAACCATGACCTTCCCATCTATCACCTGAACCTGATAGGAGTTTAGGGTGACTTCGGGATTGTTCGCCATACAACCTTTAGTGAGATTGAACTTCAACCCATGAGCGCGACACGGGTGCAGGAAGCAACGCCCCCTGCGTGGGGATGCACCGTCTATACAAATGCAATTTGCTACAGAATACTTGTTGGGGAAGTGATTATTCCTGCTGGTTTAGGTAGCACAGCATCACTCTCATAAGTCAGAAAACCTTTATAGCCTTCGGGACGGTTGGGTGGCAGACCGAGGTTGAAAAGCGTTTCTTCTACCGTGTCATACCAGACATCGAGCTTCTTGGCTTTTGCGTCCTCTGTGTGCGGCGCGAAGGAGATCGAGCCCCCAACCTGAAGGATCATCTTCGGTACTGCCTCACGCAGCCGCCCAATAAATTCGTTGTACTGGTCGAAGTTGGTCGAACCCTGCCCAGTCTTAGGATCGCGCACATGGACGTGCAGCATCGTCGCACCTGCATTGTAGCAATCTACCGCAGCCTGTACCTGCTCGTCCCACGAGACGGGAATATCCTCGACATCACCCGGCAACCACTCAGGACCGAAGGGAGCCGCTGTGATGATGAGCGGTTGCATATTTTCGGGAAACAAAGAGTCATCCGTGAAATACATAAGTAAAACCTAGATTAGAGTTGAGCAACTGTCTCACTGTGATGCAAAAACACATTGTCTAAGGCTTGCTCATTGTTGGCTTGATATTTAGTGCCAAACTCAATAAATTTTGTGAATTAATAAATGGATCTTTTAGCAAATCCAATGCTAAACGGAAGCGAACCTGGTCAATCAGACGAGAATAGCTGAGTCCATCCTCAGCTAATCGTCGTTGAAGGCTACGAGTGCTTAGACCTGCTGTTTCCGCAGCTAAGGTTACAGGCAGACCTCCATCAGGTAGATGCGATCGCACCAGTTGCTTTAATGAGCCAACAAAGTCTGTTTTGGGAGCTAAAGTCACTAAGGTTTCATAATCCTGTTGCAGACTTGATGGATGGGCCTCTATCGACTGTTTGATTGGCAGACTGAGGAGAGCTTTGGCAAATCCGATCGCATTATTAGGTTGATTAAAGTGAACCCGTGCCTGGGAAAACAGCTCAATGTCCTCTAAACCCCTCAATTGACGGGCTTGAAAATGTAAATCTGTCGGATGCCATTCGGTTCCAACAACTTGTTGAATGATTTGAACATAGAGACAACAGGCATAGTACTGAGCCTGTTGATTGTTCAGGCTTTCTGATTGGATGTATTGGTGGTTGAACCAAACCCGATCGTTGGTTTGTGTAACCCAGGCTCGTGCACCAGAATTATGAGTCTTTGTCAGCAAGATCGCGACTGTGTGCAGAAAATCGTACAACGTTAAGGACTGGCAAGCGACTTTAGCAAATAAGCCAAAATCATCAACTTGAGCCTTTTGAGCAGCCAATAATCCAAAAAGTTCAATCCCTTCTTGCTGGGCGGCTGATTCAGCAAAGGCAAACGCACGATGAAGAGGAATTAGGGCTACTGGATCGTCTAGAGCCATGACAGGTAACTTCGCCTGCCTTAAGAATCGCTCTGATGGAACTCCCATCTGGTCAAGATATCTGACTAGTGGGCTAATAGCACTCGCGCGGACTAACGGAATTACACTCATAAATTACTGTGCTTAGCCTGACGGGGTGACAACAATCGGTAAACCCCTTACTGTGTGCGGGGTTTACCGATTGTTGTCAAAAAAAAAGAGGTAGAATCTTCTCAAGAAGACCTAACTAATGAAAAAAATGAATTTATTACCATTATTTTACACGCAGCACTTAAAAACTCAACTAAAAAGAGCAGAGTTTTTAATTTTATTGATATTAGTTGTTATCTTGCAACAGCATCGAAGAGTAAAATTGGAAGAATTGGCTAGTCAATTTCCCCAAAAAATTCTCGAAGACAAGCCGTTTTCCTTAGCGCCAATCGTCTAAGACAAAAACATCCGATCGATTGTAACCAGATTCGTTTGGTTTGTGCATACCAGTGGGCCAAAAGTACCGACGCTACCCAATTAGCGGCAATGATAGATGTGCGCCAAATTCAGTAGACCGAAAAGTTATCTGAATTAAAGCAGGGATTAGGGGTTAATCGTAGCTTGTGAATCAAGATTTGGAGCCAAAAAAAAGAACTCTCCAAAGATCCAAAGTGCGATCGCACGCACCATTTCCTTAAGTTACAATCTTCTTTTTGATCGTAGGCTTAGGCTTATCAGTAACAGTAGGTGGAGAACTTTTTGCTTGATCGACGTTACTCGCTTCCTCCGCTTTAGCCCGCTTCTGCTGTTTCTTCAATTCCAGTACTTCTGCCTTCAAAGCCTTACCAGGTTTGAAATGTGGTGGTATTTCCTCGGTAGGTATCCCATTCAAAGATTCAAACCCAAACATATCCCTACCTGGGATAAACCGTGCTTTTATCTCCACAAAATAACGCTTACCTTGCTCCTCCTTCTGAAGTTTTGGATTGAATCGGAATGGCGGTACGAGTGCATCTTTCCAAATTAAGGGAAGATGTTGAGCTTTCATGAATCGAACTTTCCGTGCCGAGTCTAACGGTTTAATTCTAGCTTTAATCTCCTCATTAAAATTCCGAAAAACTGAAATGCACGGCGTTCTACACACTGGAATAAATTGCCACAGTCCACAAAGTTTAAACTCAAAATCTTGTGCAGTGAATACATCCTTATCAGATGAATTGTCCTCACCATTTATAGGTGCGAATCCTACAAGTGAGAATCCTAATATGTGTGTTTTATCCCGCCCCGGAAAATGCAACGCTTGGGGATATACCGTTAGCCTTAATTCCTTTGACCCATTTTCTCCTAATTCCAGTTTTAGTGCATCCCAAGCTCTCATCCCTTTGTTATGAGGCGCGTATTTCAAGGGATACTCCTTCCCTTGTACCTGGACAAATGCTCTATTGATTTCGGAGTCTAACCTGACTTTCCCTGGTAAAATCCCAATAGCTTGAAATAATGTGGGCTTTTGTTCGCTAGGCTGTGGTTCGTTGGTCATAAATAAAAAGTTAGTCCCTAATATTTGGGCTTTTTCCAGCTATCATAGCTCAAATTTTAAACTTCCTTCCCACAACGCAAGTTCCATCAATAGCAGGTATTGGATAAAATCTTTTGGTTTTGCCCAAACTAAAATAAAATTAATGGCGAAAACAGCCGAGGAACGATATCAAAGCGCTTTCGGAATCAAAGCTGATTTAGAAGAATGCCTCCATCAGTTTCAGATCTGTGGTGCAATATCAGATTTGCAGGCGGTTTAGAGTTACTCGATAAATACTTAAACGATGTAGTCAAACTATTAGCACCAGAAGCTAAACAATATAATCTAAGACCACCAAAAGGAATGTTATTCTGGGGACCACCGGGTACTGGTAAAAGTTTAAGTGCAAAACTGACTGCCAAAAAATTAGGCTATGCACTACTAGCAATGAGTTGGGGTAACATTTTAGGTAGTGCCAATCCAGACCGAGCTTTAGCTAAAATTTTAGAGACAGCAGAACATTTAGGCGGTTGTGTATTATTTGCAGATGATTTCGACAAAGGATTTGCTGGGTGGGATTTTAACGCAGATGGTGGTATAGCGAGAAGGTTATCGCAGAAATTACTAACTTGGATGCAAGAACAGACTTCTGATGTACTGATGTTAGCTACCGTTAAGCGATTGGGAATGCTACCTTCTGAATTAATTCGGAGGTTTGATGATGGTGGTATCTGGTTTGTCGATTTACCCCATAATGGTGCCAGGTACGAAATTTTTAATCTGCACCTGGCTAAATATTTCCCACAGCAATTTGGTGAAGGTCAACAAAATCCTTGGAGCGATCGCCAATGGTATTCGCTACTATCTGATTATGCTGGTGCTACCCCAGCTGAGATTGCTAATGCTGTCAAATGTTGTGCCGAACGTGCATATTGTCAAGGCCGACCTGGTAAAATTGAACTGGCTGACTTGCGCTATCAAAGAACTCAGTTTGTACTATCCTCACAGCGAAGTTCTGAAGATATTCAAGCTATTCGCAATCAAGCATCATTTGCTAAACCAGCATCGGGTGAAGATACTTCTAAATTTGCTACCACCAAACCTGACGGTGTGACAACTATGGCTAAAAGGTAGACTGGATAAGTATCTCGGCTCTTCGACCTCGCTGATAATAAGGTCGTTTATGTGGACTTAATGACATTAATTGAGCAGTTTGTTCATGCAACAAAGTCAAAGATTCCACCCAAGCATAGCCGTGTATACCAATATAAAAGCTGCTATGACGGCGCTCTCGTTCGACGTTTTTCCTTAACGTGACCGACATATTTAACTACTCCCTTATTTTTGATTTTTTCTCCTGACATAATCGAACTGGTGTAAGCTAAAGTAATCAATATAATTAAGGCAATTAAGCGGTTGTCAGAGATACCTGTTGACTCTAAATTATAGCCACCACTTTTATAATCTCGAAACATTTCCTCGATACCAAACCGTTTTTGATAAGCTGATAAAGCTTGTTTTCAATCTGTGAAATTGGTCAAAATAAATCAAGCTTCTTCTGTGGAAATGCCACGATCGCTTCGATAGCGAAAGTTAATAAATCTTGCAACTCTTGATACATATTGTGTTTGTTAAATCTTTTTTAGGGAAGCGGCGATCGCCGCTAGAACGAAAATTCTTCCAGTTGGTTAATTATTCGAGGTCAATTTGGTTTTTTTCTGGCTATGACTGGGTTTGAGCTTCTTATTGTCAGCCATTAAATCCAAAATCTTCTCACAGGAAGAGAGTGAAATGGTTGTAATTTCTTAAAATTCCTTATATTAACGCATGATTCATGGAGTGTATTTCGAGGGAGTTTTATAATTGCTCATGAATTATTTACATAACTATTATCTGACTGAAGCGGAGAAAGCACGGGGTTATTGTCAGTGGTTTGAAGCAGAAGAATTGTATGAACAAGCGATTCAAACTGCTAGAGATAATGGATCTATTCAAGAAGAAGCGTTAGCCTATGAATTAGCTGCCAAATTTTACCTGTTGCGTGGCCGGGAAAAATTTGCTCAAACTTACATGAAAGAAGCTCACTACTGTTATGAACGGTGGGGAGCCACTGCAAAAGTCAAAGATTTAGAAACTGGCTATCCACAATTCTTTGCCCAATCGTCGGCTGTAGCTGGCTTACCAAAACAAGCAGAAACTGCACTCCGGGATAGTGAAGCGAGATATCAGCTCCTGTTTGAGAATAATCCCAATCCCATGTGGATTTTTGACGCTCACACACTAGCATTTCTAATGGTCAATGACGCAGCTATTCAGCATTATGGCTACTCAATTGATGAATTTTTAGCAATGACCATTCTTGATATTCGACCCAGTACAGATGGTTCAAAGCTCGTCAATCACGTCAGTTGGCTTAGAAATACACTTTACACGCATTCTGGAGAGTGGCAGCATTGCCAGAAAGACGGCACCGTGATTGATGTGGAAATTACGTCACACGCGATCGTTTGGTCAGGGGTGGCGGCTCGATGCGTTCTGGTGAAAGACATTACGGAACGAAAACGTACAGAACGATTACTGGCAAATTACAACCAGACATTAGAGCAACAGGTTGCAGACCGAACAGCAGCTTTACGGGAAAGCGAAGCGGCATTGCGCGATGTCTACGACGAGCTTCGCTTACGAGAGCAGGAACTGCGGTTAATCACCAATGCACTCCCTGTTTGTATCAGCTATGTGGATGCCAAGCAGCGCTATCGCTTTGTTAACAGCACTTACGAGGACTGGTTTAACCGCTCTCGAGAGCAGATTTTGGGCAAGCCTGTTCGTGAACTCTTAGGCGAGCAGGCGTATGAAGTGTTTGAATCGTACATCAATCAAGTATTTGCAGGGCAAACGGTGACGATGGAAGCAGAAATGCCCCTGCCATCTGGCAACAAGTATATCAGTGCGATCTTGATTCCTGATTTCGCGCGGGATGGTCAAGTGAGAGGATACTATGCTCTAAGTACAGACATCAGCGAGCAGCGCCATGCCGCAATGCGCGAACGCAAACGCACTGAGGAGGCATTACTTTTAAACGAACGCAACCGCATGGCGAGAGAAATTCACGACACGCTCGCTCAGGCATTTACTAGCATCATCTTTCACTTAGAATCCGCTAATTTGAGACTCACTACTGATTTAGAAACAGCCCAAGCGCTACTTAAAACCGGGCGCGAGCTCGCTCGTTCTGGGCTAGCTGAAGCACGGCGATCGGTAGAGGCACTGCGTCCCCAGGCACTAGAAAATTGTGACCTCTACAGTGCCCTCCAGCAACTAACAAAGCAGATGTTTTTCCACACCGAAACGCGAGTAACCTACAACCTGGTCGGTTCGGTTTTTCCCTTAGAATCGATTGTAGAAAACAACCTGTTGCGGATTGGGCAGGAGGCGTTGCACAATGCCTTGAAATATGCCAAAGCCAGCGAAATTCGGATCGAGTTAGTGTATGAGCGATCGCGCTTCACCCTGCGGATCGCAGATGATGGTCAAGGTTTTGTCCTGAACAAAGATTCGAGCGGCGGGTTTGGTTTACTGGGGATGACTGAACGAGCCGAGCGCATTGGTGCAAACTTGACGATTCAGAGTATACCCGGACGGGGAACAGAAATTGTCGTATTGGTCGAACTGAGGAAGCCATCATGAGCGTTTCTCCTATTGATGTGCTGATTGTGGATGACCATGTGATGGTGGCACAGGGTCTAGCCAGTTTGCTCGCATCACAGTCAGACATCAGGATAATTGGACTTGCCAGTAATGGGCGTGAAGCGCTCGACCTGTTTGGCCAGCATCAACCAGATATTGTGTTGATGGATCTACGAATGCCGGAAATGGGTGGGGTAGAGGCAATAATTACCATTTGTACTCAATTCAAGCAGGCTCGAATTATTGTATTGACAACCTACGATGGAGATGAAGATATTTATCGCGGATTGCGGGCTGGGGCTAAAGGATATTTACTCAAAGATGCCGAGGCTCAGGAACTCTTAAGCGCAATTCGGGCAGTTCATGCAGGACAACAACACATTCCACCTTCCGTCGGTGCAAAATTGGTTGAACGCATGGGTATTCCAGAATTAAGCGCTCGCGAGTTAGAAGTGCTGAACTTGATGGCAAGGGGCAAGAATAACCAACAGATAAGCACCGACCTTTTAATTAGTGAGAGTACCGTCAAGTTTCACACTAAGAATATTATGGGTAAGCTGGGAGCAAAGGATCGGACACAAGCAATCATTACAGCACTCAAGCGAGGGATAATCACAATTTGACATACTCCCCTTGTTGAAAGGAAGGGGATTCAAAGGCAACAACCTGTCTATGAGACAGGTAAAAAACTCTCCTTGAGCGGGGCGACAAGCAGTGAAAATTTTCCTTATAGTAAGTTCATACTTGTTGCGGAGGTTTAGCAAACTTATCGGGCAGCAACACTTTTTCTAAATGGACTGAATGGATGGAGCGGCTAAACTATCCGAATCGAGCTATCTTAGCGATCGCTCCCCACGACCACTTGCAAGGTGTCATCGATGCACCCACGACTCTGATTGAGTATGGCGACTACCAATGTCCTTACTGTGCCCAAATGCACAAGATGATTCAAACGATTCAACACCAACTCAATCCTCAATTCTGCTTTGTGTTTCGTCACTTTCCCCAAAGTCAGTTTCATTTCCAGGCACAAAAAGCAGCCGAGGCAGCCGAAGCAGCTGCTGCTCAGGGACAGTTTTGGCAAATGCACAATCTGCTGTTTGAGCGTCAGAAATTCCTCAATGATGGCAATTTGTTGGAATATGCCAACGAATTAGGACTAGATCTCTATGAGTTCCTCGGGGCGATCGCTCAACGCCAATATGCTGACCGAGTGGCTCAAGATATCTCCAGCGGCATTCAAGGTGGAGTGGCTTGTACCCCAACCCTATTCATCAACGGAAGTCGCTACAACGATGCCTGGGAAGTGGAGCGATTGTCCACAGCTATTCAAAACCAAGAAGCACAATAGCGTAGTTAGGAAAGTGGGGAAATCCTTTCGTCTAGATAGAAGGAGAAACATAGATGTCTGTAGTCTTTGTACATGGTGTTCCAGATACCTATCGTCAATCAGCGCGAACTCAGTCGTGTAATCCAGGTTAAATGGTTTAGCTGAACTTTCAGCCACCCGATCGCTGTTCGTCCATGCAGCGGCTGAATTAAAGAAACATCTGCAATAGGTAAATCAAGTTTTCTCTCATATTATGGGAATTTGGTCATGAAAATTGTTGTTATTGGCGGTAATGGGCTGATCGGTAAAAAACTCGTGAGTAGGCTGCGTGAGGTCGGACATGAGGTGGTGGCAGCATCCCCTTCTTCGGGTGTTAACGCTGTTACGGGTGCAGGACTAGCTGATGTGTTGGTAGGTGCAAAGGTTGTGGTCGATGTGACGAACTCACCCTCTTTCGAGGATGAAGCGGTGCTAGAGTTCTTCGAGAAGTCATCCCATAATCTGCTGGCAGCGGAGACTAAAGCAGGTGTAGGTCATCATCTGGCATTGTCGATCGTCGGTGTCGAGCGCCTCCCCGATAGTGGCTATATGCGGGCGAAAGTTGTTCAGGAGAAGCTGATCGAGTCCGCTGGGATACCCTATACGATTCTGCGTGCTACCCAGTTCTTCGAGTTGATGGGAGCGATCGTTCAATCCGCAACCGATGGGCAAACAGTTCGCTTGCCTTCTGCCTTGATGCAGCCTGTTTTGTCAGATGACGTTGCTGCCATGTTAGCCGAACTCGCACTTGGAGAACCAGTCAACGGCATCGTTGAACTCGCAGGTCCCGATCGATTCCGTTTCGACGAACTCATCAGCCAATTCTTGAGTGCAAATCACGACACGCGCCTTGTGGTTGCAGACAGTCAAGCTCGTTACTTTGGTGTCAAGTTGGACGAGCAATCTCTTGTTCCACAGGGCAACTCGCGCATCGGTTCGACCCATTTTAAGGACTGGCTCAACCAGGCGAGCGCCTAACGAGCGGGATTGTTCTTAGCGATAGGAATGTAGTTCCACTGCAAACCAAGACGCTTCCATCCCTGTGGTTCACTTCGTTTGACATTAATTGATAATTGGCGGGAGCAACCCGCCGAAATGCTATTAGATTGATTCGGAAATGAACTCTAGCTAGTAATTCTTCAATACTAAAAGGTTTAACTACATAATCATCGGCTCCGGCATCTAAACCAGCAACGCGATCGCTTCAAATGTAAGCTTATCTTGAAATGAAATTCCTAGTACTGATGGCGACTCCTTCGTTAAGTCCCAATTTCATTAAAGTGCCACGCAGGTTAACTGATGCGGGAACGGTGGGTTTGCCTTCGGATAAGCGTTTGAGGTTGTTGGCGATCGCACGTCCCTGTTGATAAGCAACTTGTGCGGTGGAAGGTTGAGGATTTTCGCTTTCTACTGCACAGTCTCCTGCGGCAAAAACTTCGGGAAAATCTGGCAGTTGTAAGATTGGCGTAACGATTAAGCGTCCTCGTTTGTCGCGCTTTTCCGGTGAAATTGATAAATTCATCAAAAAGGGATTGGGAGCAGTTCCGGCTGTCCAGGCAATTGTTCCGGCTGGTAAAATTTGGGTTTGTTCTTGTTGGCGATATTCGATCGCTATCAAGTACGACAACAACAGAAAATTTATTGGTATTATAAATTACAGGCAACTGAACCGATTTTTGAGCAAACAAAAGATCCCCAAAAGAAGAGTAAGTATAAACATTTGGGACGGGCCTTTTGTGAGGAGCATATCACCGCAGTCGTCCAGGTGGTTAGACGTAGCCAAATTGATGAACTTGAACGGACTATTAATTCTTTAACTAACAGTTTAATTGACTTATATTATGACGGTGAAAGTGAAATTATTCCCGATAAGCTTGATTGATTAGTTCCTAAATTTTTGGCCTGACCTCTTGATATTAAAGCTTGTTAAACAATAAATTGCTTCGCGTTTATTCATCGCGAAATACTTTTCCTCTTTGTCCAAAGTCCAATTGTTAATCTAAGAGTGAGAGGAAACTGAGCAGTTATAAAGAATAGGTTAATAGATTTATGAAAAACTCTCAGGAAATTTTCAGGAAAAATTTATAGCAATTTGCTATTAATAAAGTACAATAAATTACAAACCATCTTATAGCAACCCAAAATCAACAGGAAAAAATTCTTCTCCTCCTTCTCTTTCTTCGCGTCCTTTGCGTCCTACCCTGCGGGAAGGCTACGCCTAATGCGGTTCAAAAAAAACTTTATAAACCCTGGCTGAATATTTAATAAAATATAACCATAATATTAATAGATTTTTCAGTTTGCTCTCAGTCCGATCGCATTTTTCCCAGCCATACTTTTAGATAAAGTGATCAGGAGAATAAAACTATGACCAAGCAAACACCAGAAGTAACTCGTCTAGAAGCTACTCGGATGCAAACAGCAGACTGGCAAAAATGGGGCCCCTATTTAAGCGAAAGACAGTGGGGAACAGTGCGTGAAGACTACAGTACTGATGGGAGTGCTTGGGACTATTTTACTCACGAGCAAGCCCGATCGCGTACCTATCGTTGGGGTGAAGATGGAATTGCGGGAATTTCCGATCGCCATCAACAATTATGTTTTGCGATCGCACTTTGGAATGGTGCCGATCCTATTCTTAAAGAGCGCATTTTTGGACTGACAGGAAATGAAGGTAATCATGGTGAAGATGCCAAAGATTATTACTTTTACTTGGATAGTACGCCAACTCATTCCTACATGAAAGCGTTGTATAAATATCCTCAGTCAGCTTTCCCTTACGCTGAATTAGTAGCAGAAAATCGCCGCCGTAGTCGCCATGAATTAGAATTTGAATTGTTAGATACTGACGTATTTGATGAAAATCGTTATTTTGATGTATTTGTAGAATATGCCAAGCAGTCGCCCGAAGATATTTTAATTAAAATCACGATCGCTAACCGAGGATTAGAAACCAAAACTTTGCACTTGTTACCTACACTTTGGTTCCGCAATACTTGGTCATGGAATGGAGATGAAAATAAACCTATTTTACAAGCGGTAAATGATGAAAACAGCACCATTATTGCCTCTCATTCAACATTAGGCAAATACCAATTAAGCTGTTTGGGAAACCCAGAATTATTGTTTACTGAAAACGAAACCAACAACGAAAAATTGTTTGGTGATCCTAATGCTTCACCTTACGTAAAAGATGGCATTAATAACTACATTGTCGAAGGAAATAGAGAGGCGGTAAATCCAGCAAAAATTGGCACAAAAGCCGCTGCTCATTACTTACTAACAATTGCAGCCGGAGAAAGTAAAACTGTACAGCTACGGCTTTCTTCTATTCCAGATATTAACACTAATGGAATGTATGCTTTACATTCTAAACCTTTCGATAATTTTGAAGCAATTTTCGCAATCCGTCAAAAAGAAGCCGATGAATTCTATCAGAATTTAACACCATATCCCCTTGATAATAAATTGCGAAATATCCAACGACAAGCATTAGCTGGAATGTTGTGGAATAAGCAGTATTACAACTACTATGTTAACGTTTGGTTAAAGGGTGATTCTGCTACACCGCCTGTTCCAGCAGAGAGGAAAAAAAGTAGAAATAGTGAGTGGTTTCATCTCCAATGTGAAGACATTCTTTCCATGTGTGATAAATGGGAATATCCCTGGTTTGCTGCTTGGGATTTAGCATTTCATTGCATCCCTTTAACAATGGTCGATCCTGAGTTTGCGAAGAGTCAACTCGATCTGTTGACGCGGGAGTGGTATATGCACCCAAATGGGCAAATTCCCGCTTATGAATGGTCTTTTAGTGATGTTAATCCGCCTGTTCATGCTTGGGCAACTTGGCGCGTTTACAAGATTGAGCAGAAGATGTGGGGAAGAAGCGATCGCCAATTTTTAGAAAGAGTATTTCAAAAGCTTTTACTGAATTTTACTTGGTGGGTAAACCGCAAAGATGTAGAAGGTAAAAACGTTTTTCAAGGTGGTTTTTTGGGATTAGATAATATTGGAGTGTTCGATCGCAGCGCCGCCTTACCAACTGGAGGCTATCTCGATCAATCTGATGGTACTAGTTGGATGGGAATGTATTGCTTGAATATGCTAGAAATTGCTTTAGAATTAGCAAAAACTAATCCAGTTTATGAGGATATTGCAACTAAATTCTTTGAGCATTTTATCTACATTTCTGATGCGATGAACCACATGGGCGAGGATGGAACTAGCTTGTGGGATGATGAAGATGGTTTCTATTACGATGTGTTGCGTTTACCTAATAATGATTCGATTAAATTGAAAGTGCGATCGATGGTTGGGTTAATTCCCTTATTTGCCGTAGAAACTATCGAATCGGAAACTTTGAAACAATTTCCCGCTTTTAAAGCAAGAGTTGAATGGTTCATTAAAAACCGCGTTGACTTGGTACAAAATATTGCTTGTATGCGACGGGAAGGTGTGGGAGAAAGGCGGTTATTAGCGATCGCATATCCCGAAAAACTACGTCGCATTCTGCAAAAAATGTTAGATGAAACCGAATTTTTGAGTCCTTACGGAATTCGTTCCCTCTCTCGTTGTCATGCTGAAAAACCCTACACTCTTCATGCTAACGGCAATGAATTTCGAGTAAATTATGAACCTGCGGAATCTAGCAGCGGTTTGTTCGGTGGTAACTCTAATTGGCGTGGCCCAATTTGGTTCCCTGTTAACTATTTACTAATAGAAGCTTTGCAAAAATTTCATTACTATTTTGGTGATACTTTCCAAGTAGAATGTCCTACAGGTTCAGGTAATTTTATGAATTTGTGGGAAGTCGCCAGCGAACTTTCTCAACGATTAACGCGAATATTTGAGACAGATTCATTCGGTAAACGTCCTGTTTATGGAGACACTACAAAGTTTCAAACTGACCCACATTGGCGCGATTTAATCCTATTTTATGAATACTTTCATGGCGATAATGGAGCAGGTATTGGCGCAAGTCACCAAACAGGTTGGACAGGTTTAGTTGCCAAACTAATTCATCAATATGCCGCTTATGAAGGGCAAGATATAATACCAGATTTGGCAATAAAAACGCCTGTTTAAGCAAGATTTGTAGGGGCGATCGCGTAGCGTACCCCTACAAGGTTAATTTGCCGATATTATTCAAAAATAATAAATTTTGTCAGGAATTATAAGGACATTTTAAGAATGAATTGTTATGGTTAGTGCGATCGCACTTTGTTTTTAGCAGGGAGAGGGCGATCGCATTTTCTTTTTTGGGTGGGGTGGGGAGAGTGCGATCGCTAAATCCCTTGGTCTTGCCATTTCCAGCTTTATTGTCACTTATAGTCTGTAGACTTATAAACTACTATTCACTCAACATTAGACTGTGACAAAAAAGGATGAATTAAGTATTAAACAGCGCTTTGGACTTGCTATCAAGCAACGTCGAGGTGAGCTAGGTATTTCCCAGGAAGAGCTAGCTTTTAGATCTGGACTCCACCGTACTTACATTTCTGACATCGAGAGAGGTACCCGCAATCCTTCCTTAGAAAACATTGAAAAGCTGGCAAAGGCACTGGAAATTTCTATTTCTACTCTATTTGCCAACTATGGAATTGAGTGAGACAAATAAAATGGTTAGCGATAGCGAATGGTTTACACAGAAGTCAAACGGTAAAGTTCAAATAAATAGCATAATAATTTATAGAAATCTGTCAACTGAATTAGTAGAAAAACTTGATAATAATCAATCTGTTAATCAAATAATCAACTGGCTTAAAGATAGAACAATAGTAGCTTTTAGATCTAATTATGGCAAAAATCCCGAAGTTGGCGCTCTTAACAATGCAGCGGGAAGATGGAATGAATTTATAGCAACTAGCTTATTATCTGAGATCATTTTCGATATAAATCAACAAAATAATAGTTGTAGTTCTATATTTTCACTGCCAAACTCTCAATTACAAAGTGAGGGAACAGATGAAGTTTCTTCCAAATTTATTAGCTTATTCAATAATGAGCAATTCATTGATGGAAATGACTTAGCTAAAATTGCACCTTTTAAAGATAAAATCTTTCTCCCAAGTCCAGATTACATTATTGTTGAGATGAATAATAGGAATACTTTTTCATCTATTCAGACACTTCTAAAAGAACAGGCAAAAAATCCAGATAGTCTAGCACTTTACAACCGTTTTAAGGGTAAATTACAAGCAACAGAAGTAAAAGCAGCAGTTTCTTTAAAAACCTCCAATCGTCCCGATCGTAGATATCAACCATTGTTTGAGGCAGCAATGATCAAAGCAATGGGATATACATTAACCCAAAGTTGGGGATATTATATGGTTGCTAGTGAGTTAACCTCTGCTGATAGAACTATATTTAGCACAGCAGTTGCCCCTCATGGCATTGTAATGGAACAAAATTTTAAACTAGTAGATGGTACATATCTATATAATAAAAAACAAGATTTAATACCGTTACTTGAAGATGCTTTGAGGCGATAGAATATGCAAAATTTAATAAAATATAAGTGGTAAATCTAATTGCTGATTAACTGGTACTTCATAATCCCATTTTCTTGTTTCTAAAAAATCAAGAATAGTTTTAGCAATAGCTTTTGCAGCTAAGTAAGGAACACCATTACCAACAGTTTTAAACATATTAGTTAGTGACATATTAGCAGGAAGAATAAAGTTTTTAGGTAAAGATTGGATAGCCAGTGCTTCGGAAACTGAAAGTCTACGAATTTTATAAGGATGTAAATGTACTTCATTATTTCCGTAGCAAGCTGTTGGAGAATATCTCCATCTATGAAGTCGCTTAAATGATTTTTTGGAAACATCTCCTTCATCAACTGAAGCGAATCTTGTAATTCCAGCTTTTGGTTGAAAATGGTGTTCAGCATTTAGATGATTAAGGACATCATTTTCTCTGAACCAATACTCTACTGTTAAAGGTAGTGGTATGCTATCACGATCAGGCAATACGGAATTTTCTTTAAAAGTGTTGGTAGTAGGCCAAGGTAAAGAAAAAACTTTATTGCTAGGATGTATTATATATTTATCCCAAGGGAAATATGCTTTTGGTAATAACTCGATATCACTATTAATTGTAATTCCTAAATCCTGAAGTAAATTAGTTCTGAAACCAATTAAAATAATTCGTTCTCTGTCTTGGGGAACGCCGTACTCTATAGCATTAATTAGACGTTCTACTAATATATAGCCTGATTGGATTAGCTGACGTTTAAGTTGTTCAAAAAAAGTCCGGTGTTTTTTAGTTCTCCACAATCCCTTGACATTTTCAAACAAGAAAAAATCCGGCTTCTGTTGGCAAATTAATTCAATATAACAAGCTGAAAGCTTACCATTATCTCCTTCCTTACCTCGGTTTTTTCCACCAATGGAAAAATCAGGGCAGGGAGGCCCACCTATAAAGCCAATAATATCCGCATCTTTACGAGCATCCTGTATAAAGTAATAAAGATTTAAAGCTTCTTCTCCTTCGATTAAATTAGTTACATCTTTTTCATGATACCCATATTTTGGCGCACTTATTTTAAGATATTCTCTAGAATAACGATATGCTTGCATAAAAGGGGAATAAATTTCGTTGACATATAGGATGTCAAATCCATTTAACTCAAAACCTAAATCGAGAAAACCTGAACCTGCAAAAAAAGAAAAAATCTTTAGGTTACTGCTCATTGATTTATCTTAAATTTTAAATAATATCTATAAATATACCTTATTCTCTCCCCACTCAACTCCCACAATATTCGCTCCCGTCAAATCTGCGTTAGTCAAATCAGCAGCACTTAAATTTGCCCCCAACAATTTCGCCCCTATTAACTTTGCATTTCGCAAATCTGCATCACTCAAATCTGCACGACTTAAATCTGCGCCGCTTAAATTTGCATCCCTTAAAATTGCGCCCATTAATTTAGCTTTTCGCAAACTGGCGTTACTTAAATCTGAGTTACTCAAATCGGCAATTACCAATTTTGCGCCATCCAATTTAGCATTGCTTAAATTAGCATTATTCAACTTAACACTAATTAAATTTGCACTTCGTAAATTAGCACCAGCTAACTGAATTCCTCGCAAATCTGCATTTTGAAAGTTTCTTCCACCTGCTGCGTATCTTTTTAACAATTCCCCAGCATCGGTGACACTAATTTCGCGTTTTGGGCGATGATTGAAGGTAAAGGTAAAGGTGTCGCCACTGGCAATTACTCGGCGCATTTCTTCATACATTTGATAGTTACCAACGCCACTTAATTTTACCCAAGCGCGAGTTCTGGTTAAAGCGATAAATAGTTGATTTCTTAATCTAATATTACTTTCATCTTTGGCAATATTATCTAAACCAACTACATAAACCATGTCTGCTTCGTTACCTTTGGCGCGATGAATGCGGGAGACGGTAACGCCGCCTTCACACCAGAATTTGTTTCGATCGCTATTCTCCACCTCTCCCTTTAAAATGTTACAATCAGTTGTCCCAGGAATAAATATATCGATACCTTCGGACATTAAGAATTCAGCAACATGATTTTCTAATTGCATCGCCTCGAAAAACGAACCTAAAACTATGACCAAAATTTCTTTGCTGGGTTGGAGGCGATCGCACAAAACATCCCTTATAATACTATCAGCTAAAGCCCTTAACTCCGCCTGTCTAGAATTATAAGTTTCCAACTCTAAAACTGGCTTTTCCCAAAGTTTTGTGATAAGATTTGGAGAACCTTCGGTTAAACGTTTGAGAGTCACTTGTTGACCGCGAGTAAACCGACCTTGTACTTCATAACCTAACGCTTGCCAATCTTCCGTTCGCGTAATTCCTGATACCATTCCCCCGCGACGTAGCAAACCCATACTCATCGCATGAGCAGCAGTTACAATAGGGTCAGGAGTACGATAACAGCGGTGAATAATTTCCGTTTTCTTGATACCATCGGGATATTGACCTGTTACTAAATGTGCTAATTCATCACCAAACAATTCGCCTGCTGTAGGAATATTTAAACTATCTAAACTTTGTGCTTCGTCATACGCCCAAATTAAGCGACGTTGTTCGGGATGGTGTTCATCAAAAGGTCGTAAAGCTTGATACGCCATCCAATAAAAAGGCTGTTTATCTTGAAATTTGAATTCCTCATCTACCATCAAATCTTGACCTTCATCAATTAAAATAGCGTCAAATATTTGGGGAATTGGATTTTTTTCTAAAAGGAAACTACAAACTTCTGCTAAAGATTCATTTGGTTGTTTATTTTCGGTGTCAAAAACTGTTAATCTGGGGGCGTTTGCTGCTTCACAAATAATGCTGTAAAGTCCCGGTTGATTTTTCGCACCCCAAGCATGGAGTACGCGCAACTTTTCATTGTTTGGATTATACTGAACTTCGTTATGACTAAAGCGGCGTATCCATTTATCTATTTGGGTAATGATTTGTTCGTATAAACTGCGACTAAAAAACACTAAAGCAATATCCCATTCGGGATATTTTAAGTGCATATTTGCCGCTTTTTGACATAATAAAACGGTTTTTCCCGAACCTGCAATTCCGCGAATTCTTTGCATTCCGGGGGGAATTTGTTTACCAATATTTTCTTGTTGTAAGTCGAATTCTGATAAGTGTTGTCTGACTTGTTCTAAAATGCTGGCGCGAAAACCTCTCCCCCCTTCCCCCTCTCCGTTTACGGAGAGGGGGGGAAAGACACCGCTAATATTCCTTTCTTTGTTTATAGAAAGGCGAGGAAATACACCTCTAACTTCCCCCTCTCCGTCTACGGAGAGGGGGACTGAGGGGGTGAGGTTCTTCCGCCGAAAAACTGGATTTCCTCCTAATACTGATAACAGTAATTTCCACTGTTCAAGGTTCAGTTTTTTCCCTTTAATTATGGGGGAAGTTTGACAAATTTTATCTAAAAATGTGGGATTTTCGGTTTCTAAAAACAGATTTTCTTGGAAGAGGATAGGCGGCGAACTGGGGAGTTTAGCGAAACCTTTGTTTTGCCATTGCTGCTGGGAAATGAAGGGTAAGGCTACTATCACTCTACCACTGACTTGACTGCGGAGGTTGGGTTCGCGATCGCAATATCCCAACAAACCAAACAATTGATTTTCCGCTTGTTCATAAGGGTTGCTGCTATTAGTATAAAAGTTGCGTAACTCCCAACGATGACCATTAATAGCGAGAATTTGGTCAATTGTTATCGATTTTACCTCAATAACAATTAGACCAAGTTCCATATCACCTATTAAAATATCCGGTTCTTTACGAACTTTCCTGACTTCGCAAAAAATGGGATAGCGCCAATAAGCAATACATTCCCTTTGGGAAAATATGCTTTTGACAGCTTCCCAAACTTTGCGTTCACCCTTTTGACCACTTTTTCCTAGTGGTTCTGTAGCGATAAATTTATGGTTATTATTGAGAAAGATACCTCCCATTTTCTAGTTAATAGTTAAATTGTTTAACCTTGTTCGTCTTTTTTCGTTCGATTTTCTTGAATTACATGAATAATTGATGGAATCAAAGACACAACAATGATTACCAAGATAACTGGTATGAGATACTTATCTACATCAGGAATTACTGTTCCTAAATAGTATCCCATTAAAGTTATACCGAAAGTCCAGCCAAAGCCGCCAATCAAATTATAAGCCATGAATGTTTTGTAACGCATAGCGGCGACACCTGCGACAATTGGCGCAAAGGTGCGAATTATGGGCAAAAATCTTGCTAAGACTATGGTCTTTTTTCCATGCTTTTCATAGAAGTTTTGGGTTTTAATCAGATGCTTTTTCTTGAATAACCAAGAATCTTCTTTTTCAAATAGGCGACGACCGAATTTATAGCCAGTTGTGTAGCCAACATTATCACCTAACACCGCGCAGACAAAAGCACCAAATACTAACACGCGAATGTCAAAAAAATTAGGTTGGGAAGCGATAAAACCAGCCGTAAATAATAGACTATCTCCAGGTAGAAAAAAGCCAATAAATAATCCCGACTCAGCAAAAATAATTGCCCATACTCCTAAGTAACCTATGTGTTTTATTATTTCTTGCAAATGTGTGCTATCCATATTCAGCCCCAATTACATTTGATTTTTCATTCTTTTTCTGACAATCCAAATAATCAAAGCAACTACCAAAATCACAGCGACAATTTTAGAAACTGGGGCGAGATATTCATCTACTAATTCATAGTTTTCCCCTAATTTATAACCAGTGAAAGTGAGTAAACTAACCCAAATTGTCGTACCGATCGTAGAATAAATTAAAAATGGGATTAACTTCATATTGCTGATACCTGCTGGCAAAGATATCAGAGTACGAATTCCCGGTACTAAACGACCAAAAAAAACGGCCTTTTCGCCGTGTCTGTGAAACCATTGGTCTGCTTTTTCAATATCTTTTCTACTAATTGAAATCCACTTACCGTATCGATCGGCTAACCGTTTGATGTTCTCTTCTCCGACCAGTTTACCTACATAATACCAAGGCAAAGCACCCAACATTGTTCCCAAGACTCCGGCGAAAATGGCGGGGAAAAATTCCATTTGTTTTTGGGAAATTGTAAACCCTGCCAAAGGCATAATTAATTCCGAAGGTATGGGGGGAAAGAGATTTTCTAAAAACATCAATAAGCCAATTCCCACATAATTGAGGGAAGTCATGATTTGCAGTATCCACTCTTTCATAGTTTTTGGTTTTAGGTAGTTGGTGATTGGTTGTGGGTAGTTGGTAGTGGGTGATTGGTAGTTGGGATACACTTGCCTATTACCCATTACCCGCTACCCACTACCTATTATCGATTAAGTTCCTGATGTCCAGGAGTTCATGTATTCGATTTGGTCGGATGTTAAGCTATCAATGCTAACTCCCATTGCTTGTAATTTTAGACGAGCAATTTCTTTGTCTAATTCCACAGGAACAGAGTGGATACCTGCTTCTAATTTGCCTTTGTTTTTCGCTAAGAATTCGCAAGCTAAAGCTTGGTTGGCGAAACTCATATCCATTACGGCGCTGGGGTGTCCTTCGGCGGCGGCTAAATTCACCAAACGACCTTCACCAATTACTACTACTGACTTACCATTTTGTAAGCGATATTCTTCAGTAAAGTTTCGCACTGTGCGAACTTCGTTGGCTTTTTGTCCTAATGCTTTCAGGTCAATTTCGATGTCAAAGTGACCGGAGTTGCAAACAATTGCGCCGTCTTTCATGACATCAAAATGTTCGCTACGAATGACGTGCTTGTTGCCAGTAACGGTGATGAAAATATCGCCTAAAGGTGCAGCTTCCGCCATTGGTAGGACGCGGAAACCATCCATTACTGCTTCGATCGCTTTTGTTGGATCGATTTCTGTCACAATTACATTAGCACCCATGCCTCTGGCGCGGAGGGCAGCACCTTTGCCACACCAACCGTATCCAGCAATAACTATGGTTTTCCCAGCTAATAAAATGTTGGTGGCGCGAATGATACCGTCGAGGGTAGATTGTCCGGTACCGTAGCGGTTATCAAAGAAGTGTTTGGTGTCTGCGTCGTTGACGTTAATGGCGGGGAAGCTTAACACGCCATCGCGGAACATGGCACGCAAACGGACAATTCCTGTGGTAGTTTCTTCAGTGGTGCCGATAATGTCGGCAAGTTGATTTTGCCGTTCTTTGACTAGGGTGGCTACTACGTCGCAACCGTCATCGATGATAATATTCGGACGGTGGTCTAAAGCAATGTTGACGTGACGAGTATAGGTTTCTGCGTCTTCACCTTTGATGGCAAAAACGGGGATGCCATATTCTGCAACTAAACAAGCTGCTACATCATCTTGGGTGGAAAGGGGATTACTGGCAATTAGCAAGGAGTCTGCGCCAGCTGCTTTGAGTGCAATGGCGAGATTTGCAGTCTCGGTGGTAACGTGGCAGCAGGCGACTAAGCGAATCCCAGCTAAGGGTTTTTCATTGCCAAATCTTTCTCTGATTTGCTTTAATACTGGCATTTCCCGTCCCGCCCATTCAATGCGTTGTTTGCCAAGGGGGGCGAGGGAAAGGTCTTTGACTTCGTGCTTGATTTGAGTTGCAACCATAAATTTGATTTCTTCTTACCTAGAACTTTCTAGCATAGTATCTTTCGGTTGTCGCTAATTCAGTGATGTTATTGAGTAAGGTGGAGAAATTTTTACAAAAAATTCATGAAAACTATTGCTGAATGATAGACTCTTAGGACGAAAATATGGTTCCGATCGATGACTTGATGGTTGGTTAGTTATCCCGAACTTTTATGATGTTGCCTAAGTTTGTCGGTTTTCCGGTTTCTGCTGCGTGGCTGAAGTTGATATTTTGTGTCAATAGTACTAGTGCCAGAAGGCAGAAGGGAAGAAGGCTTTTATCTTCAGCTTTTTACCTGTTTTCCATTGCTCAATTATTTCTGCCATACTGCACTAGTCCATTATTTGCTCAACGGATTCCTGTACCACGTCTTCCCCAGCCGCCAACAACGCCGCTACCTTCTCCGTTACTTACGCCGACACCTTTACCGCCGCCAGAGGAGTTGTTGATTCCGCCTTCTGCGTTGCCTAGTGTTCCTGAATTACCTTTACCTAGTGATATTCCTGGGGAAATTAAGGTGGATGGGTACGAGGTGGTGGGGAGTACGGTTTTTAGTAAGGCAGATTTTGACAAGGTTTTGCAACCTTTTGTGGGGAATATTTCTTTTGCTCGGTTGTTGCAGGCGCGATCGGCTGTAACTGAACTTTATACTAAAAATGGCTATATTACTTCGGGTGCGTTTATTCCGCCGCAAACTCTCACGGGTGGGGTGGTGAAAATTCAGGTGGTGGAGGGTTCGATTGAGGAGATTAAGGTTACTGGTACTGGGAGGTTAAATCCTGGTTATGTGCGATCGCGCTTACAATTAGGTGCGAAAACTCCTTTAAATGTTAATCGTTTATTGGAATCTTTGCAATTACTCCAACTGAATCCTTTAATTAGAAATATCTCGGCGGAACTTTCGGCGGGTACTCGTCCGGGTTTAAGTATTTTAGAAGTAAAGGTAACACCCGCAAGAACTTTTAGCGCCTCAATTGATTTAGATAATAGCAGTCCTCCAAGTGTGGGAGCGTTTCGCCGCCAACTGACTATTAATGAAGCTAATTTAACGGGTAATGGTGATAGTTTTACGGTTACTTACTCAAATACTAATGGTAGTAACCAAGTTGAGGCTAATTACATTTTGCCTGTGAATCCTCGCAATGGTACGATTCGTTTGGGTTTTGATTGGATTAAAAGTAGCATTATTGAAGAACCTTTCGATCAAGTTGATATTGGGGCTGTATCTTACGATTATGAATTGTCTTTTCGGCAACCGCTTATTCTCACGCCGAATAAAGAATTTGCTCTTGGTTTAACTCTGAATCCTCGCCAAAGTAATACTACTCTTTTGGGTGAACCTTTTCCACTTTCTCCGGGTGCAAACGATCAGGGAGAAACGCGCCTTTGGGTGATGAGATTTTTTCAAGAATGGACGCAGCGAGAAAGTCGATCGGTGTTTGCGGCTCGTTCTCAGTTTAGCGTAGGTCTTAATGTTTTTGATGCTTCAAATCGAGAAAGTGGGCCTGATGGTCAATTTTTTGCTTGGCGAGGACAAGCTCAATGGTTACGTCTTTTAGGGGGAAATGCTTCCGATCCTTCTGGTTCTCCTATTTTATTAATTAGAACAGATATGCAGTTTGCCGATCGCCCTTTAGTTCCTTTAGAACAGTTTGCGATCGGTGGTGATGATAGTGTGCGGGGTTATCGTCAAGATTTATTTCTCACGGATAATGGCATTTTAGGTTCTGTGGAGGTGAGAATACCAATTTTTCGGTTGCGCGATCGTCCTGGTGTTTTGCAAATTATTCCTTTTGCTGATGTGGGAACAGTTTGGAATAATGGCAATAGGGAAAATCCTGACCCTCGTACTCTAGCTTCGATCGGCGTGGGTTTGCAATGGCAAATGGGCGAAAAATTACGTTTCCGTTTTGATTATGGTTTACCTTTAGTTAATGTGGGGTTGCAGGAAAGAACTTTGCAAGAACAAGGTTTTTATTTCACGTTTCAATACAATCCCTTTGCTAGAGATTAGAAATTTTGAATAAGTTCGTTGTCAGGACTTTAGTCCTAGTCTTAGCTCAAAATCCCACTGTTAGCGTAGCGGTGCGTTAGCACTGAAGTGCTTACAACGAACTTGGTTTTCTGATTTCCCGGTTGTCAAAGTAGCACTGAAGTGCTTACAACGAACTTGGTTTTCTGATTTCCCAGTTGTCAAAGTAGCACTAAAGTGCTTACAACGAACTTGGTTTTCTGATTTCCCGGTTGTCAAAGTAGCACTAAAGTGCTTACAACGAACTTGGTTTTCTGATTTCCCAGTTGTCAAAGTAGCACTAAAGTGCTCACAACGAGCTCAATTTTGTCATTTGCAGCTAAATTAGTAAGGAATAGGTCTGCAAGGAGTGGTGATGCTGCAAGCAGGGCATTTGTTACAGGGTAGATACAAATTGCAAGAATGTCTAGCGCAGAATGCGGGGAGACAAACCTGGATTGCTGTAGATCAAAGTGTGTCTTCAGAGGAAAAAGTAATCGTTAAATTTTTGGCTTTTAGCCCGGAAATGCAATGGGAAGACTTTAAACTTTTTGAACGGGAAGCACAAGTCTTAAAAAATCTTTCTCATCCCCGGATTCCCAAATATCGAGATTATTTTTCTGTGGATAAACAGGTTGGTTCTGGTTTATACTGGTTTGCTTTGGTGCAAGATTATATTCCGGGAAAGTCGCTGCAAAATTTGTTAGATGCTGGGAGGCATTTTACCGAAAAAGAAGTGCGATCGCTAGCTGTTCAAGTATTAAAAATTCTTTGTTATTTGCACGAACTCTCCCCACTTGTGCTACATCGAGACTTGAAACCAAGTAATTTTATTTTAGGGGAAGATCGCAAAATATATCTAGTAGATTTTGGTGCGGTTCAAGAACAAGGTGCGGTGGAAGGTGTAACTTTTACTGTTGTGGGTACGGCGGGTTATGCGCCATTAGAACAATTTTGGGGACGTGCTGTTCCCGCTTCCGATCTTTACTCTTTAGGTGCAACTTTAATTCATATTTTAACAGGTGTTGCGCCTGTGGATTTGCCGCAAAAGAATTTAAAGATTCAATTTCGCGATCGCGTTAGTATTAATCCTAACTTGGTTTATTGGATTGAAGCACTCACGGCACCGGATTTAAGTCAGCGTTATCAAACTGCACAAGAGGCTTTAACTGATTTAAAAGCTAATCGTTATTTGAATGCACCACTACAAAAAAATTCGCTATTTCCTGAAAGTAAAATTCAATTATGGCAATCTCCTACTCAGTTAAAAGTTGAAATTCAGGGACGAGGAATTTTAATCTTTTTCGATGCGATCGCTTTGATTTTAAAATTAATATTAGCAGCTTCATCTTTTATTAGTCTTTTAGCTGTTTTTTTACTCTTAGGTAGCTCGCTGGCTGTAATTGTAAGTGCTATTATAGTCAATTATTTAAATTTTTCCTTGGCATTTGTATTAGTGACTATGCTATTTTTTACATTTATGATGATGGAAAAATTCAGTTCAGCCTTGAGCAAAGAATTATTTAAATTACTATCTCACTTTCGGTTCCGTAAGGTACGAATAACAGATTATTGCATCTTTGGCGATCGCAAAAATTTTGTATTAGAGCAAAAATTATGGGGGTGGACTTATTGGCGACATTACTTAGACACCGCTCAAATTAAGCAATTCAAATTTATAAATTATCAAGGAATAATTCTAGAAACTAACTTTTCAAAATACTGTTTTGGTCAAGACTTAAATCCAGATGAAAGTCAGTGGTTAAGTCAACAAATGCAAGACTGGATTGAACAAATATAAACAGAGGAAAAGCTCATGCTAGATACTCAAGAAATTTTAGGCGATCGCTATAAATTAAAACAGCAATTAGGCAAAAATGCTGGAAGGCAAACTTGGTTGGCTGAAGACATTTTATCAGAATCAAAAGAATTAGTAATTGTCAAATTATTAGCTGTTAGTCCCCAAACAGACTGGCAAGAAATCAAACTTTTTGAAAGAGAAGCTCAAGTCTTAGCTAATCTAAATCATCCAAAAATTCCTCAATACATTGACTACTTTTCCCTTGATGAGCAAACAAGTTCTGGGTTACTTTGGTTTGGCTTAGTGCAAAAATATATCCCAGGTATTTCATTACAAGAAATGCTCAATCAAAGAAGAATTTTTTACCCACCAGAAGTACGTTCTTTTGCTATTCAAATATTAGAAATTTTGATTTTTTTGCATGAATTAAGTCCACCAGTATTGCACCGAGATATTAAACCAAGTAACTTAATTTTAGGAAAAGACCGCAAAATTTATTTAGTAGATTTTGGTGCAGTTCAAGACAAAGCCAAAGCCGAGGGAGTCACCTTTACTGTAGTCGGTACGAATGGTTATGTTCCCCCAGAACAATTATGGGGAAAAGCAGTTCCCGCTTCTGATTTATATGCGCTGGGAGCAACATTAATTCATTTATTAACTGGGATTTCTCCTGCTGATTTGACACAACAAATGCGAATTAAATTTGCTAATACAATGCTATTTAGTCCTGGTTTTAGCAGTTGGTTAGAAAAACTCACAACACCAGCAGTAGAAAAGCGATTTAATTCTGCTAGAGAAGCATTAAAAGCTTTACAAGAACCTGTTTTAGTTAAGAAAAATTATTGTACAAATAAGTATAGTACTATTAACAAACCAGTCAATTATGGACGTTTAATATTCTTATCTTTAAGCGGTTTTGCTTTAAGCTTTTTCGTAGTTTTTGGCATTGTTTATACTTTTGTCAATAGTATAGATACAGTAGAACAACCACAAGATAGAATGAAGTAATTGGCAAAGGGAATGGGAAATATGCTGCAAGTAGAACAAGTTTTGCAAGGACGTTACCAGCTAAAAGAAAAGTTAGGTCACAATGCGGGAAGACAAACTTGGTTAGCTGAAGATTTAGAAACTAAACCTTCAGAAAAAGTGATTGTGAAACTGCTAGCTTTTGGCGGCGATATTCAATGGGATGATTTGAAACTATTTGAACGAGAAGCGCAAATTCTCAAACATTTAAAACATCCGCAAATTCCCCGATATCGAGATTATTTTTCTCTTGATGAGCGAGTGCTTTGGTTTTGTTTAGTGCAGGAATATATTCCTGGTGCATCTTTGAAAGATTTACTAAAAATAGGGAAAAGGTTCACCGAAAAAGAAGTACGCCTAATTGCTGAATCACTATTAAATATTTTAAGTTATTTACATGAATTAAATCCTCCGGTTTTCCACCGAGATATTAAACCTAGCAATGTAATTTTAGGTGAAAATAAACGAATATATTTAGTAGATTTTGGTGCAGTGCAAGACAAAGCCGCTGCCGAAGGAGCAACTTTTACTGTTGTGGGAACTTACGGTTATGCACCAATCGAACAATTCGGGGGAAGAACAGTTCCTGCTTCTGATTTATATGCACTGGGAGCAACTTTAATTCATTTATTAACTGGAACTTCTCCGGCAGATTTACCGCAAAAAGATTTACGCATTCATTTTAGCGATCGCACTAATGCTAACACCAAATTTATTCAATGGATTGAGAAACTTACAGAACCATCGGTAGAAAAACGTTTTGCTAAAGCTGAAGAAGCTTTAAAAGCATTAAAAAATAATCGCGCATATAGTCTCCCTGTTAAAAAAGTTACTCAGCCTCAAGAAAATAGAATTAAAATTAATCGATCGCGACATAGTTTATTTATTAAACTCCCTAGTAAGGAACTATCCTTTGGAGACGGACTAGTATGTGTAATCGTCATATTATTGTTAGCTCAATTTAGTTTTGGCAGTATAGTCCTAATTATTCAAGCCATGCTGACTGCTTCCGTTTTTTCTTTCAGCTTACACAGCCTATTATTGTCACTTTGGCTTTTCTTAGGTTATCGCTTCTTAATCAATAAATTTGGCTATCAAATAATCACGTTTAAAGCGCAAAGCTTCTTAATAGAGAAATGGCTATTCAATCACTGTGCTCATCAGAGAAAAGGTTATATTTCCGATATTCAAGATGTTTTTCAAAGCGTACAAATTAGCCATCATAACTCTTTTCAAGCAAATGGCACAGAAGAAGAAATGGTAACTATTCAAACTATAGATAAAAGGTATTCTTTTGGTTTAGGATTGAGTGCAATAGAATGTCTCTGGTTAGCACAAGAAATTAAAGACTGGCTAAATTCGCGGTAAGTGCGGGATAAAGGTGCGTATATGTAGGATTCAAAATAAAAATTTGCAAACAAAGCGAATTCTGGCGCGAGCAGCAGGAGTTGTCTACTTTATGGTCTGTTATATAAAGTTGTTAAAAAATTTATATTACTTTATTAGCTCTAAATTCGTCAACTATTTCTAAAATTCTTTATTTAATCTTCAAAATCACACTTTGGTCAAGTTATAGGTTAAAACCCTTGTACGAGATAATTTTACTTAAGTAAAATCTCCATACTTTAAGATAAACTTTATATTTTTTTAATAAGTGTACTTAATTATACTTTTATTCTAAGAACGTAAGTGCCATCATTTAATACATACCAGTCTCAAGCACAACTAATCAAAATTGAATGCAAGGAAGAAATATCGTGGCAGACTTCAAATAAATTCTACGATCTAAAATAGAAAAATTTCACCATAGCCAGTCTAAATAAATTGGGAAAAGGCATCACAGTTTTTAATTAACAAAAAACTGAAATAACTGTTTGGCAATGCCAAAACTTTGGAACTTTCTATACTATTGTCCAAATCGCTTGTATTCACTCTAAATCAATTTTCGAGGACAGGAATAATGAACCATCTAACTTTATTTGTGGGAGTGGCTGGAGTTTTAGTAACTTTGGCTGTATATTTAATCGTGATTGTTTTGCGAGAAATGTTCAACTTACTGGCTCAAGATTATAGACTAAAGTCAGAAGCTAAATTAGAAGCATTGAGGAAACTTGAAGCTTGCTACTTAATAGAAAAGCCAAAATTGTATCCAAGGGAATATACTGAAATCTATCCAAAGAGTAATCGGCGGACAACTAGCAGTGTTGAGTAACGCTGTCGCTACCCCAACCTACGACTTTAGAACTTACGCACTCAGATCCCCCAACCCCCTTCCCAAGCAGGGCTAATTCATGGTCATCAAAGAAATTAAACAGATGGGGGGACAAGTGGGAAAGATGATTTTTCCTTTTTAAACAGTGCGTAAGTCCTAGAATTAATTTAGGGTAAGCACAGGAACAGCCGCATTTATTAATGTTACTAAGGGGCCATTTTGTTCTTGTCCATTCACAGCTAGGTCGCTATGACACAAGTAAAGTCTCTCTCCGGTTCGACTGAGCAAATCTTTTAAAATTCTTTGTAATCTTTCCTCACCTTCTCTATTTTCATCTTCTGTTGTCCAAGGTTGAGCAAAGCGATTTTGTAGGAACAATTGTGCGCCAAATAAGTTGGCTGCACCTCCACTTAACCAAAGGGGTGAACCCGCATCTAACCAAAATTGCCATTTATGAAATCTGCGACTAGAACGGTATTGGAAAATATTAGCTAAAGTTACTGCTTGCTTGGTGATTCCAAATAGTCTAATTGGGTAAGGGTTAGCAGTAATTGTCCCAGTTTTGAGCAATTGAATAAAGCGACCAATGGTAGTATTAGGTAAGGGATTACTAGTTTCAATTTTTCGCATTCTGGCATCAACTTCCCAGTATTGTTGAGCGGTTTCAATTAACTCTCGCAATGCTGATAATTGGTCATAAGGAAGATAGCTACCATGCCAAAGAAAGCGTTGAATTGCTCTGTCTAAAACGTAAACTGGGTTAGGAATAAGATGCTGTTCTTGTTGCGATCGCTGTTCTGATACCCACTGCACAATCTCCTCATAAGCTTGAGTTGCACGATACCCTAATCTATCCCAACGCGCAAAGGTTTTTACAGGCAATAATTCCGGTAATTCCAGGTCTGGTTTATAACAATAATCTGCTAATAAACCTGCGCGAACTGGATCGATCCAATGTTCTATTTTAGATTGAGAATTAGGCTCTCCGCTATATACTTGTCTAGCACTTAAAACGATTAACATTTCTGCGATCGCATTTTTATCTACCAACCTGCCTAAACCGGGATAAACTAAAGCTAATAAAGTTAGTAAAGCGCGGATAATTGGCGAACTAGCCAAAGCACGTTGATCGTTTAAAGACTCAACATCAACACCTTTATTAGAAAGAATTTCGATTAAAGTATAACGTGCGATCGCATCCAAACCAGGTGCAATTACGGCTACTTCTTGCGGTTTGACTTTTCCCGAATTAACTGCATCAATAATTACTTCTGCTGTTTGGCGTAACAATTGCGATCGCGAAGTTGTTTGAATTGATTGGATTTCTGACGGCAAACTAAACATTAACATCGGATCGCTGACAGCTTCTACTAAAGTCATTCCCCAAGTATCAGCTAAAGATTTTTCAGGTCGATTAGTTAACCTTTCTACTCGACAACGGGAAGCTAATGTTGCTAAATGATCGGGGTCAGCACCTAAACCTAACCTGACTCTTCCTTCAGGATTAAAAGTAAACGCGCCAATTGTACCATGAGTTAACAAAAACTCAAAAAGATCGCCTGCGATCGCTGGATAATCATCTACATCATCCGCTAAAACCACTTTATAGCGTCGCTTTAAATGCTGCTGATAAGTTTGATTAGGTAACAAATATCGCCAATATAATTCTGCAATAATCCCGTAAGTTAATAAACCTTTTTGCCAACACCAATCTCGCCAACGCCGCAACATTTCCAAAGGAATTGTCACTCTATTAGTTACAGGAGAATCATCATTTTCTTGCTCATTGGGAAAACCTTGTTCTAAAATTTGCGGTAGGTCTTCGATTGGTGTACCGCTTAAACCTGCTAATAGTAATAAGTCTAAAGCACGTCGCACCAATCTATATTCATTCACCCCCATTTTTACCGCAATTCCCTGGTCTAATTCCGGTCGCCATAGCCCAGTTGCAAACTCTTGTTCCGCCTCTGGACGTAGACGCAGGGGAAATTGTGCAGGCAAATTCAACTGTTGAATTAATAAAGGCCAAAATAAAGTTACTTCATTTTCAAAAAAAGCTAAAGGTGTGGTAGTTTGTACAGCTAGATTAGGTTTAGCAGCGGCGATGCGATCGGTCAATTCAATGCGATTATCTCCATTAGCCGCAAACACTAAAACTGCTGGGACACCTTGCTTGGCAATTAAATGACGTTTCCTGAAAGAAACTCTTTCACCCGCCAAAGTATCTCCTGCACCTAAATTTGCTAAATCAAAGCCTAACTCTGACCAATGGCAAAACTGCTCTATCAAACGTGCGGTTTTTCCACTACGGCTGGAACCAGAAATCCAAAGAGATTCAGAAAACACCGTTTCTCCTCCGTCGAATCTGTTATCATACCACATACATTGAAAAACTCATTCTATAAAGATAGCCCAATACAACTAAAAGACCAAATTCACAACCCTCTGTGTCATGATTAACAGCATTTTTACTTCAATTCACGGGTTAGTACGATCGGTTAGAGATTGGTACTTTGACACCCCAGAAAGAGCCTTAGAACAAGCCTACAACGCCGCTTTACAAATTAAAGCCATTGAAGACGAATATTTTGAAGGCAAGAAAATTTCTGTCAATCAAACTGAATATGGCGATAGTGTCAAAGCATATTTTCAGTCAGAATTAAGACAAAATTTAACTATTGCCGCTAATCGCCTGCGAGAATTTAAAGCTAGTAGCTCTTTCCTCAATTTAATTACTAGCCAAACACTTGGCAAATCTTCAGGAAGCTCAGCCGATAATAATGGTAAAGCTTACCAAAGAACAGCTAATTCCGAACAGGTCACGATAACATTAGAAAAACTGAAATTTATCGACCAAGTAATCGCCAAGTACAGACCAAAAACCAGAATTAATGCTCAAAACACATCTACTTCCTTAATCGTCGTTCCGAAAAATAATAACAAACTGGAACGTACCGAAGCTATGGCTGCTGAGGGGTTAAACAATGAAAACCAATTGTTTGGTGTGTCTCAAGAAGATCCTAACAAATTTGAAACAGTCGTTGATAAAACCGGAGTACTACCCAGGTCAATTTTTTCAACTTTAAATAAAATTCAACGAGAATTAGACCCGGAATCGGAACAAGAAGTTATTAAAAAATACCGAAGTTCTAAAGCTAAAACAGCGGTTTCTCTGAGATTTATTCTAACTTTAATTATTGTGCCTTTGTTAACTTTCCAATTGTTTAAGTTGGCAGTGGCGGGGCCCATTGTTGACAAGTTAATTGAGAAAAACAAAATTAGTATATTCATCAATAAAGATTTGGAAGCAGAAGCTTTGGAAGAGCTGAAAAAGTTTGAGGAGCGCCTACGGTTTGATTATTTAATTTCGGGAACACCAAAACTTGAGTCAGAAAAAATTGAAGAAAAACTGCAAGAAAGAGCAAATGAAATAGCCGAAGAATCCCAACGCACCAGCGCGAATGCAGTTAAAAATGTTTTTTCCGACTTAGCAGCATTAGGTATGTTTGCCGTAATAATTATGTTTAGTCGTCGGGAAATTGCAATTTTGAAATCCTTTATGGATGAAATTGTGTATGGACTCAGCGATAGCGCCAAAGCTTTTATTATTATTCTGTTCACTGACATCTTCGTTGGCTTTCATTCCCCACATGGTTGGGAAGTACTTTTAGAAAATGTTGCCCGCCATTTAGGATTACCAGAAAATCGTGATTTTATCTTTTTGTTTATTGCTACTTTCCCTGTGATTTTAGATACCGTGTTTAAGTATTGGATCTTCAGATACTTAAACCGCATATCTCCTTCAGCGGTAGCAACTTACAGAAATATGAATGAATAGTTTTTAGGAACTGGGTACTGGGGGACAAGGGGATGGGGA
>NZ_JADEWG010000220.1 GCF_015207735.1 [Phormidium] sp. LEGE 05292
GGATTGGGGACTGGGGACTGGGGACTGGTAATTTAGCAATGACAGGCAAGATGACTGTTCTACTTGACTTTTCAGCATTGGGAGAAGTTTTTCCCAGTCAAAACAGGTTTCTCCTAAATGGACTAATTTCTCAATTACAGCATCCAATTGGGGAAGTTCGGCGGTGGGTATTAAACCTAAATGTCGATCGGGAATTGCAATATCATCTTCTCGGCGCAAAACTCCTAAAATCGGCAAATTCAAAGGTAACAAAGCATCTTTTAAAAGTTCTAAATGTCGATCGCTTCCTACCCGATTTAATACTAAACCAGCTATCTTAATTCTAGGATCAAAAGTGCTGAAACCTTGTGCGATCGCAGCGACAGAACCCGACAATCGACTACAATCAATCACTAATAATACAGGTAAATTCAACAACCGAGCAATATGTGCAGTACTAGCAAAAAACTTATCTTCTTCCCCATTCCCAGTCACCCTTACCCCATCAAACAACCCCATCACCCCTTCAACTAAAGCAAATTCTACTCCTTGAATATGACGGGAAAAACATTGCTTGACGTAGGTTTCCGAAGTCAGTACTGGATCTAAATTTCGACAGGGTTTTTCAGTAACATAATGATGAAACATTGGGTCAATGTAATCTGGCCCAACCTTAAAAGATTGTACTTCTAAATGGCGATGTTTTAAAGTAGCAAGCAGGGCAAGCGTGACAGTTGTTTTACCTACCCCGCTGCGTTCTCCGGCAATTATTAAACCCATGTTTGGTAATTGGTAGTTGGTAGTTGGTAGTGGGAATTTCTCATTTAATATCTCAT
Source organism: [Phormidium] sp. LEGE 05292 (assembly GCF_015207735.1). Lineage (GTDB taxonomy): Bacteria > Cyanobacteriota > Cyanobacteriia > Cyanobacteriales > Aerosakkonemataceae > Floridanema. The sequence goes on from NZ_JADEWG010000220.1 coordinate 816, forward strand.
AGATCTGCCAATTCCTGATTCAACAATTACCAACTACCCACTACCCACTACCGATTTACTAACTTGAGAATTTGCGCCGTTACTGTCATACTTTCTTCGTATAACACATCACGACTCCAGCGTTGTAACTGCTGACTCAATAACTTTTCTGCTTGTTGATCGAACATTGGTGTTACTTGTTCAATGCGACAATTTTGTGCGCCACCGCCAGATTCCATTCGCATACAACCTGCGATTTGGGAACATAAAATTGTGCAGCAGTCAGCTTGGGGATTAGTTGACATTAAACGTAACCCAATTAAATCACCGGGTATTTCTCCAGCGGCGATCGGAATTGCGGCTAATTCTACTTCAATTTGTCGTTGATCTGCACCGACAAATTTAATCTTTTTAATGTCATATTCGCCGCCTTGATGTTCATAAGCAACTGGATGCCATTGTAACCGACTCGCAAACCAACCTAAAAACATTAAAGCTTGTGCTGGATTGCCTTTTTCATAATCAATTGTTACTTGATCAATTTCCTTGACATGAGGACGACGTTCTGGTGGATCGAATGCTTCTGCGGTTAATTCTTGCCAATTGAACAAACGCCGCCAATTCAAGTCAGCAATATTTAATCCTGACTCAATCAAATCTTGCACCACTAGCAAATCTTCTTCTGTACTATTGAAGTGAGAAGAGTCAAGAATAATGGAATTGCTAGACTCAGCAATGCGCTTAAATAAATCGTGGTTGGGATCGGGTGTTGCTTTCCACCAAACGAATTTGGGCAAATCTGCGATCGCCAATTCTGGAATCATCCCACTAATCCGATCTAAAGCAGCTTGTGTCCCTCTCAGAGTAATATATTCACAGCAAATTAACGTCGTGCTAGTGCGTTTTTGAACCGGACAATAAGCAGAAACTTGGGCGTTTACACCTGCATCTTCACCCACAGTTGGACACAGCGCAATAATGCGACAAGGATTCACAGAAGCGATCGCATCAGCAAAACCAGCTCCAGAAGTATCCAACGCATATTGGGTACTTTTTGCCCCGTTACCATCCGCTTTTAAACCATCACCTTTTTTGGCAATTTCCTCTTTTAATTTCGCCAAAGTTTCAGAATTAGACTTTCCGGTTACTTCCAATCCCAAAGCTTTTTGGGCAACTTCTAAAGCTGCTTGAGTCCGAGGCCCTTCAATGCCATCAATCGGCCCCATATAATATCCTAAAACCGCTAAAAGTTGTTGGGTTTCTTCTGGTTCATAAATTACTAAACTAAAAGTTGCTGCCCTAGTTGCAGCTGCAAAAGCACCTTCGCCATCACCGTAACTTTGCCAAATTTGACTTAGTTCGGTTTCAATATCCGCGACAGATACATCTTTTGGTGCTTGTAACGAAACTAATGGTGCAGATGAGGTAGTCATAGTTAATTAGGTAATTGGTAGTTGGTAATTGGTAGTTGGTAATCGGTCATTTGCTTCTACTTATTAATAACAAATGACCAACGAGCAATTAGTGCAGAGTAGCAAAAATAACTATGAAGTAGAAAAAGGTTAATTATTTCCTTCTGCCTTGGAGCCTTCTTAAATTAGGGTCTTCGCCAACGTTTACCATCACGGTTAATCAGCAATTCTGCTTCTGCTGGTTCCCAAGTTCCCGCTTCATATTGCGGAATTAAGGCGGGGTCTGTGGGAGTTTCCCATGCTGTAAGTGCGGGAGTAACTACTCGCCAAGCTTCTTCTACTTCATCAGCGCGAGTAAACAAAGTTTGGTCGCCCATCATGCAGTCTAACAATAAGCGATCGTAAGCGTCGCCACTAGTTTTACCAAAAGCTGTGCCATAACCAAAGTCCATTTCTACAGTCCGAGTTCGCACTTCTAAACCAGGCATTTTCACCTCAAACCGCAAAGCAATTCCTTCGTTTGGTTGAATTCGCATAATTAACACATTCGCACTGGCTTGTTGGGCTGCCGACTGAAATAATAAATAAGGCACTTCCCGAAAATGAATCGCTATTTCCGATACTTTTTTCGGCATCCGTTTCCCAGTTCGCAAATAAAAAGGTACACCTTGCCAACGCCAATTATCAATCATCAATTTCATCGCCACATAAGTTGGCGTAGTGGAATTAGGATCGACTCCATGTTCCTCACGATATCCCGGCACTTTTTCCCCTTTCATCCAACCAGCTGAATATTGCGCCCGAACTGCTGATTGAGTTAAATCATGGACATTTGCCAAGCGTGTCGCTTGCAAAACTTTGACCTTTTCTGTCCGCACAGAATCAGATTCCAAAGAGTTAGGCGGTTCCATTGCCGTCAAGCAAAATACTTGCATTAAATGGTTCTGCACCATGTCACGCAACGCCCCAGAGGTTTCGTAATAACCTGCACGGTCTTCTACGCCTACAGTTTCAGCTACAGTAATTTGAACGTGATCGACAAATTGCCGATTCCACAAAGGCTCAAAAATCGCATTGGCAAACCGAAAGACTAATAAGTTTTGTACGGTTTCTTTCCCCAAATAGTGGTCAATCCGATAAACTTGTTGTTCTCTGCAATATTGAGTTACAACTCGGTTCAGTGCCCTAGCAGTTCCTAAATCTCGACCAAAAGGTTTTTCAATCACCACGCGGGTTTTTGTCGCATCAGCAGTCATCCCCGCATTTCCCAACTGTTTAATTGCTTCCCCATACAATTTGGGTGCAACTGATAGGTAAAATACCCGATTTCCTCTCGTACCTCTTTGACCATCTAACTCTGCTAAAAATGCTTTGAGTTTTTGATAGCTGTCTGGGTTGTCAATATCACCGGAACAATAGAACAAACCTTGAGCAAATTCTTGCCAAAGTTCTTCGCTACCCACGCCTTCAGAAAATTCGTCTAATCCTTTCCGCATTTGTTCGCGGAAATAATCATGACTCCAGTCTCGACGCGCCACGCCTACGATCGTAGTTTGTGGTGGTAGTCGTCGTTCTCTTCTTAAATAATAAATTGCCGGAATTAACTTGCGTTGAGTGAGGTCGCCAGATGCACCGAAGATCACTAGAATTTGTGGTTCGGGCATCTTTTCTTGTTGTAAGCCTACGCGCAGGGGATTGGGTAACAGTGTGACCATTTTGTTCTTTCTACCTTATATATATGTGTCAATTTTCGATTACGACTTAATTTGTAACCGTATTTCTTCTAACTGTTGCGTTAATTCCTTGACTTGAGCAGTTAAAGAATTAATGATTCCTTCATATTCAGCTTTCAATTCGGCTCTCACTTCGGCTCTAATTTTCTCCCTTTCATAAGCTAAACGACGTTCCCAATCAATATCTCGCTGTCTAAGTTCGGCTTTGAGTTGTCTGTTTTCTTCCCGCAACCTTTCTAATTCTGCCGCTACTTCAGCTGAACGCTTTTCCCTCTCGATATTCTGTCGCCGAATTTGCTCTCTGAGTCGCTGATTCTCTTGGCGCAACTGTTCTACTTCCGAGAGATTACCCGCAGAGTTTCGCGTTGTCTTCGGTGATGAGAGTTTTTCGTCAACTAACCGCTGTACTGCTGCGGCTGTGGGAATACCATTTGGCGCTAACTCTATTGCCTGTTGCCAAATTTCTAACTGTAACGCTGGTGGAAGTTGAGTCAAGGGACGAACTTGACGCTCTTTCGTCGGAATTTTGTCACCCATGGGTGACAAATTTTCGATAACTAGGGCAGCATCAATGAAACGATAAGCTGTCTGTCTGGCAATTCCCCACCTATCTCGGCAATAAGCCTCAAAAGTTTTGTGAGTTTCTCGGTACAGTTTCTGTTCCCGAATTTCTTCCAAAGCTTTGCCGACTTCATAAAAAGTCTGAAGTCCCCGTTCGATGACGGTTTCTAGTTCGCCAAGTCTCGCTTTTTCGTCAGCATCAAGCTGGGCGTTCAGGCTGGTGTTGTTGGTACTTAACATGGCAGTAGTCTCCAATTTGGCAACACAACAGTGGTGATTGAGGAAAAGCTGCTTCCCCTGAGTAGAGTAGAGACGTTGTATACAACGTCTCTACATCAAGGGGATGAGCAGCAACGATAGCCTTAATTTAAACTGGCTCCAGTTGTTTTACCTTGGTTTCTAAAGAATCCATTAAGGATTGGAAGGGTTGCACAAATTTCTCAATTCCTTCGGTGAGAAGTTCATCCATGACTTGATTAATGTCAATGTCAATGTCTGGATCTTTGAGGTTTTCGATTAGGGAGTAAGCTTCTTCGACTTTCGATTCCACCCGATTCTCTACATCACAGTGATCGGCGCAAGCTTCGATCGTGTTCGGTGGTAAAGTGTTCACTGTATCGGGACCGATCAATTCATCAACGTACATGACATCGCTGTAATGGGGGTCTTTGGTGCTAGTAGAAGCCCACAATAAACGTTGGACTTTGGCACCTTTGGCGGCTAGTGCTTGCCAGCGATCGCTCTCGATAATCTCTTTATACTTTTGGTAAGCAATCTTGGCGTTAGCAATGGCAACTTTCCCTTTCACATCACGCAATTTTGCTTCGACGTTAATGTTCTCCACACCCGCTTTCAATTTGCGATCGATCCGACCGTCAATGTTAGAATCAATCCGGCTGAGGAAGAAGCTAGCAACCGAAGCAATGTTGCTAATATCTTTACCTTCAGCAGCCCGTTTTTCCAAGCCAGAAATGTAAGCCCAAGCCGTATTAATGTAACTGTCTACTGAGAATAACAGTGTCACATTCACATTAATTCCATCGGCAATTACTTGCTCAACTGCGGGTAATCCGGCGCTAGTTCCAGGAATTTTAATCATCACGTTTTCCCGACCGATTTCTTGATAGTAACGGCGGGCTTCGTTAATGGTAGCTTCGGTGTCGTGAGCAATGGTAGGTGGTACTTCAATGCTGATGTAACCATCTAATCCATTTGACTGTTCGTAAACTGGACGGAAGATATCGCAAGCATGACGAATATCGTCAAAAATCAGAGATTCGTAAATCTTGTAAGTTGGTAAACCTTCCCGGATGCCTTTTTCGATATCGGCATCGTAGATTTTGTTGCCTGCGATCGCTTTTTCAAAAATCGCCGGATTAGAAGTAATCCCTTTAATCCCACGATCTTCAATCATTCGTTTAAGTTCACCGGACTCAATCAGATCGCGAGTCAAATTATCCATCCAGATGCTTTGACCGTATTCTTGAATTTCTAAGATATGATTGGTTGTCATGTTCTTCCTGTTTTACTAGTATCTACTGTGCGAACTGGTTGGTGTAAATTAAATATTTATGAACTGACAATTACCGCGCGACTCACTTTAAAGAATCGCTTTTTCCTGGCTTTCCCTAACAGCTTCAGTAATAAAAGATTCCACTAAAGCAACATCCTCTTTACTGCCAATAATTAGCGGCACACGCTCATGCAATTTCTGGGGTATTACATCCATAATATCTTGCATTCCGGTACTAGCACGACCACCAGCTTGTTGGGCTAAAAAAGCTAAAGGTGCTGCTTCATAAAGCAACCGCAATTTACCTTCTGGTTTCTTCTTCGTGCCGGGATATAAAAATACTCCCCCCTGAAACAAAATGCGGTGGAAATCTCCCACTAATGCTCCACCATAACGGGCAGTATAACCTTCATGGCGATGCACATAACGGATGTAATCCCGAATCGATTCTTCCCACTGCCAAAAGTTACCTTCATTGACACTATAAATCGGCCCATGTTCGGGAATTTGAATGTTTTCGTTAGAAAGAATAAACTCACCTAAACTAGGATCTAGTGTGAAAGAATGAACACCTTTGCCGATCGAATAAACCAGCATAGTACTCGGCCCGTAAAGTATATAACCAGCGGCAATTTGTTTGTGTCCATTTTGTAACAAATCTAAGGCAGAACCATCTTCATCAATGCCTTCTTGTTGGCGAATTGAAAAGATAGAACCAACATTAATATTGATGTCTATGTTGGAGGAACCATCGATCGGATCGTAGAGCAAAGTATAACGTCCAATTGGGCAATTTTCTGGGATGTAATAGGGTTTTTCCATTTCCTCGGAAGCTAAGCGACAAACTAATCCACTTTGCTTAAACACCGAGATAAACACATCATTAGCGTATAAGTCCATCTTTTTGACAGACTCTCCCTGTACATTTACCTCCCCAGTAAATCCCAGGACATTTTCCATTAAACCTGCTCTACTCATGCGGCGAGCAATTAATTTTCCCGCCAAAGCAATGCGATTCATTAAAGCACTTAAGTCTTGTGCGTCTGCTGAGAAACTTTGTAATTGCTGCAAGACATGACGGGACAGTGTGGTACAATCCCGGTCTAGGGCAGGTTCCTGAGCTAGAGGCCCAGTAGCTTCTGTCATTTATCTTCCTCCTCTCTACAAAAGCCGCTTTTTGAGTGGGGCAGTTGTTCAGATATTGCTCCTGCGATTCATGCCCAAGCGTCTCCTATTAATAATCTTAAAGAGGCTTTTTTCATAGAGCCTCTAACTTTAGATGAACTACAGAAATGCTATTTCCAGATAAAGCAAAAACACTTATTAGGCAATACGTCTTAGGTATTATTTTTTAAGCAAAAAGGTCTACTTTAGGACTGACGCACTGAGTACGCCCAACCCCCTTCCCAAGGGGGTTATTAAGTTCCCCCCTTGGGAAGGGGGGCTAGGGAGGATCTAAGTTTCAGGCTCCAGAGTGTGTAAGTCCTATACTCAAAGTTGGTAGACCTAGCTTTTTTAATGAGTAATGATACTTAAGAAGTAGTTATCATTCGATCGAAATTGTTTGTGGCCCACTACTTCTGCCATTGTTACCTTCAGTGGTGGTGGGACTAGGGGTGGTAACACCTGATTGTTGATCTAGCCAGCTTTTCACGGGATCGTCATTTAAGCTAAGGCGAAACATACCAGAAAGAAATCCACCCATAAAGGAAACAGGGTTTTGGATTATTTCTTTAAAAACGGGGGTTAGTTCATCAAGAAACATAAGTAATATACTGGCGCAATTATGATTCCTCTGGGATTGTAGCGCGTCATCGGAATTCAAGGCAGGAATTTCTCTGAAGGCAGAAGGGAAGAAAGGCTCCAAGGCAGAAGGAAAAATTTCTCCTTGTCCCCTTGTCCCCTTGTCCCCTTG
>NZ_JADEWG010000221.1 GCF_015207735.1 [Phormidium] sp. LEGE 05292
TTAACAACTCTAATTTTAAAATGAAGAATCCTTCTTTTTCATAAGCAGTGAAAACTGTAACGTTTGGTAAGTTTAATAAGGTATCTAGATGAAAATCCATCGTCCTTTTCGGGTAAAATGTAGTGCTAACTACATTTTACCCCATGATGCCGGAAGACCCTGATTTTTGGCTTTATCCCAGATTTTCTTGCTTTTGTTAGTTTTCCTGTCTGCCAACTGATTCAATAGCAATGCGGTTAATTCGTTGTTTGTTTTAAAGAGCAGCTATCGCTGCACTTTAACCCAAAAACTCAAAGCTCCATACTTTTTTTGAGCCTATTAGTACCCCTTTTTAGAGTCGGAAAAAAGAGGTAAAAATGAGCCTATTTATTCCTACTTATTCCTACTTATTCCTATTTATTCCTATTTATCCCTACTTATTCCTATTTATTCCTACTTTCGAGCAAATTTGGCAGATGTTATTGCGAATAATTCTGGTTTTCGGAGGTATTTTATGCACACCTAGCACTACTTGTTTCCCCCTTACTGTAATAGCAAGCCATGTCTAATGTACGTACAAGCATGAAAAAGTGGAAATTTGGGCAAAATTGATGGTCGGATAAAACGATCGATCTACATCACTGCTAACCTGATTGAGTTCGTTTACTCAAATGCGTTGGACATGGAAGCCTGTAAATCGTTTACAAACAGTCCCAAAAATTTATTAGTGCCACCAGTAGCATTAAAAAGCATACTTGTTGGTCATCGGTCATTGGTTAAATATGCTACCTTAGCATACTAGGAGCTAAATTCAGCATACTACTCTTTGTCATGTAGGTTCGCGGACTAAATGAAATTTGTGCAGACTAAACGAAATTTATGCAGAGTAAGTGAAATTTTGTTGCGGAGTAAGTGAAATAGGCCGACAGTTGGACTACGCTAGAAGCGAACCAGATGAAAGCTATTCAGCAAGAGCGGGTGCAGCTTGGTCACTCCAGCCAGAAAAATTAGGAACACCGGAACCAAAAAAAATATTGGTTTGTTTGCCAGCTTAAAAATGCAGACAGGTATCTGGTTTGAGTCTCTGATTGAAAGAGACTATATGTACCTGCTAGAAATAGATCCAGATGTCGAGTCATACCGAAGTCAACCTTTGACAATTAGTTACACTATCTCCAACAAGCAATTAAAATATACACCCGATTTCCTAGTAAAACGAAAAAAATTCCAACAGATTGTAGAAATTAAACCAGAAAGCAAAGTACATTCTCCCAAAAATATCAGACTATTCAGATGCGTTGCTCCCTTATGCCAAGAACAGGGATATTCCTTCGTAGTAGTTACCGACAAAATGATTCGAGTGCAACCACTACTTGATAATGTCAAACTTCTTTATCGGTATGCCAGAGAGCCATTAACCTATAAGAACTATATTGATTGCCATCAATATTTTAAAGAACGAATATCAACCTCCTTGCAAGCAGCACAGCAGGACTTAACCACCAAACAAATTTCTTTCAAAATCTTAATGAAATTAATTTTCTCGGGAGTTTTAGAAACCGACCTGATGAAACCGATTAATTCAGAGAGCCTAATTACCCGGACAAAAGTTCAACTTTCCCCGTAGGAGCAACCTACATGAGTCGAGTAAAATTTCAAGTAGGACTACACTTTTGGCTTCTTGGTCGCGAGTACGTCATCAAACAACGGCTAACCGGAGAAGACTTTCAAATTAGCGATGTCGTCACGGAAAATTTATCAATTATCAAAGAAACGGTTTTAGTCCAATCTCTATTTAAAGGCTCTCTGGAATTCGAGAACCCAGCGAGGCCACTTAGTCCGCCAAAAAAAGATTACCTTGCCGCTGATTTTAGCCAAATTCCGGAGTCATTAAAACAAGAGGCTAAAATCAGAGAAAAATATGTAAGAGCCACCTTAGAGAAAAACTTTAAAACGCGAACCAAAGCCGAATTAGCTCCCATTATAGAGCAAGTAGCACAGTCAATAAAAGATGCAACACCTCCCTCTTATATTACACTTTATCGCTGGCTAAAAATTTACGAAGATTCCGGTCAAGATATCCGTGCATTAGTCCCCAACTATAGAAAAAGAGGAGATTACAGACCCAAAATTTCTCCAGAAGTTAAACGAATCATAGATTCAGCCATTGCCAGAGTATATCTGAACCCCAATCGAGCCAAAGTTGATGCAGTTTACGATGAAGTCGTTGCTGAAATTGTGCGAGAAAACTGCTTCCGTAAAGAAACGGGGATGGAATTGCTAAAAATTCCCCATCGCTCGACTATCTATCGCTTCGTTCTCAAGTTAGAACCATTAGAAAAAGCTGTCGCCAGGTATGGTAAAAAAGCAGCGGAAAAAATGTACGCTCCCCTACAGCATCCCGTGCAAGTTACCCGACCCCTAGAAAGAGTAGAAATTGACCATACAAAGCTACCCTTCTTTGTCGTAGATAACGAAACTCGGCTGCCAATTGGTACTCCAGCTTTAACATCTGCTGTTGATAAGTATTCAGGTTTAGTGGTCGGCTATTATCTCAGCTTTGAACCATTCAGTTCTTTGAGCGTCATGCAATGTCTGCTCAATGCCATCCGACCTAAAGACTACGTAAAGTCTAAGTTTCCATCCGTACAGCATGATTGGAACGCTTACGGATTAATGGAGACGCTGGTTGTTGATAATGGAAAAGAATTTTTAAGCGAACACTTTAAAGACGCTTGCCAACAACTCCAGATTCACGTTCAATATACCCCTCCTAAAATGCCTTGGTATAAGGGTTCTATTGAAAGATACTTTGGGATGTTAAATACCAAAATTTTAGCAGGGCAACCCGGAAACCTTCTGTCTGATTTTGTTAAAGACTATGACTACGACCCGCAAAAAAATGCAGTAGTTTCATTTGAAGCGCTGCAAGAAATGATTCATTTATTTATCATTGACATTCACAACCAAAACGCGCATCCTGAGTTTAAGTGTCCTCGCTCTGAAGTTTGGTCTAGAGCAATAGACTTTCATCCACCTGCTCTACCCCCATATAATAAAGAGCTAAGAGTTTTAGTAGGATTAATTGAGAAAAGAGTTATTTCTAGAAGGGGAGTAGAGTGGTCAGGGCTTTATTACAATTGTCCCGACTTAGTGCGGCTACGCTCCTATTTTGAACCAGAAGATAAGCGACGAAAAGATGGCACAAGAGTCAGAGAAAAAGCGCTCATTAAAATCGACCCAAATGATATTTCAACCATCTATGTTTTTGAGCCAACTTCTGACAACTTTATCGCCGTTCCCGCTCTAGCTGTTGAATATACCACGGGCTTAACTCTCTGGCAGCACAAGGTAATTAAAAATCTCGCAGCACAAGAGTACAAAAAAGTAGATATTGTGGCGCTAGCCTTAGCCAAGAAGAAGATTCAAGAAATCGTCGAACGGGAATGGTTGGTAACTAAGAAAGGAAAAACTCGTACCGCTATGGCTAGATGGTTTGGCATCGGGCGAGAAGGATTTAATACAGGGTATCAAACTGAGCAAATACTAGATTTAGAAGCAACTCCTCCGTTAGAACAAAGGGAAGCTTTTGATGCTTCTAATCAATCCCATCCCATGACGGGTATATCTGATAGAGGCAGTGCTTTTCACTTCCATGAAACTTCACCTCTTTCTGACTCAGACAGCAACAGAGTTGAAGAAACCGCGCCAGTCAATTCTGTGACGGTAACCCTGGATACTTCTGCTGATGTACCTGTCACCCAGAAGCCATCAAAACGCTTACGTAACCAAAAAACTGCCCCCCAAAAAGGTTCACCTGTTCCCAAAGAAACTGAAACATTTAATTCTAAAAACTCATGGGAACCCGACCTCACGGGATGGGATGTCAGCATCGGTTTACCAACTTACTCTAATGAGGCCAACCCTAATGCCGAGGAATAGAAAACCATTTTCAGCCCTTACCTTTTCCGAAAGGCTTTACATTGTCAATAACATTTACATTGTCTATCCTCGGTGCAAGGAAATCCTCACCGCGATTGATGATTGCCATCATTTATCTAATCTCAAAGATGAACCAGATTGCTTATTTTTAAACGGAGCAACTGGTGCTGGGAAAACCACTCTCATCAAGAGTTACCAACAAGACTATCCCAGGAGAGAAACTGCTGACGGTACTATAGTTCCAGTCTTGTCTGTGACAATTCCAACACCTGCTACTGTCAAAAGCGTTGTCACGAAGCTGTTGTGGGAACTGGGAGACCCTGCTTATGACAAGGGGAGTACCAGTAGCCAGACTATTAGGCTGATTGGATTGATGAAAGATTGCTCGGTCGAACTCGTTTTTCTAGACGAATTTCAACATTTTATCGACCGAGATTCAGCTAAAGTTCTCAAAACTGTATCCGACTGGTTGAAGAATTTGATTCTAGATACAAAAGTACCAATGATTTTGATTGGGCTACCGGAAGCCGAAACGGTTTTTCAATTCAACCCGCAACTGAGCCGGAGATTTGCGACTCGATACAATTTGAGTCCGTTTTCTTGGTCAGCCGATGGAGGGATGGAGTTCCGTACTTTTCTACACGCAGTGGAAACTCAACTTCCGTTGATGGAAAAATCTTCTTTAAGCAGTGAAGAAATGGCATTGCGTTTTTACTATGCCTCAGATGGAATTGTCGCTTACGTGATGAAACTGATTCGTTATGGAAGCAATCTAGCCTTAAAGCAAGGTCAAGAAAAACTGGATTTAAATATATTAGCTTATGCTTTCGATAAGTATGTTAAAGCTGATAAACCAACTAAACAAAATCCTTTTCTAACAAATGATTGGGAAGTTTCTAGAGCAGAAGCTTCTACCTCCGACGGCTCGGTGAAGGTAGGAGTTACTAACTGTAGAATCAAGTCCAAGCAAAAAAATAGAAAAGCATCGGAAATTTTACATCAATAGAGTGGGTTAATAGTGGAGCTAAAAAGAAGGTTATTGCGACGACCGAGACCGTACCCTGATGAAAGTCTAGCTGGCTATATCATTCGCCTCGCTGAAGCTAACTACTACTCTTCTACTAACCAAATTTTTCAAATGTCTGGATTAAGGCAAAGAATTATTTATGCTAATGTGTTTCATCCCAAACAAGATGATTTATCTCAATTGAGTTTCCTTTGTGATGTCCCAGAAAGTGTTCTTTGGTCGATGGCCTTTCCTGTTGTCAACAAAAGTCGGCATCTCCATAAGCAGATGGTTGAGGTATTTGGAGAAGTTGTTCTTACCAGGACTTTGGAATACCTCTGGGTCAAACTTTGTCCGGTTTGTTTGCAAGCCGAACCTTATTATCGACGCATTTGGAATTTATCAGTTGTTACTGCCTGCTCTATCCATGATTGTTTACTTCTTAATACTTGTCCTGCCTGTCAACTGCCAATTGGGTGGGTGAGAAATTCTGTAGTCAGATGCTCCTGCCAAGAGGATTGGCGTAATTACCAACCGCTTGAGTCAATTTGGGATGCTGAATTTTTCTAATTATGACCGCATAGGCCAACGCTCAGTCAAAATGCTACAACGGCATACTCAAGGCATACTAACGGCCACGGAGTAGTTGGAAGATGGTAGCATACATTAGCACTAACAAGCATACTACTGATGACAACGAGAAATCTTCGGGTCGTAGGATACTTACCTCCCTCTATTCACGAAAAGCTGCGCCAATATATGGAGTCAGAATCAATCACCGAAAGTACGGCTGTTGTCAAAATTATCAAGCAATTTTTTGACGGCACCACCGTTGCAAAGGCCACACAGACGATTCAAACTCAAGAGATTGCCTTTTTGAAAGCGAGCATCAAAGAACTCCAGGAGCGCTTGACAATTCTGGAGCAAACTGTGGCTGAAAAAAAGTAGGGACGAGTGAGCGAACGAATGGATTTGACTAAAAAAGTTGCCATTTCTTCATGAGGAACTCTTCTATCTATAGTTCGAGTAAGCTAAGGGTTTCCTATCTAGCAACAAACCAGCTTGTTGCGGAAAATTTCATTTAGTGCGCGACCTTGGCAGGTTAGTTTCATTTAGTCTGCAAATAAATTTCACTTTGTCTGCAACAACAGAGGCTAGAAGTACTGATTTCCCGTTGAAAAAATTTCACTTTGTCTGCGAACCTACAGTCACTACCTCATTGACAAGAGCGCGATCGCTTTCCTTGGAAGTTGGAGCAAATTACCACAACTTCCCCGCACTTTCACTGTTCCTGGTGCAACATCAACTCAATCTCATATCTCTTTGCCAAACAAAAAACCCGCTGCTGATTGCGGCGGGTTTACTTGTAAACTGTTGACACGCTTATGCCAAAGACATTTGATAGCGCCAGTTAATTGCACGGGGTTTAACATATTCAGTATTTTTAACTTTCGCTTCATAATTTTCACCAGCTATAGGAATACTCAGACTAAACCAGCTACCGGAATTTTCTGAGTTAACGAAGCGGCTGTATGGGGTCGCTTTAGTAGCTCGTTGAGTCCAAAACTACTGTATTGGGCAGTTTTGCATAGTTTTGCAGGCTTTTTAGCTGATTAGTTACGACTATACTGTGATTGTAGATACCGTTCATATTCAGCAATTTTTTATTAAGTAAGCTAACTGAGGAGGCAACTAAGGTATGAGCAGCCAGAATTTCCTGGTGATTTTCACTTCTTGTATATGTGCTTATGCTGTTGTGCCAACCCAAATACTAGCATTGACAACTCTAGATCAAAAAGAAGGAATTCAGCTCAAAGTAATGGAGGTAGCACAGTATAACCCAAAAGATCGGGGAGCACCTAGTCAAACAGGTTCTGGGGGAACCAGGGGAGGAAAATGCGAACTAGATAAAAATATTTCTGGTCCACCGTTAAGTGCTTTAGTGCCTGCTAACGATAAATCGCGTTTGACAGTGGAAGGAAAACCGGAATTTTTTGTATACGTTCCGCAAAGTTCTGCACAAACGGCAGAGTTTGTGCTAAAAGATGAAAATCGAAAAAATGTTTATAGCACAACTTTTCCCATTTCTGGTAAAGCTGAAATAATCAGAATTAGCTTGCCAACAAACGTTCCTGCTTTGGAGAAAGAGAAAAAATACTATTGGTATTTTACGGTTTTTTGCAATACGCAAAATCGCAGTCGGAACCCTTTTATAACCGAGTGGATTCAGAGAACAGAAATAAATTCACCAAATGCTGCACAAGTGGTGAAAGCTTCTTTACTAGATCGCTCTAAGTTCTATGCCGAAAACAGTATTTGGCATGATGCAGTGGCAACCTTAGCTGAATCGCGCCGCCAGAATCCAAACGATGCAACCTTAGTTAATGAGTGGAAAAAACTTCTAGATTCAGCAGGATTGCAGGACTTTAGCGATTTGCCGATTACGTTAATTAGCTTGGAGAACTCTCCCTAATTTGGATGTCCCACAACCCGGTTTATTTAAAAAATCGGGTTGTAAAATATCAGTTTAGCATGAGTATTTTTTTCAATTGCGCTCTGTGATATTCTGATTTCAATTTAGACGGTTAGAGTTTATGATCCGGGGCTACCAAGAAGCATCTAACGGGACAATTCGCCTTTTTTCATTTACTTTTCTTCACCTTTGTGGACTAACCAACGAAGAAGAGAAAAGACTAAAAGATGGCAAACAGAAGATTTTTCTGTCCTGGGGCTTTTTGTTGGTTAGCTGTTCGTTTTTCCTTGGCGAAGCCCAGGCGCAAATTGTCCCAGATGCAACAATGCCAGTAAATTCCATTGTCACGCCTTCAGGGAATAGGAACATCATCGAGGGCGGAACTAGGGCTGTCTCTT
>NZ_JADEWG010000222.1 GCF_015207735.1 [Phormidium] sp. LEGE 05292
TAGTCAGGCTGAGCATTGCTCAGCCTGACTACCCTTTGATTCAATCTTATCCTCATGATTATTGTCTCAAATTTTACCTCCTCTTAAGATTAGCGATCGCACCCACCAACTACTTTTGACCACACCCTGACAGGAACTCCACTCTCAACAAAGTCTTCACGCCCCAAAGTTGCACCGAAAGGGCTTGTAAGGACTGTCTGTTCACCGTCAATGCCTAAATGCTCAACTGTAACCCAACTCCAATTAGATGGTATTTCTGGTAATATCTCTAGATCTGGCAATTCAGGCTTTTTATGTTTCTCCTGTTGGTAATAACGTTTGTTCCAGATCTTCTCGAAGAAAACTGATGCAGGTTCAACGTCTGGGTTTTGTTCGCGCCAGTCGGCGGTTAAGTCGCCTCGGAAGGCGGCGGCGAGGACGGATTGACGGAAGCGATCGCACAACCCCGGAATCTCAAAAAGCGCCTCCCTCGCCCTCCGACTCCTCTCCCTCAACGCCTCAATCTTCGCAACAATTCGCTTCTGTTCGTTGAGTGGAGGAAGAATAATTTGAGCAGAAGCAACATCACTATCAGTAACAGCAGGATATAGTGTTCCATCCATAACTCCACTGATTTCTCGAATGAATTCATCAGATGTAACGAAATAAAATAAAAATTTGTTATAAATTCCCGGAGCGGCGCGAAGAACAGCAATCCCAGTTGATGTTAAGACTCCATCTAATTCAGGAGGTACACAAGCTATATTTTTTAAATAAGTTCTGACTGTTGAAAATAGAATATCCCCTTTTTTAACTAAGCGACGCGCTCTGGAAGGAGCATCTTTCCCAAGAAAGATTTTAGGCTCGGTAATTGTTTGTTTAGTGTTATCAATTGAACTAATATCAATATATTTAAAAAGCTTTTCAGGCTCTTTATTTGGTTGTAACGTTGTGTAAGGCAGAGTGATATCTCGGATACTTACTATATTCCACCCTTCAGGCAATTCTATTAATTCGTAACTCATGGATTAAATGGTAAAAGATTTAGACCTTGAATAAAGCGATAATCACTTTGATTTTTACTTAGCAAAGGATACCCAGTTACTAAAGCAGTAGCAGCAATTAACGCATCGGGAATCAATAAACCGTGACTCAAGCGATATTGACGCAACAACTCAACCGCTTGATTTGAAATAGATTCATTAACATGAATTACTTCAAATCGACTCAAAAAACGCTCTATAACTTGTTGCTCTGATTTATTCCTACATCCGACCATTAATTCCATTTGAGTGATAACGCTAACAGCTAGAGTAGCGGTTGCTTCAGTAGTATCCAATAAAGCCAGCGTTCCTTCAATGCCACGACTGACATCAATCAAAACATCCGTATCAATCAACACTCGCTGACTCATTCTAACCCTTGCCACTCCTGCTGACGAGTGCGACGCACCCAAGCACTACTATCGCTCATTTCTTCCCGTTCCCGCCAAATTCCGACAAACGGTTCATCTTGAAAACTTCCCTTAATTGAACTGTTAGTAACCTCAATCTTTTGCGCTAAAAATTCCGCAAAATCTAAAACCTCCTGTTGCTTTTCAGGCGGTAAAACTCGCACCTTTTCTAAAATCGCTTCTTCAATACTCATCACTTTCTCCTAACCCTGAAAAACATTAAAAACTTGCTCAATTACCCCTCATCCGACTCATCAAAAAGCGCCTGCAAATCCCGATAACCACTTACCACCCGCAAAATCTCAATTCCCCCAGGAATTGGACGATAAAAAATCAAATAATCATCAACCGGAAAACTCCGCAATAATGGAGCTAATTCATCTCGCCTCCGTCCCATATTAGGAAAATTCGCCAAAGTTCTGCACTTATCATTAACTTTCTTCAGAAAACGCTCCGCCGCATCAAAACTACTGTTATCCGCAATGTAGTCGATAATCTTCTCAATATCCCGACTCGCCGGAACCGTAAACCTGCAAACATTGCTCATTGTCCCGCCTCTTGGCGACGTTGTTGCAACCTCTGTTGCAAGTTCCGAAAAACCGTTTCCCCATCCACCACTTCACCCCGTTCAGCCGCTTCAATCCCAATAGCGATTTCTCGTTGCAACTCCTCAAACCGTCCTTGATAAATGCGTTCCCGTTCCTCCAATAACTTAATTCCTGCCAGAATCACTTCCCCAGCAGAGCCATATTTACCACTCGTCACCTGACTTTGAATAAACTGTTCTACTTCCGGCGTTAAAGTAAATTCCATAAAAACAAATACTCCTATCAAACATCCAGAGAAGATAACTCAACCACATCCTCATTATCTTCATTTTCTGTATCCCCCTCCAGCAGAACTGTCAAAGCCTCCATCTCCTCCAGCGCCGTTTGCAACTTCACCATAATCGCCGCCGCAATTATCCTCCGGTTCCGGTAAATCATCCCCCGACTGCAAACTCTCATCCCGCAGCCAAGAAATATCCAGATTTTCCCCCCGCTTGGCAATCTCCTCCCGTGTAAAACAGCGAAACCGCCCATTTTCGCCCAAATCAACCCGCTGACTCCCCCCATTCGGGTCAACCCCATAACAGCCCTCAAAATCCCGGAAATGCTCATGAGTTAAAGGAATCCGCTTCCCAAAACTGGGCATATTCGTCCGCATATCGTAAATCCACACATCCTTAGTATTGCCCTTCTCCGTCAACCCCCGTTGGAAAAACAGCACATTCGTCTTCACCCCCTGCGCGTAGAAAATCCCCGTAGGCAGACGTAAAATCGTATGTAAATTGCACTTATCCATCAAATCCGCCCGAATCTGCCGCCCTTGCCCATCCTCAAACAGCACATTATCCGGCAACACCACCGCCGCCCGTCCTCCAAGCAACAACCCGCGATAGATATGCTGCAAAAACGCCAACTGCTTATTCGACGTGGGATAAGTAAAATCATCCCGCGACGGCAACCCGCCCCCCTTCTTCGTCCCAAACGGCGGATTGGTCAAAATCACATTCGCCTTTCCCAACTTCTGCCCATCCGGTGACAGCGTATCCCCCAAAGTCACCGCCCCTTCAATCCCGTGCAACATCATATTCATTAGCAACAAGCGGTGGGCATCCTGCACCAACTCAATCCCGTAAAAAGCCTGATAGCGTTGAAACGACTGTTCCGCCTCCGACAAATCAAATAAATCATCCGTGAGTCGTTTAATATAACGAATTCCGACACTAATACTCATCCTCTCCCTTCTCCCTCAGATCGCTAGAATCAACTATTCACTGAAGCGACCAACCATAACTTCTTTAAATATTGGCTACTAACATTCATGACGGCCTCAAAATTAATTGCAAGACCGATGCAGAAATACGTCCTGAGAGTTTTGTGCTCGCCCATATCGCTCTTGTAAAATCATTTTCAATTGTTGAGAATTGGCTCAGGAAAAAGTTTATGGCAGATATGTCCGGTCAAGACCCCTCGGAAATCACAATGGCAACGGTTCATGAAGAACAAAAAGGCGCAACTTTCAGCGGTACGGTCATCCTTGGTCTAGATCCTGATGGTGGGGAAGCCGTTTCTTTTAGAGACTTTTTAATTGAAGATTATAAAGGCGAACTTACCGCAAATCTGGCAACAGATGGCGATATAACGAAAAGCATTGATTTAGGCTCACTCGATCATAAAAGCCGCAATTTTAGGCTGCCAATTCCGCCGGGAACGGATACATTACCCTACAATACAGTCGTGTTGAGCGACAAAAAAAGCCAGAAAAAAATCCTGACGATCGATCTATAAAATTTGTAACAGATCTCGTAGTTCAGCCAAATCGGGTTTTTATTCTCTGGAATCAGCAATATTCTATCTGCTCAGTTTGTTTGTATCTGCTAGGGAATGGGTACTACTTTGGCTTTCAGTACCTATTAATTGGGTATCGTCAGCAATTGGCTCTGAGGCAATGTCGATCGGTAGCGATCGCCTTTGGCGCTGCGCTTGGCGCAATCGCAAAATCATGGGTCGGTAGCAAACCTTGCTCCAATCCTTCTGTCTGGTTTATCGGTCAATTAGCGTGGGATCTCTGGCTCAAAATCTGCGGTCACATATCGTGATACTCCGCCACCGGGGTATACTACAGGACTCAAAGCCCCTCCTCATCGCTGTTTTAACCCTCTTCGCCCCCGGTCATTTATCGCCGTATCGGGGTCAGATATCTTAGTACGCGACAACTGAATTCAGGAATGAGTGATATGGACAACTACCAGATTCTCTCCAAGATTTACGAAAGTTCTAATTCATTGGTGTATCGGGCTGTCCATAAATCTCGCCATCATCCCGTTATCCTAAAGATTCTCAAGGAAGATTATCCCAATCCCGCCGAATTAACTCGATACAAACAAGAATACGAAATTACCAAATCCCTTCAAATCGATGGCGTAATCAAAGCATACGAATTATTGCCCTATAAAAATACTCTGGCGATGGTACTAGAAGATTTTGGCGGACAATCCCTCGATATTTTGTTACAATCTCAAACCTTCTCGCTGGCAGAATTTCTCTCCGTTGCCATCCAGATTGCACAAGCCCTTAGCGAAATTCATGCTGCACATATTATTCATAAAGATATTAACCCTTCTAATATTGTTTACAATCCCCAAACCAAACAAATCAAAATTATTGACTTTGGCATTTCCACAAAATTTACCCGCGAAAATCCAACTATTAAAAACCCCAATCTTTTAGAAGGAACATTAGCTTATATGTCGCCAGAGCAAACTGGCAGAATGAATCGCTCCCTCGATCGCCGCACGGATTTTTACTCTCTCGGTGCAACTTTTTATCGATTACTCACCCAAAAACTGCCGTTTGAAACCGAAGAGCCATTAGAATTAGTTCACTGTCATATTGCCAAACAGCCAAATCAAGTCAAAAGTCAAAGTTCAAAATTCAAAAATGAAGAAGAAATACCACAGGTTATTTCAGATATCGTGATGAAATTGATGGCGAAGAATGCAGAAGATCGCTATCAAAGTGCCTTGGGGCTAAAAGCAGATTTAGAAGAATGTTTGCATCAATTACAGCAAAACGGAAAAATCTTAAATTTTCCTCTCGGTCGCGACGATATTTTTGATCGATTCACAATACCGCAAAAACTTTACGGACGAGAAGCAGAAATAGAAACCATTATTTCCACCTTTCAAAGAATTGCGTCAGAAAGCGATCGCAAATCAACAGAAATGGTTTTGGTAGGAGGTTATGCTGGTATCGGTAAATCAGTGCTGGTACAAGAACTTTATAAGCCAATTACCGCACAGCGGGGTTACTTTATTTCGGGAAAATTCGATCAGTTTCAACGCAATATTCCTTATTCTGCGATCGCCCAAGCATTTCAATCTTTAGTCAAACAACTACTAACTGAAAACGATGCCCAATTAGCTCAGTGGCGAGAAAAACTCCTGGCGGCTTTGGGAGCCAACGGACAGGTGATCGTCGATATAATCCCCGAAATCGAACAAATTGTCGGTTCCCAGCCTCCCGTGCAGCTTCTAGAAGCCACAGAAAGGCAAAATCGATTTAATAGTGTTTTCCTAAATTTCCTGCGAGTTTTTTGTCAGAAAGCGCACCCGTTAGTTATTTTTCTCGATGATTTGCAATGGGCTGATTCTGCAACACTAAAGTTGCTGGAAGTGATGATGAACGAGCGCGATTTAGGGTATTTACTCTGCATAGGCGCTTACCGCGATCGCGAAGTCGATCTGAATCACCCCTTAATCAAAATGCGCGATCGCTTACAAGAACAAGGCGCGATTATCAACACAATTATTCTTACGCCTCTGCAAGTTGAACAAATCAGTCAACTGATTTCCGATGCGCTTCACCAAGAGCGAGACAGCGTTCAACCTTTGGCAGAATTGGTTTATCAAAAAACATTGGGAAATCCCTTTTTTATTAATGAATTTCTCAAAACTATTTATCAAGAAAATTTATTTACTTTCGCTCGTTTTAGCAAATCTTGGCAGTGGGATATCGCACAAATTGAAGCTTTGGGCATCACAGAGAATGTAGTTGACTTGATGCTCGACAAACTGAAGAAACTGCCAGAAGTAACTCAACAAGCTTTATATTTGGCTGCTTGTATCGGAAATAGTTTCACTCTCACTATCCTCTCTCAAATTTGTGAAAGTTCTGCTGCTCAAAGTTTTCAGAATCTTTTGCCAGCCATTCAATTAGGCTTGATTCAGCCAACTTCATCTCTAGAAATTACTTCTTCAGAAACACCGATCGCATCTGCATTGATCGTCGAAGAATATAAGTTTCAACACGATCGCGTACAACAGGCAGCTTATGCTTTGATTGATGAAGATAGCAAACAGTCCGTACATCTTCAGATTGGCAAGTTATTGCTGAAAAAGATCGGTAAAGCAGAGTTAGGAGAAAACCTATTTACCTTAGTCGATCATCTCAATAAAGGTCGAGGATTGCTAGAGAGCGATCGCGAAAAAATCGAACTGGCAGAATTAAATTTACGCGCTGGGAAAAAAGCCAAAGAAGCAACTGCTTATGCAGCATCCAGAGAGTATCTAATTCTTGCTAATGATGTGTTTCCGGGAGATATTTGGCAACAGCATTACGCGATGGCGATCGACCTTTACAAAGAACTCGCCGAAGTCGAGTATATCAATGGAAATTTTGAGCAATCCCAAGCTTTAATCGAACAGTCAATCCAGCAAGCAAAATCGGCAGTCGAGCGGGCAGAATTTTACTATTTGGGGATTAATCAATATACCTTATTAGGAAGATATAAAGATGCACTTGAGTTTGGGATAACTGCGCTCAAACTTTTGGGAAGCGAACTACCAGCAGACAACTTTCAAGCCGCCTTCGATAGCGAAGTTAGCGAATACCGAGAAAATATAGGGACACGAGAAATCAGTTCTTTGTATAACAGCCCCGAAATGGAAATCCCAGAGAAAAGGGCTGCTTTAAAAATCCTTTCTCGCATTTATGCAACGGCTTGGATGTTAGATCCAGTGCTGATATATATCATCGCAGTTAAAGGTGCCAATCTCAACCTCAAATACGGTCACACCCAAGTATCGTCAACAGTCTATAGCTTTATGGCACATACTCTGGCTCATGTCTTACAGGATTACCGATCGGGCTATGAATATATTTCCCTTGCGATGAAGCTAACGGATCGGTATAAAGATTTACCGTCCAAGGCTGTCGTAAGTATATTTCACAATTCTATTACGCTTTGGCTGACGCACGTCAAGCTTTGTGAAAGTATCAATGCTGAAGGAATTGATGTGGCACTGCAAGCTGGCGATTTTCAAGTGACTGGATATACTTATACCTACAACTTATACAACCTGATTTATCAAGGCAAAAATTTAGAATCTCTTTTACAGGAAGCTTCTCAAGCTTTACAATTCGCTCTAAAAACTCAAAATGGTTGGGCAAAAAATAGTATTTTAGCCTCTAAAATTCTCATTGCCAACCTGCTTGGTTTAACTCACGATAAATTTTGTTTTGCAACAGAAGAAATAGATGAAGCTGCTTTTTTAGTAACTTGTCAAACCGAGCACACCTTGGCAGCCGTCTGCTTCTACCAAATTTTTAAAGCTCAAATTCTTTATTTATACGATCGACCACCAGAGTTATCTTATCTGGAAGAAACAGAGAAATTAACGGCTTTTATTCCCGGCACTATTTCCCTCGCCAAGCTAAATTTTTATTGCTCATTAACTCTCGTTGCTCTCTATCCCCAAGCTGACGAAA
>NZ_JADEWG010000223.1 GCF_015207735.1 [Phormidium] sp. LEGE 05292
TTAATAATAGAATTAAGCTCATTATTCGACAAAGCTATGGCTTTAAAAGCTTTGAATCTTTGCGAGAAAAGCTGTTAGCTTGTTTATTTAAATAAGATTTACTTATCCCCACAGGTACGGGAGAGCCGCCTCGATTTGCTCTTTCACAAAGTTTTTCCCAACTGGGTTATCAAAAATCTTTTGAAGTTGGTCGATAGTTGGTTTATGTTCTTCTTGCTTACTCTCAGGAATATTCAGTTGTTTCTTGGTGGAAGCTCCCACCAAAACTTGTGGTGACACATCTGTTAACTTCTGCATCACACTTTCTTTGGTAATAGCTGGTTTTTCTGTAAAAGACGGTGGTAAGTATGGTGTACTGACACCCATGTTCTTGGCTTTGATTGCTTCATCAGCAATTCGATCGCATTTCCGCAGAAATCCTTCCCACAAGTCTTTGGCTGTCAATGGATTCCGCAATTCTTCTCCAGCTTTGGCTGTTGCAGTTTCGAGCGGCTCACCTTTGGCAATCCAATACTGCACTCGTTCCTCTTTAAAGTTTGGATAAGGGATGCCCGGTTCGATTTCCCATTCCTGGGCTTGGTACAAAATTTCTACACAAGAAGAAATGTCGGAATTTTTGTCAATTCCACAAGATGCTGCTATTTCAATGCAGTTGCATTGAATCCATTTGACTATTAAAGCTGGTTGCTGTGGCAGTTTTGGGAGAAAAGATTCTTGTGCTGCTTTGATGACTTGGTTTTTCTCCTCAATACTCATCTGGTT
Organism: [Phormidium] sp. LEGE 05292; assembly: GCF_015207735.1. Lineage (GTDB taxonomy): Bacteria > Cyanobacteriota > Cyanobacteriia > Cyanobacteriales > Aerosakkonemataceae > Floridanema. The sequence continues at coordinate 763 of NZ_JADEWG010000223.1, forward strand.
CCAAAAATTTAAATTTTTCTCTCTCTCGGTTGCTTCTGAGAAAGTCTGATCAAAGTCTTTATTAGGGGTAAAGCCGAGATACGCGCAAAATAGGACACGACGTAAAGAAATGTAACAATCGCTGAAGTCACGAATACTCAGTCACCGAAAGCAGAGTAGTAGTACTACTCTACTTACCCATCAAAAATTCAACAAAAAAGTATATTTTTTTGTATATTGCCATTAGAGCAATTTATTTTCAGAATTAGTCAAAATATTTAAAGCCTTATGTGCAACTTCTTCAGCCCGAAGAGAAGTTACCTTTTGATATCGCAATGTAGTCTGAATATTCTCATGACCCATCAAAGCACGTAACTCCTCAAGTGCCATCAATCCCACCCTTTCGGTCGCAAAAGTATGTCGCAAGTCGTGGAGGCGAACGCCTTTAAGAATGTGGCTTTGAGCAATTAACTTACGGAAACATTGATGAGCTTGGCGATAAGACAAACGAGACACTTCCCCAGTCAAAGAGTGTTGCGCCGTAAACAATGCAGGTACACCAATTGCTCGTTCATATTTGATATATTCTTCCATGTGTAGCAACCGAACAATAGCGTGCATACGAGTATCATTTGCCACTACCTCATACAACACCGCCAGTTGCTCCTCGCTCAAGTAGCGAACCACTTGGTCTGTATCATGCTCTTCTTTACCTGGGTCAGGCTTACGCCGCCTGATTCCTGCAATTGGATTCACCGTCAAATAGCCTTGCTCCACCGCAAAATTAAACAGAGCTTGGATAATAGCCTGATGACGGTGATGAGTTGTAATTGACAGATGTGCCAAGCTTTCCAAATACTCAGACAACAACTGACGACTAATAATTTCTATTGACCATCCACCATACTGAGCCAACAGCGGCATCAATTTTTTTGCTAGTAATTAGTCGATTAAATCAGGAGTACATTGAGCGGTTGGACCTGACGGGGTGACAACAATCGGCAAACCCCTTACTGCGTGCGGGGTTTACCGATTGTTGTCAAAAAAAAAGAGGTCTGCTATTCTCAAGAAGACCTAATTAATGAAAAAAATGAATTTCTTACCATTATTTTACACGCAGCACTTAAAAACTCAACTAAAAAGAGCGGAGTTTTTAATTTTATTGATATTAGTTGTTATCTTGCAACAGCATCGAAAAGTAAAATTGGAAGAATTGGCTAGTCAATTTCCCCAAAAAATTCTTTTTGAAAGCCGCCGGAAGAAGTTACAGAGATTTCTCTCGTTACCACACCTAACAATTGAAAGAATTTGGTGGCCGTTATTCACCTACTGGTTAACCAATAATTTGGCGCCGAACGAAGTGTTATACATTGCAATTGACCGCACACAATGGGGAGTAATTAATTTAATAGTTGTCAGTTTAATTTATGACAAAAGAGCAATTCCCATCTATTTTGAACTTCTGCCGAATTTAGACAATACAAATGCTGACAAGCAGGTAGAAGTACTTTTTCAAGTTCTGCCAATGTTTAAGTAATTATAAGAAAGTGATTTTAGGAGATAGGGAATTTTGTTTTGTTGACCTAGCCAAATGGTTGAAAAGCCAAGCCCAGACTTACTTTTGCCTACGCCTAAAACGAAACGAATACATTGAAATTGCCCCAGAACTTTGGTGGCAATTACAAAAATTAGGTGTGGCTCCAGGGATTTCAATTTACTTAGAGGGAGTTAAATTAACCAAAAGTAAAGGTTTTGACCAAGCCAATATTGCCGCTAAATGGAAACGCAGCTATCGCGGCAATTCCACAGAAGAAGCTTGGTTTATTTTGACCAATTTCGCAGATTTGAAACAAGTTTTATCGGCTTATCAAAGACGATTTGGAATCGAAGAAATGTTTAGAGATTACAAAAGCGGTGGCTACAATTTAGAGTCAACTGGTGTCTCTGGCGACCGCTTAATTGCCTTAATTATATTGATTACTCTAGCCTACACCAGTTCGATTATGTCAGGAGAAAAAATCAAAAATAAGGGTGTAGTTAAATATGTCGGTCGCGTTAAGGAAAAACGTCGGACTCAGCGCCGTCATAGCAGCTTTTATATTGGTATACACGGCTATACTTGGGTGGAATCTTTGACTTTGTTAAATGAACAAACTATTCAATTGATGTCATTAAGTCCACATAAACGCCCTTATTATCAGCGAGGTCGAAGAGCCTCCATGCTTATCCGGTCTACTTTTTAGCCATAGTTGTCACCCCGTCAGGTATTTTACTGTAAAAGCCTGATTTTCGCTGACACAACTAAGCGCCATAAATTCATAAAACTTGGAGTTTTTTACAAGTCAAGTACAACGTTAGATTTTTTGGCTCTCTCAATTCCCAAACAAAGCATCTTATTAGTCACCGTTCCCTTACCCAAAATTTGACCTGACTTTTCTTGATATAAACGTGCTGCAAAAACACCAACTGCTTGTTCGAGGTGGGAAAGGTTTAAAGATAAAAATGCTTGTGAAGCCAGACAGACAAGGCATTTGTTATACAAGCATCTCCTATAACAAAAATTTGGGGGAAATAGCCGGAGGGTAAGCTAGCTGTCATTGCCATCCTTCGATTGTTTTTATCCCACTCACGAGGATGGCTACTATTAAGTATCATGCGACAAACGGTCATATTCTTGGAGACATCTTCAGCTAATTCTGCTAGAAAAGTTGGATCGTCTCCCAAAAATTCAGAAAGTTCTTTATATTCAAGCTCATCAATGTCCTCTTGCGAAGGGTCTCTGATGAAATACAAAGCTTTTAATAAAGAAATGCCAGATTCATAGTGAGACTGTAGTAAATAAGCAGGTACACTGAACGTTAGATCTAAAAAATCATACTTGGCCAGCATCCCCTTCATCAATTGAGGTTCTGTTAATAACCGACATCCTTCGGGAACAATATCGCCAAGTGCATGGCGAATATTATCTTCAACAGTATCTACACTATGAATCATAACTTGTCGCCCAAACAGCTCTGATAGAGACAGATACTTCAACTCTCTTGCAAGTTTTTTAATGAGCCAAGTTGCTTTAGTCATTGCAGATTTTAACCAACATTCTGCCAAAGGCTTTCATTAATCTCTCTATGTTATTAGTTTTCCTACCTGCCGATTGGAGCGATATTTATACACATATAGAAAAAAATTGCTTTTGATAGTTGTCAATTATAGCTGGTGTCTGCGGCGATAAAATCACCCTTTTGTGTACCAAAACAAATTAGGAATCTTTCTGCTTGAGCGGGAAGAATACTGTAATAAAACAATCAAACCTTCAACCATGTTTAATTTTAAGTCTTTCCATTATGCTTTGTTAGGTACTTGCTTGGTACTGGCTACATCAGTAGGTATTCCTCAAGCCAGCAGTGCCAAAGAAAGCACCAATGCCAAACAGCAATCTAACAATTCTAACTCATCGATTCAAAGTACTTGCAGTCGCCGAGGTTATCGAGTTACTAACTATTTTGAAACCGCTAGTTATAGAATTTATATTTGTAAAAATCGGCAAGGTAAAGACTTTTATAACGGGATAAGTAAACGCAGTGGAAACGCCATTATTCTACCTCTTATTTCGGAAGAAGGGACGGGAATGGTAGCGACCAACGGACAATATGAATACATCATTACTGGTGCTTCTCTTACCATTTCCAGGAATAATCGAGTCATTCAAGAGGAGCGAGTGATTAGGTCTAACTAATTTTAAGTTATAGACTATTTTCATTGCTTTAGCCGCTCACAGACCAAATAATTAGGTACGAACTATTGGATTAGTTCGTACCTAATTATTCTCGACGAATTCAAGCGAATACCTTTAAGAAACGTAACATCTGGCACCGACTTTAAAAGTTTCTAGCCCACCATCCATTGTAATTTTTGTCAACCTCTGTGACAGGACTATCGCTGTAAGTACTGAGAGATATTTCTGACAAAACTTCCGTGAAAAGCCTGATACCGGATGACGAAGGATTCTAATTCAAATATAAACAAAATGTGTTTTCAAGTGACTATGCGCTGCTATCAACTGCCAATATTAGTAGAAAAAATCAGCTTCAATCAACCGCCAATCTCAGTCAGAGATAGTAAAAAATGAAAAAACAGAGATGGACTCCAGAAAGTCTCGACTAAGAATCATCCGGTTTTTTTTCAAATGCTCAATTTCCTTGAGAATAGGAGGCTTATTTTTTGAGGATATTTAGTTTTTTACTAATCATTAAAGATTTAGTTTACTAATTTAAATAGGTAGGCGTGTGGTTCATCAATCATTTAGATGTGGTTGGGTTATTCGCCCAAATTCTCGTAAAAATAGCCATTCCAGATTAATTTATCAATGTCAAGTAGATAAGCAATGTATCAATAAGTACGTAAGAAAAATTTACTTCATATCACTAATAGTACGGTAAAAATAAAAATTTGTAACAGAAATACTAGCACGATTACAGTGGTTTGGTTTACATTTGTTATTGATAAAAAACGCTCTAACCTCTTTACAAGCCCAAAGAAAATTGATAAATTCATATTGTCGGAATCCCAGGCCAACGCCTCTCACCGATAACAACAAAAACAACAATGAGTAAAGGTATAAAACAATGGCTGTTGAAAAAACCAATTCTTCTTCTAGCTTAGCCGAAGTTATCGATCGCATTTTAGATAAAGGTATTGTTATTGACGCATGGGCGCGTGTATCGCTGGTAGGTATTGAATTGTTAGCGATCGAAGCTCGTGTGGTAATTGCTTCTGTGGAAACTTATTTGAAGTATGCTGAAGCTGTTGGTTTAACTCAATCAGCTGCAATGCCTGCATAAGAATATAGATAATTCTACAATCAACCGATTGGGAATTTAGGACATTTAAATGCTGAAATTTACTTCTGCTTTTTAAAGTTTTCCTCAATTCGGAAAGTGCCGTGTCATACGAGCGAGGAACAAGAAAAAGCAGAAGTTTCATTTAACTACTTTTGCTCTCAATCAATGCAGGAGTAAGAGTGGTTTATTCACGGATACTTAATTTTATTGAGGATCACCTCATGACCGCCTTAATGGAAAGAATCCGGCAGGAGCATAGTTCGATAGCTTTTGAAGTATCTCAACTATTCAAAGAAACGCAAATCTTTCTGTCGGATATCACAGTAGAAAGACACAAGCAAGCGAAAAAGCTTGCCGAAGAACTGTCTAAATTTCATCAGAATTTAGAACAAGAAAATCGCGACTTTTTAGCAGCAACCGAACAACAACGGATAGAGCAAGCGAAAAAGCAAGCCGAAGAACTGTTGAAATTTTACCAAAATTTACAACAAGAAAACCGCGAGTTTTTAACAGCAACCGAACAACAACGGATAGAGCAAGCCAAAAAACAAGCCGAAGAACTGTTGAAATTTTACCAGGATTTACAACAAGAAAATCGCGACTTTTTAACAGTTACCCATGAACGACGGATGACTAATGCTCAGGAGCAAAACCAACAGCTATGTCAATTCCGTCGGGATCTGTTTATTAGTATTTTTGGAACGGAGAGCTCTAGACGTTCCGCAAAATAGCCAACTACGGCTTCATCTTGAGCTAAAAAATAGAATCCCCCAGTCAAAAGAGCTGTATTTGCTCTTTCGACTGGGGGATAAATCATTAAAAACAACAAATGAGTTCTAGGTTTTTAACTGTGACATTCTCTGCGGCTGCTGAGTACCTAAAACTCAGAAAAGCAACAGAGTTCCCGACCTCACGGGTATGGGCTTCCTGCTGATTAGGGCTATATACTTATCCAACCCTCACAGGCAGATGCGATTAGTCTCACCGCCATTTAAAGTTGTCAAAAAATCTTGGAGTTAAGTAGGTAGGCCGGAAAAATTATTGTCTTCGACAAGGCAGAAGGGAGGAGAGTTTCCGCCAAATTTACTTTCCGTTACAAACTTCTGTTAATTTGCGCTTTCCTACTTAGGAATCATATAACTATTTCTAGACAATAGCATAATATTTGATAATTTGCCAACGGCTTCTCTGCTGTAATATTTACTCAGGAGATGGTGAAGCAACTGGTTCTTTAGGTGCTTTCGGCTTACGTTCAAAAACTTGAATATTTGGCTCGTTCAACACAAATCAATTGTCGGTTAGTTCGCCCAATTTCCCAGCGATCGCTGCTACCCACATGGGATAATTCGCTTGTGCTTCTTCTAGTTTCTTAAATACTTTTGGTTTAACTGTAATACTAGCAATTCGCCCATCACAATCAACCTCAAACTTTTTCCAACCGTTTTCCGCTGTTTCTACATTGGTGGGAAAGTCATTAATTTTGATGGTAAGTTCCAATTTACCTGCGACTGCCATAGTTGTTTCTCCTTCGCCCATAAAATTTTCTCGAAATCGTTAGGAAAAAATTTCCCAAAAGTGTAAAAATGCACTCATTAGTATATTAGACATCTCCAAAAACTGCTAAAGCCTCTCTAATATTGGTTTTTGACTGCCTGCTCTCTAAAGGGCAGGCAGTCAAAAACCAACGGTTATATCAGGCTTTGACCGGGGTGCAGTCAAAATAGGGTAGATTTCTTAGGCAACTTATTTCATATTTACCCACAATCTTTAGAGATTTTAGCTAGTTAAAACTATTGCTCCTATCCGCCATCTGATTAATCCGCATACTGTCAAAATCACTCGCTGATATTTTGAGGATTTCAACCGGAATCTTTCGGCAGCTATCCGAAAAGTTTTCACTAGTCTAATCAGATGTTCTACCACTACTCTTTTCCGTGCTTTTTTCTGATTTTCTTGTTTTTGTTCAAGAGAATCAAAGGATAGTTAGGCTGAGCAATGCTCAGCCTAACTATCCTTTAGTTTATTGATAATTTTTCTTATTTATCTGCGAAATTTTTCCCCATACTTAAACTGTGCTCCAACCGTCAAAATGT
>NZ_JADEWG010000224.1 GCF_015207735.1 [Phormidium] sp. LEGE 05292
GGGGTTTGGGGTGGGGTGAATTAAGCGCATCTTCATAAAGAATTGGTATCACAATATAAAGATAAAAAAACCCTTGTTTTCTAATTTCAAAATACTTAACTAAATATTAGTATTTTGATTTAAAAATAATCAGGGGCTAGAAAAAATGATTGATTATGGCAATTATAGACTAATATATACTTTACTAAATCGACTCTGCAAAGTAAAGTAATTTAAATATTATTTAAAGTGTGTAGCAATCCAGTATAATTCCATCCATAAACGGGGGTTTTCTTGCTTCAATTGAGACAAAGGATCGCGCAATAATTTTGAAGCATTGAGACAAATTACATCTACTAATCCCATATTTTCGGCAATATCTTTGAGTAAACTTTTCTCACATTGTAATTCAGAAATTAGATTATCAGGACAATATATAGTGATATAATAAAAGCGTTTACGTAACCTTTTAACGGAAAATTCAACTACTTTTACATAGCAGCTTTGGAGTAATTTCCCTAATCGGGGGTGAATTCGATCGACTATCTTAGCAAACTCGTTACCTAAGTATTCTTCACTAATCATTTTATTGAGGTTAACACCGACAAGAGTGGGTAAATATTTTTAGGGTGTCATGCTTGAAGGAAGTAAAAGTTTTCTGAAAAGTACAGTAGACTGCTCAGGCATAATTGATGGATTTGTCATATTAAAACTAATTAGTAAATAAAGTAGTATTTCCAAACTAGTTAACAAATACCACCAAAAATGTTTCTTCATTTCATTCCCTCATCCATGCCAAATTGACAGTAAAATTGTTTTAGATTTGCGATCGCTATTCTCAAATCTAAAATGGGAATTTTAGAAGTCGTATAATTTACTTAAGGAACTACGACTTCTATCCAGAAAAAATGCGAAAAGGGTTTTAAACCAGATAAGCTTCTTGATGAGTCCGAATCGTACAATCAGAGCGGGGATAAGTAACACAAAGCAGTGCAAATCCCTTAGCCATTTGCTCGTCATCCAAGAAGTTTTGATCGGATTGATCAATTTCTCCTTCCATCACTTTTCCCACACAGCTAGAACAAGAACCTGCTCTACAAGAAGAAGGTAAATCTATATCTTGTTCTTCTGCTGCATCTAAAATATAAGTATCTTCTGGTACATCGATCGTTACTTCAGTTTTGGCTTTTTTGTTAATCAAAGTTACTTTGTAACTAGTAGTCATTTTCGGAACCTCAGACAATTTTTTAATTCAAGTAATTTGCTGATTCGTTTAACTGCAAGAAGTACCAGCAGGAGTGCAATCTCCCACCTTAAAAGACTTACCACAACCACAAGAATCAGTTGCATTAGGGTTGCTAAACTTAAATCCAGACTCAGTTAAACCATCAACAAAATCAATTTGAATTCCTTCTAATAAAGGCGCACTTGTTTTGTCAATGAAAAACAATACCTTGTCTTCTTCAAATACCAAATCATCAGGCGCAGATTCGCTAGTGATATTCATTTTATATTCATAACCACTGCAACCACCATCACCTACTGCTAATCTTACAGCTTTCCGAGGCGCACTTGGATCTTCTGCATTGGAAGCTCTTAAGAAAGTGCGAAGACGAAGTGCTGCTTTTTCGGTCAAAATAACGGTCATAAAATCTCCTTGAAGTGATAAGTAGGTGAACAGTAATTGATTCAAGAAAAACTGGGACTTTGAATTTAGTTTTCCGTGATGTTAATAGCGTGTAGCTTCCTCTGGTTCCCCCCTTATTAAGGGGGGCTAGGGGGGATCTCCACTAATGACTATGATTGCCACAAACAGGACAATTAGGGTCATGATAGGGGCGGCGTTTGGCAAAATTTAGCCTTCCCAAATCCATCGTCAAAAATTCAGATAATAGAGGCTTTTCAAAACCAGTAATTACCTTGATTGCTTCCAACGCCGTCAGACAAGCTAACGTTCCCGAAACTGCTCCCAAAACACCAAAACTGCGTCGATCCCAATCAGGTTTTTCGGGGAAAATACAAGATAAACAAGGAGTTTTCCCCGGAATAATTGTAGTTAGATAAGCCTCCATTCCATTCATCGCCGCCTCTACCATTGGCTTACGCCAACGCACGCAAGCAGCATTCAATAAATCCCGTTCTTCAAAGTTGTGAGCACAGTCAAGAGCGAGGTCTGCTTGTAATACTAAAGAATCCACATTTTCTGGGGTGACATATTCAGGAATTGCCTCAATTTCTACATTAGGATTGATTGCAGAAAGCGTTTCTTTTGCTTTGATAACTCTTGGTTTTCCTACCCAATCATCCGTCATTAAAATTTGACGGTTCATGTCATCTTGGCGTAAATCGCCACCCCGAACCAAGATTAGTCTACCAACTCCAGCCACCGCCAAATATAGCGCCGCCGTACCGCCTAATCCCCCTACACCTGTGACTAATACAGTCGCTTGGCGGAGTTTTTGTTGTCCTGCTTCCCCAAAATTAGGGAGCATCATTTGGCGATGGTAGGTTTCAATTTCCGTCGGTGTAAGGTTCAACATTTCAACTCCTGATATCGATTACTTAAATGCTTGGATTTATTCTTTGCGCCTAGAGGCAGAGCCTCTAATTTTCGTTCCCAGGTTGAACCTGAAAACGAGATTCGGGAGCTACGGATTGGTATCAATCATTGGAGTAAACGATATTACTTAAGATTCTAATTCTGAGAGCAGAACTACATTCTTGGGCTTTTCTTTGAACACTTTGAACAACTTTTGTTCAACCCCAGAAGAAGTGATGAATAAGTTATAGGAATCGATCAGAGCATCTTTATATCTTTCTAATTTCTCGTCATCACTATCAGAGGGAAAATTAGTATCGATTTCAGCCATTAGCTGAGAGAACTTCTTCAAAATGTGCAAGCGGTTGACATTTACCAATTGCTGATCGTAAGGGAGTTGGAAAAACTGAAAATATTGTTCAGCATCAGTGAGTTTGCGAAATTCAGTTAAACTCTGCGTCATTTTTATTGCTCCCGTGCTTTTAGTTGTTTCTTCAGTTTGTCTAACTCGCAATAAAGTTCGTAAGTTCTGGAAGCAACTTCCATGATTTTCTCGAAATCTGTTGGTAAACCTTCTGCTAAATCATGAAGTTCCATTTTAAGTTGTCCACCTTTACTATTGAGGCGTTTAATTTGAGTTTTTAATTCCTCAATACTGGGTTGGCTCGAAGTGGGAATATCAGCTTGCACCATAAAATTTTTCTCCCTTGATTAAAGCTGGGCAATATCCCCATGTTTCTTACCTAATTCAATGGCAGCTTTGGCAATTTTTTCGCCTTCAGCTATCAGTTTTTCTAAAGAGTCAAACCCGAAACGTTGGGCATCGCGCAGGGTTTTTGATACCAACAGTAAGCGACCGGAAAATACTAATACCCAGCCAAAACCTTCATGACTTAAATCGATCACAACCTGAGATAGTAACCCGGTTTCTTGTTCGATTAAAGATGCGATCGCACGATAGAAAGTAATAATTCTGGACTTAGTAATTGGATCGACTTCGCCGTCAACAGAAATCTTCTTTTTTTGCTCCCTGGTAACAATGTATGGTTTGAGAATCAACTCATCCGACCAATTACGGAAAGTACCATAAGGATCGTGGGCGCGGAGTTGACGGACTATTTCTTGGAGAAGTGGCGTAGTTTTAATTAACTCTTCAGCACTAACTTGGGGGGTAGTTTCCGTTGTTGTCATTGTACTTCGATTTCCTCTTGATTTAAGTATCTAGATTTACCAGTCGCCATGTAGGGGAGAAGCATTCGGATAACAATTTATTAACTCAAACCTTAGATTTAGTATCCGAATATTTCTCCCTATTCTGCTTCAAAATCTTGGACTTTTGTTTCCTTTTGCGCCAATGCTTTCCGCAACCAAGGTGGAGGACTTCCTTTTAAGGTTTCAACTAACCTTGTGAGGACATCATCAATTTCGTCTTCTTCAGTTTTTGACTTAATTGGAGTGACATTTTTGCGAATTAATCTCGCAGCTGCACTCCCGCCAATTGCTGAAACATAGACAATTGTGCAGTCAGCTAAAGCTTCTAGTTTAGGAACTAATTTATCCTCAGTTCCATCTTCTTTAAGGTCGCCTTCAAACTCTAGGGTATCTATTAATTTATAACCCTCTGTTGAAACCTCATAAACTGTCATTTGCTTTGCCCAACCAAAGTGAGCGTTAATATGAACTTTGTCATTTGTCGCAAATGCAATTTTCATAATTATACTCCTTTTTTAGATTAATTTATCAGAAGAATGGAAATATTTAATGTTGATGTTTGGTTTCTTCTTCTTCCAATAAAATGTTGCCTATTCGGAACAAAACCTCTTTGGTTCCGTTATAACCAACGGAAGAAAAGTGTCCGTTGCCTAAGCGATCGTAAATCGGTAAACCCTGACGATAGAGAGGTATCCCTAGCGTTTTACTAACTCTCTTTCCTTGAGAATTAGTAATCAACAAATCCGAACCAACTGCCAAATTTTCCAGGTCTTCTAAATCACCAATTGTCACAGATTCTACTGGTATTTCTGCTAATAAAGGTGACTGGGTAGTAGTAACAGCAGCTTGAATTTCTGCCCCCATTTCCTGTAAAAAACAGCTAGTTGAATACAACAAATCTGGTTCCAATCCCAAAGATACTTTCTTCCGTCCAAAATAGAAGTGAGTATCTAACATGGCATCTTGCAATTGTCCGCGTTGGCGACGATATTTTTGCGGGACAGGTTGCCCACTTAATTGAGATAATTTTACCAGAAAATCATCGACAACTTTTAACCCTGTCAGTCGGGGAAAAACTTGATATTGGGTGCCGAATCTTTGCTGTAAAATCTCTGCCGCGCCCCGCATACTTTCACCAATAGCTAAGGTAAAAGCAGAAGCACCTACAGTTTTTAATTCAGCAACACTTGTACCTCCAGTGGTGACAGCACTAAAATCACCATCAGTTAAGTGTCCATCAAGAGATTGAGAAAGGTCGGGAATTGCGATCGCCTTTAATCCAAAAGCAGATACAATCTCCTTAATCTCCTCCACATCCCCAGGTGCAAAAGCTGAACTCACCAAAATTGTGACTTGATCTTTTTGTGTTTCACTCTTTTGGGGAATCTCCTGAACAATAGCTTCTACCGCAGCAGCAAAACCATCTTGTAAAGCACCCTTAAAATCAGGAGTAGAAACGAAAACTAAAGGTAAATTATTGATACTTTCATGGCGTTTTTTAATCTCTTTGAGGATGCCTTCCATATCATCCCCTCTAGTTTCCGTTAACCCCGTCGTACAAAGACCAATTATTTCCGGTTTTGCCTTTTCCAACAAAGTTAAAATCGCCGTTTGAACGTTGTCTTCTCCCCCTAAAATTGTCGTTACTTCCGTCATCGCTGTAGTGCTTAAAGGAATCGCTTCTCGGAAGTGCCGCACCAACATTACTTTAGCAAAAGCTGTGCAACCTTGGGAACCATGAAATAAGGGCATCATTCCCTTCAAACCTAAGAAAGCTAAAGCTGCACCTAGCGGTTGAGATTGTTTGAGAGGATTAACAGCAACGGGTTTTTTGGGGTTAAGTACAGTAGCCATTTATTTCGGTAATTGGTAATAGATAGTTGGTAGTCGGTAATAGGTAGTTGGTAATAGTAATTGGTAGATAGAAAGGGAAATTACCCAATCCCCAATCCCCAGTCCCCAGTCCCTAATCCCAAGGTGCAAGTTGGCGTACTTGTTCCCAAATTGGACTGTGAAGTGCTTCGTCTAATTCCCTTGCCATTTCCACCATTCCTTCATAACCTGCGTAGGGATGATGGCGTTCTTGGTTAATATCAAGGAAAGGAATTTTTGCTTTTAAAGCTGTGTATTGATTCCGTCCTCCGGCAATTAACATATCTGCCTTTGTTTTCTCAATAACTCTCAGCAATTCAGCTGCATTTCCCTTTTCTAACATGATGCCATCTTTGCCCAACAATTCTTTAATTTTCGCCTTATCTTCTTCAGTACTTTTCTTTGTACTGGTGGCAACTACTTCCATCCCTAAATCTTTAGCAGCAGAAATAATTGACCAACTTTTTACACCACCTGTGTAAAGTACAACTCGTTTACCTTGTAACCGGGCGCGATAAGGTGCAAGGGCTTCATTTAGCTTTTCTGTTTCATCAGCAATTAATTGTTCCGTGCGTTTTTGTAAATCTGCATCGCCAATTTTTGCAGCAATATTTCGCAAGCAACGATTCATGTCGTCAACGCCGTAAAAAGATTCTTCAATGAAAGGAATCCCATACTTTTCTTCCATCTTTCTCCCCATGTTGATCAGTGCTTTTGAGCAGATCATCACGTTGAGTTTGGCGCGATGGGCGGTGCAAATTTCCTTGTAACGGGCATCACCTGTAATTTTTGCCAGAACGCGAATGCCTAACTTTTCAAATAAAGGTAGAACACCCCACATTTCCCCAGCAATATTGTATTCCCCAATCAAATTAATGTCATAAGGGGTAGTATATTCTGGTTCTTCTGTTCCGACAACATATTCTAATAATGATTCGCCACCGATGCGATTACCCAAGTTTTTGCTCCCAACAAAACCAGGGGAATTAACTGGAATTACCGGAATCCCAATCTTTTGGGAAGCTGCTTGGCAAACGGCATCTAAATCATCACCAATCAACGCAGTTACACAAGTTGAATAAACAAAAACCGCCGCTGGTTGGTAACGATTTTGTACATCTACAATTGCTTTATAAAGCTTTTTCTCACCACCAAAAATGACATCATTTTCGCCTAAATCGGTGGTAAAACCCATCTTGTAAAGACTAGGCCCTGAAGAAAGACTGCCGCGACTTCCCCAAGAATTTCCTGAACAAGCGATCGGACCATGAACCAAATGCGCTACATCTGTAACAGGTACTAAAGCAATACTAGCTCCATCAAAAGCACAACCACCTTGGGCAGCACCAGGTTGGGCTTGTTGTGTGCAAGATTTGTTCTTCTTTTGCCCATCTTTGTGGTGATTATGTTCGCAAGCTTTTTCGTTAAGAAGTTCGTTGATTTTACCTTGAGTAATTTTCATGACTCTCCTGGTAATTGGTAATTGGTAATTGGTAACTGTTGATTAGTTCTTGGTCATTGGTAATTGGTTTTTGGTAATTGGTTATTTCCGATTACTGATTACCGATTACCTATTACCCATTAACAGAGGTATTGGCTGACATCTTCACCGCAATCATCAGCAAGGTAACAAAGGGCGCGGAGGCGCAAAGAGACAAATTCGTAATACAGAGGATTTAATTTACAAAGAGGGGGGATATGAAAAGTGTGACCTAATAAAGTCACATCTCTTTCAAAAGGGCAGCAACAGGGAATAAATTTACAAAGAAAATGAGCTAATTTGCGATTCGCTTCGCGATCCCTGCGGGAATCGCTTACCTTTAAATTATCAACCCACTGCCGTAACGGAAATAAAATATCAAAACCAGGACGGCCTCTGGGAATCGGATGATCGTGATCGTGAGTAATAGTAGACATTGCGAGCAACAGTAGGTAAAGAGTGAAGAAGCTGGGATGTAGGGAAGCAGGGGTGCAGGGGTGCAGGGG
>NZ_JADEWG010000225.1 GCF_015207735.1 [Phormidium] sp. LEGE 05292
CCCCTGCCCCTCTGCCTTATTTTCTAGCCAACAAAGGGGCAGCTTTTAATAATGTTTGAGTGTAGGGATGTTGGGGATTGGTGAAAAGTTGGTGAGTTGGGCCTATTTCTACTATTTGACCGCTGTTCATGACGGCGATGCGATCGCAAAAAAACCGCGCTACCCAAAGGTCATGAGTAATAAATAAATAAGTTAAATCAAAATCTCGTTTTAATTCCAACATTAATTCTAAAACTTGGGTTTGCACACTAGCATCTAACATACTTACTGGCTCATCACAGATTACCAATTTCGGGCGCGTAATTAAAGCTCTAGCAATAGCAACCCTTTGTTGTTGTCCTCCAGATAAATCAGAAGGATATCGTTCATAGTATTCTTCTGTTGGTGTTAATCCCACTCTTTTCAACATTTCTAATACTTGAGTTTTTGCTTCGGTGGGAGTTGCTAATTTATGAATAAATAAGGGATCGCTAATACTTTGTCCCACAGTCATGCGAGGATTTAAACAAGCATGGGGGTCTTGGAAAATCATTTGAATTTCTCTTCTCGTTAATCGCATTGACTCACGAGGAAGAGTGGTGAGATCTTTACCTAAAAATTCGACTTTCCCAGAAGTAGGATGAATTATTTGTAAAATTGTCCGGGATAGGGTGCTTTTTCCACAACCAGATTCTCCCACTAATCCTAATATTTCCCCTGGATAAAGTTCTAAATTAATCCCATCAACTGCTTTAATAGTTTGACTTTTCCGAGCCAATATTTTCTCGATAAAACCACTTTCTAAACTGTAATATTGCTTCAAATCTTTAACTTGCAAAATTGGAATTTTTCTCCCCTGCTCCCCTGCTCCCCTGCTCCCCTGCTCTCTTTCTTCCTTCTCATCAACTGCCTGTAAATGCAATGCTGCTTGCAAGAGCGATCGCGTATATTGATGCTGAGGATGATAAATAATTGAGTCAGTTTTGCCAGTTTCAACTATTTTACCGTTGTACATTACAGCCATGCGATCGCAATATTCCCCCACCATTGCCAAGTCGTGAGAAATTAACAATAAAGCCATTTCTCTTTCCCGACAAAGCCGAGTTAATTCATCTAAGATTTGCGCCGAAACAGTAACATCTAAACTCGTAGTTGGTTCATCTGCTACAATTAATTTAGGGTTAAGGAGGAGGGCAAGTGCGATCGCCACTCTTTGCCGCATTCCCCCACTAAATTCATGAGGATATTGCGCCCATCTACTAGCAGGAATTTTCACCGCTTCCAAAGTAGCAATTGCCTTTTCCTTCGCCTCACGAGAAGATAATTGTGGTTGATGCGCTTTCAGAGTTTCGATACAATGTTCGCCAATAGTCATGAGGGGATCGAGGCGAGTCATTGGGTCTTGAAAAATCAATGCTACCGCTTCGCCACGAAAGCGTCGCAACTGGGAAGGCGAAAGCTCAAAAACCGATCGATCCCGAAAAGTTACTCTTCCTTCAATGCGCGTTGATGCAGGTAACAAACGCATTGCTGCACGTCCTAAAGTAGACTTTCCACAACCAGATTCTCCCACTAATCCCAAACGTTCACCAGGTTTTAAAGTGAAAGAAACATCATCAACAGCCCATTGAATATTTTCGGAAATAGATGAAGATTGAGGATAAGCTACCCGTAAATTTTCTACAGCAAAGAGAACTTTTTCATTTTTCATTTGTTATTTTTCCTTTGACATTACTTATTAAATCGTCGCATTAAGTAAGCAACACCAAAATCGCCATTAGGATGATTTTCTAGGATTTCTGCCAATTCAAAAACCATTTCTGCTACTTTATCACCGAGTTTTTGCGTAGTAGCCTCACGTTCTTTTTCTGCATATTCCATTTCCCGCACCCTTGATTGCCATTCATGAGAAAACAGTTGTTCAATATTAGTATGTAGACCTAGTTTTTCCAAAACTTCCCATTCTCCTTTATCGCACCAAACACCGCCGCAGTGCATACAACGCTCTACATAAAAACAGCGTTTATAAAAAACTCTAGCTCTGGTTAAGTAATGTTGACATTCCGGACATAGTGCAGCACGATTATCATTAGGAGAGGGGACAAAATCCAAATTACTCTCAGACTTAGTTATTAACTTTGGTTCAGCTAATCTTGGGGGTTGAGATAATATCCATGCTTCGTAGTTAGTGGTAGAAATCCAGTTTCCTTGGCAATCTGGGCAATGTTGGACGGTTAATTTATCAGATAAAGTACCATCAACTAAGCTTACACTCTGATCTTTGGGACACTGCACGGTTTTTTCTATCCTTTGGGAAACTCTTCGATAATATTGAACCAGTTTCGATATTACTACGATGCTCGTGGAGAGAAAAACTTTTTCCTTAAGTCCAGCAGTTCCAGCGTTAGCTATGGCATTAATCTAAAATCCCAAATCTAAAATGGCTTGACAGTAATTTGTTATGGTTTGCAGACGGGTGCTGATTTGGGTTATTTTGGTCTGTGCTGTTGCCCTTTGGCGAGAAGCTTGTAAAAAAGTGACATCAATTCCTAGTAGTTGAAGTTGCTTGTTGATTTCTGTTAGGTAGGATTGTAAGCGAGAGGCTATGGCTGGTTCTAGGTCATCTAAACTTAAATTGGCAATTTCTTCGGTAAAAACTGCTTGTAATTGAGCGAAACCTTGTTTGAGCTTGATTTTATCTGAGCTTGTGGCTGCTGTTTGTTGGTTTTCTGGTGATTGTGAAATCGAGGAGTAGCTATTGAGCAGATTTTGGTAATGCTGGATAGCTAGTAAAAATTTCTGATAGCGATCGCGAAATGAATTTAGCAACATTCGGTAAAGTGTTGGGATAGAATCTTATGTAAAGAAAGTTTTCCCTAAATCTAGACAGTTATTTAACTAGGGATGAGACATAGCTTAAGCCAAGTTTTAGGATTTGGGCGGTTCTTATTCCTCTAGATCAGAATATTCTTAACGTAAGAGCCCTTGATGAATGCTATTTTCACTCCTGGTAAGGGCGCTAAACCCTCTTTAGACAAAATTGCTCATCAGCTAATTGAATCTAATTTGTTGAAATCTTTTATCCTTTAAGGTTTGAAGTTCGATACTATGAACGCAGCCGCACCCACTCCCGTCATCAATTGCGTCATTCCTGATTGGTTACAGGAATGTTTATCTGCTAATTGTGCTAATCCCGAAGCTTGTAATACAACTGATACAGGCTTAATTTGTCGTGCTTTTGAATTTGCTTACCAACTCCATGAAGGTCAGTACCGGAAATCAGGAGAACCCTACATTTGTCATCCCGTTGCTGTAGCAGGGTTGTTGCGCGATTTGGGTGGCGGTAGTGCGATGATTGCGGCTGGGTTTCTTCATGATGTGGTAGAAGACACAGACGTGACTGTGGAAGATATAGAACAGCGTTTTGGTGCAGATGTCGCCAGATTAGTCGAAGGTGTCACCAAACTTTCCAAGTTTTCCCATAACTTTTCCAGTAAGACAGAACGACAGGCGGAGAATATCCGCCGAATGTTCGTGGCGATGGCGAAGGATATTCGAGTGATTGTGGTCAAGTTAGCCGATCGCCTCCACAATATGCGAACCTTAGAACATCTGTCAGATGAAAAACGCCGTCGCATCGCCACCGAAACCAGAGAAATCTTTGCTCCTTTGGCAAATCGCCTGGGGATCGGTAGATTTAAATGGGAATTAGAAGATTTATGTTTTAAATATTTGGAACCAGAATCCTATCGCCAAGTTCAAGAATTGGTCGCTGAAAAACGCGCCGATCGCGAAGCTAGACTTGGTAAAGTACAAGATGTCCTCAAAGAAGGACTGGCTGACGCTGCAATTAAGTTATTAGATATTAACGGTCGTCCGAAGCATCTTTACAGCATTTACCAAAAAATGCAGCGACAGCAAAAGGAATTTCACGAAATCTACGATTTAGCAGCAATTCGCTTAATTGTCGAGACAAACGAGGAATGTTATCGTTCTTTAGCTGTGGTTCACGATTCTTTTACCCCGATTCCCGGTCGGTTTAAAGATTATATTGGTTTACCAAAACCTAACCGCTATCAATCTTTACACACGGTTGTTGTCGGGCCAATTGGTAGACCTGTCGAAATCCAAATCCGCACTTTGGAAATGCACCACGTAGCCGAGTATGGGATTGCCGCGCACTGGAAATATAAGGAAAGTGGTAAATCATCTAATCGCGGTCGCATCAGTGCTGAAGAAGATAAGTTTACTTGGTTGCGGCAACTGCTGGAATGGCAAAATGAACTGAAAGATCCAGAAGAATATCTGGAAAACGTCAAAGATAACTTAGGATTTGACGACGTTTTCGTTTTTACTCCCAAAGGGGATGTGATTTCTTTACCGCAAGGTGCGACGGCGGTAGATTTTGCCTATCGGATACATACAGAAGTGGGAAATCACTGTTATGGCGCGAAGGTGAATGGTCGGATGGTGCAGTTAGATACGCCCTTGAAAAATGGCGATATCGTGGATATTATGACTCAGAAAAATAGTCATCCGAGTTTAGATTGGCTAAACTTTGTAGTAACCACTGGTGCCAAGAACCGAATTCGGCAATGGTACAAGCGATCGCACCGAGACGAAAATGTGGCAAGGGGAAGAGAACTGTTAGAAAAGGAATTTGGCAAAAGTGGCTTTTCAGCAGTGATCAAATCCGAACAAATGCAGTCAGTTGCGGAACGATGTAACTATCACAGCGTCGATGATCTCCTAGCTGCTTTAGGTTACGGCGAAGTTACCCTCAACTTGGTGGTAAATCGGATGCGAGAAACTGTAAAAACCTTGCAACCAATTCCATCAGCAACAGAGGCAACTTCTCTACCGCCCACAACGTCACGTTCTGTAGCCAGTACCAACAGCAAGTCCAGTCACAGTAGTTCCTGTTCTCCAATTGTTGGTATTGAGGGATTACTTTATTATCTAGCTGGGTGTTGCAATCCAATTCCTGGTGAACCGATTCTCGGCGTGGTGACAAGAGGTAGTCGGGGGATTTCGATCCACAGGCAGGGTTGTCCGAATGTGGATAGTGTACCAGGCGATCGGCTTGTACTCGTTGGCTGGAATCAAAAGTACACAGAAGATACTTCTGTGCATACTTATCCGGTTAATATCCAAATTGAAGTACTCGATCGCGTAGGAGTTCTCAAAGATATACTGTCCCGCTTGACAGATAATAACATCAACGTGCGAAATGCTCAGGTTAGGACTTACGAAGGCCGACCAGCTGTAATCGACCTTGGTATTGATATCCGCGATCATGAGCAATTAGAACGCATATTCACTCAAATTAAAAAAATGAGTGATATCCTAAACCTGCGTCGTGTCAGCCAAGTTGATGAATAGATAATACACTCTTTCATCAAACCACATTGTTGTTCTTTTTTTAGGATTTTTTGAATGGCTTTTTCTTCCGCCAAACTCGTTTCCCTATTTGCTAGCGTTGTAGCCCTTGCTACTATGGGTTCTCAAATGGCGCTGGCACAACAGTCTCCGAGACAAAACACTACTCCTCCAGCAAACAGTCAACAAAACACTCAACAAAACAATCCATCTCAGAGTGTTGAAGAATTATTGGGTTTAAGTCAAGATCAAGTCCAACAAATCCGCAAGATTCTGATTGACAGACAACAAAAAATTGAGCAAGTACTCACCCAAGAACAGCGCACTATGCTTAGTGAAGCAATGCGTTCAGGTCAAAATGCTGCCCCGGTGTTGCAACGGTTGAACCTTTCTCAAGATCAAAAAACTCAAATCGGTACAATTGTACAAGCTTCTAACCAACAAATCAGATCTGTTCTGACTCCAGAACAACTGAAAAAGTTGGAAGCTCAAATTCAGCAAAACCAACCAAACCAAAACCGTCGGTAAGCGCCAGCAAGCAAACATTTCAGCTAACTGGTAAACCCATAATGGTAATTTTATGAGGCTAGTTTTAAGAGTAGCCTCTTTTTTATCTGCAACTTTAATAATAAATTAGGTTTGTTGTAGGGACTTCAGTCCAACAATGACTAAAGTCCCTACAACGAACTGTTACTTTTCATCAGATTGTGGTAAATGCAATGGAATTAAATAGTGCTAATCCTTTCTTGAATTTGAAATACGAACCAGCATTAGAAAACTTGGGAGAAGATTATTACGATCCCGTTCCAGCAGCGGAATTTCCCCAGCATATTTTGCGGTTTCGTAATGACAAATTACTACCCGAAATAGGATTAGATCCAGAAAAAGTTGATGACCAAGATTTTATTGAAGCTTTTGGTCAATTTCAAAGTGTTAGACCTTTTTTAGCTTTGCGTTATCATGGCTATCAATTCGGTGAATATAACCCAGCTTTAGGAGATGGAAGAGGTTTTCTTTATGGACAAATTCGGGGAATAGATGGCGAACTTTATGATTTCGGAACTAAAGGTTCGGGTAGAACTCCTTACTCGCGTGGTGGTGATGGAAGATTAACACTTAAAGGGGGAGTAAGAGAAGTTTTAGCAGCAGAAGCTTTGCATCAAATGGGTGTGAGAACTTCTCGCTGTTTGAGCATGATTGAAACTGGGGAATCTCTGTGGCGCGGCGATGAACCTTCGCCAACTCGTTCATCGGTAATGGTGCGTTTTAGCCGTTCTCATATCCGCTTTGGGACTTTTGAAAGGTTACATTATATTGGGCGTAGCGACCTAATTAAAAAGTTGTTAGGTCATGTAATTGAAATTTATTATTCCCATTTATTAAATGTGGAAAATGAATCAGACCGTTATGCTTTGTTTTATGCAGAATTGGTACAAAAAGTAGCGGAATTAGTGGCACAATGGATGGCAGCAGGTTTTTGTCATGCAGTTTTAAATACTGATAATATGGCAATCACTGGGGAAAGTTTTGATTATGGCCCTTATGCCTTTATCCCTACTTATAATCCAGCTTTTACAGCGGCTTATTTTGATTATTATGGTCGCTACTGTTACGGTTATCAACCTGCTATTTGCCAGTGGAATTTGGAAATGCTGCAAGTGCCTTTGCGTGCGGTAATATCAAAGGCCGATCTGGAAGCGGGATTGGCTAAATTTTCGGAATTTTATGCAGAGCATTATCAACGGTTAATGTTGCGAAAGTTGGGGTTAGAAAATCTCTCAATACCAGAGGGGGAAGAGTTATTAAAATCCACGATTCAGGTGTTAGGAGATACTCAGGTTGGTTATCATACTTTTTTCTCGGAAATTACGGATTTGTTTTCTCGTCGCTGGCGGGAGGATGTTAATTTGATTTTGAGTGAACCGGACTTTTTACAAGGTTTGGAAAATGGGGAAAGTTGGCAAAATTGGCGGAGTTTGTATCACCGAATTTTGCAAAATTTGCCTGAATCAGAAATGGCAGAAGTGGAAGCAAGAATGAAGCGTTGGAATCCAAAAACTGTATTACTTAGACCACAAATTGAAGCGATTTGGGAACCGATTACTCAGGAAGATAATTGGGAACCTTTTTATGAATTGCTGAGGAAAATTCAATTGGGGATTTAGGGACTGGGGACCGCCATCGACTGGGGAGTTTCTCTTATT
>NZ_JADEWG010000226.1 GCF_015207735.1 [Phormidium] sp. LEGE 05292
TTAATAATAGAATTAAGCTCATTATTCGACAAAGCTATGGCTTTAAAAGCTTTGAATCTTTGCGAGAAAAGCTGTTAGCTTGTTTATTTAAATAAGATTTACTTATCCCCACAGGTACGGGAGAGCCAAGATACTGATTTACAGTTAGTAATGGTAAACTAATTCCTATGTTTAAGTTGATGCGTTTAGTCAAATGCCTTTCTTTACGGGTATCCCCGGAGTAAGTCAAGTTTTTGCTGGAGTCAAAGCATGAAATTATCTCCTGATGCAATTATTGCACCAGCTAAATTGACTCAATATTTACTTAAACCACTGGCACAGGATGACAAATCAAAATTTCTCGCACAAGCTGGTTACACTCAAGAAAATTGGCAACAATTAGAACTGGATTTGCGAGAGCAAATATTACCATTAGATGCAGTATTCACTGAACAAACACGATTTGGCACTCATTATCAAATTCGCGGAACTTTGACAGGTGTTAATCGTGTAGTTTTACCAGTGGTTACAATTTGGATGATAGAGAAAGCAACTGGACAAACCAAGTTTATTACGTTATTTCCCGATAAGGAGATTTAAGCATGAAATTTGAACTGTTTACGCGAGTAGCACTACGGGAAGATTTACCCCAGTACAAACTCTGTCAGGGAGATGTG
Organism: [Phormidium] sp. LEGE 05292; assembly: GCF_015207735.1. Taxonomy (GTDB): domain Bacteria; phylum Cyanobacteriota; class Cyanobacteriia; order Cyanobacteriales; family Aerosakkonemataceae; genus Floridanema. Next base: position 657 of record NZ_JADEWG010000226.1, read on the forward strand.
GCAACCATTGTCGAACATCACCCTGTACCGGATGATGAGGATGGCTATAGTTTAGAGGTATTTAATGCCGTTGGGGAAACGATCGCAGTGATTACAGTCGCTCAATCGCAGATTGAACCCTTGATGAGTAATGAGGTGTTGCACGTTAGAGTTTTGGATGAAGTGATAGCTTAGAAGCAAATAATTAACTCATCCGCGATCGAAGCTTTCAGTCGTTGGCGTAGCCTGGGCGTAGCTTGTATCGCTGGGTGAATTGCTAATGTCTACAACTTAATATTTTGTCAAAATCTAATTTCCATAACAACAGCACTCAAACTGGACATATCGAGTAATTTTCTCTGATAATTCAACAAGGAAGAGGATTTAAATGGCACACAAGCAGATGATTAACTCGATGTTGATGGCGAGGTTGATGCTAGGTAGTGTAATGGCGATCCCACTATCAGTTTTAGCGCAGGATACTATCAACAATCAACAAACACCTGCGATGTTTCAATTATGTCAAAACTTACAGACACAGTTTACACTGACTGGACATTTGAGTTCTGTAACAGCACTCGCCATTAGTGCAGATAGCAAGACTCTGGTAAGTGGAGATGAAAATGGGGTTTTGAATGTCTGGAACATGGAGACAGGAAAGTTAGTCCACAGTCTAGCAGCTTACCCTGGAGCAATTAAAGCAGTTGCAATTACGCCAGATGGAAAAAGTATTGTGAGCGTTAGTCAAGTTGAAGAAGGTTATCAAGAGTATGAGATTACTACTAAAGTTTGGCAGATCCAAACGGGTGAACTGATTGATTCCTTGATTAATAAGCAAAGCACTGTACAAAAACTTGATAATTCCCATCTGCCAACTATCATTAGTATCAGTAAAATAAATGATGAGAATTCACATAAATTTAAAATAGAATTTGTCAATCGAAGTACTGGAAACATTATTCAATCTAACTCTCCAACAACCAATGTGGAGCAACGAGCAGATAGAGATTCATTTGGGGAGCAGAATAGTAATCAGAAAATTATTGCAACCGTTAATGTTCGGGGTCTTAATGAGTTTATTAGTTTTATTAAATTTCAGGATCTTAGAAATCAACAATCTCTCTGTACCTTGCCTAAACTAGGGCGTATACAAAATATTATTTTTAGCCCAAATAGTGAAAAATTGATTGTTGCCGGACAAAAAATTGAAGTTTTGGCAGTTAACTCGATCGATGTTAGCTTAAATCGGTCAGAACAACAATCAAAAATTCAGAACTTAAATCGATTAGGCTCAGATAAGCATAACCGTAAGCAATACTTCTCTGCTGCAAAACACTTTTGGCAAGCCTTTGAACTTAATCGTCAATTAGCTGACGAACCAGGACAAATAGATGCAATATATAACGTTGCAGAAGCCAATTATGCACAATGTCAGATTGGGTCTGATGTCTGCCTAAGTGACTATCAAGGATTATATGAATTAATTCTCCCTTATTTTCAGGGAAAGAGCGATCTTTTACGTAAAGCAACTGCTTTATACAGAATTGGAAAGACTAGCAGTGAGAAAGAAAGGAAAATATCTTTATTTCAAGAAGCTCTAGCAATTTATCAGCAACTTGCTAACTTGGAGGGTCAGGAAAACAGTTTAATAGAGTTAGGAGCAGTTTATGGAGCATCTGAAGAACAACAGCGTTCTTTCGAGTTATTTAACCAAGCTATAGATATTAGTAAACAAAGAAACGGTAGAGCAGGTGAGCAACAAGCCCTAATAAAAATTGGACAATCTCTAAATTCTGATTTGACTGGAAAGTTAAGTCAGCGTAGTTTTTTTGAGCGAGCATTAGCTATCGCTCGCTCAACAGGAGATCGTCAGTCCGAAGCCTCTGTTTTGATTCAGCTTGGAGAACTGTCGTCTAACTCTGAAGCACAACCAAAATTTTACCAACAAGCTTTGACCATTTATCGATCGCTTGGCGATCGCAAATCAGAAGCAGACATCTTAGTTAAGATGGCTTGGATGAAGGTTTATAATGATAATGTAGAAAGTCTATTCAAGCAAGCACTAAATCTTTACCGTGCAGCCAAAAATCGACAAGGTGAATTAGAAGTTTTACATAGTCTGGGGATATATACTTCAGCCATGTTGTGGGATAAAGATAATAAAAGTATTGGACGAAGAACTCCCGAAGCTATCAGTTATTTACAATCGGCAGCTGTATTAAGTAGGGAAAAGGGCGATCTTTTTTTAGAAAGTACGATTTTGCTAGATTTAGGTGATGTCTACCAATTAGCTAAACAATACTCACAAGCCTTAAGTTTCTATCAGCAAGGATTAACCATTCGTCAGAGTTTGGGTGACGATACAGGTAAGGCAATCTTCTTATATAGAATTGCTCAAACACACCATCGACTCAAACAATACAATCGAGCAATAGAAAGACTGCAAGAAACTCTTGTTTTTTGCCAAGCAGTTGAAGATTGTCTATATATAGGTAGAGAGTATACAGGTAGAGAAGATTACTCATATTTGAATAATAATTTAGCTATTCTTTGGGAACTTGGAGAAACTTATATTAAGTTAAAAAACTATCCTCAAGCCTTAACTTATTTTCAACAGTTTGATTCGGTAAATGGCGACTGGAATTTAATGAAAAATCTTGGCTTAATCCACGAAAAATTAGGAAATTATGATCTGGCTCTGAAGTACTTTGAGCAAATCCTCAAAACTGAACCAGCAGGATGTGGTGACGATCAAACTTCGGATGCAACTATCATTGAGGCAATCCGCAAAGTAACTAGCGAACGGAAATTCATCTGTAACGTTAGAGTGGATATGGAGGATTGGTCTCTAACTCTAAATACAGCTACATTACACATAGCAGAAATCTACCGCCGACGAGGACAGTATGCACAAGCAGTAGCAGTTTATGAAAACACTTTAACGAAGCAAGTATCTGATAAATACGGTAACAATATCAGTGCAATTCTTTTAAATAACTTAGGTACATTATATAAAAATCAAGGGAATTACAATAAAGCACTAGAAGCTTATCAAAAATCTTTAAAGATTCGTCAAACAACAAAAGATGTTTATGGAGAAGCTGTTAGCTTAAACAATATAGGAGAAATTTTTCGCAGACAAGGACAATATTCTCAAGCATTAGAAACATATCAGCGATCTCTTAAAATTTTCCAAGACCTCACCAACTCACTTATTGCTGCTCAAGCAACTATTACCCCAGTCCTAGAAATCTCAACCGTCCGCCAAGGAGAAGCTTCAGTTCTACACAATTTCGGTAGTGTTTACTATGACTTAGGACAATATAACAAAGCACTTGATTTTTATCAGCAATCCCTCAAGATTAGCAAGGCTTTAGATGACAAAGCTGCTCAAGGTCGCTCCCTAAACAACCTTGGTCTTGTTTATAAAGCTCAGCAACAATACAGCAAAGCATTAGAATTTTATCAGCAAGCCCTCACTGCACGGCGAGAAGCAGGAGATATTTCTGGTGAAGCTGCAACGTTAAATAATATGGGATTGGTTTACAATCAGATTGGTCAACCAAGCCAAGGCGTTGAACTACTTCAACAAGCACTGACCATTTTTCAAAAGTTAGAAGACATAGCCAACAAAGCTAATACCTTTGATAGTTTAGGTACGCTTTATACAGCTTTAGGTCAATACACTCAAGCCCATGAAGCTTATCATAATGCCTTGCGTCTAGTGAAGGAAGCAAATCTCTCACCTTTGGAAGGGGTGATTTTGAGCAATATCGGCAATCTCCTAGTAAAAACAAATCAGCCAGAATTAGCAATTATTTTCTACAAACAATCTGTTAATCTCAGAGAAACTATTCGACGTAATATTCAGGAACTACCCAAAGAACAACAACAATCTTTTACAGAAACGGTTGCTGGCACTTATCGCTCTTTAGCCGATCTCTTATTGAAGCAAGATCGGGTATTAGAAGCGCAAAGAGTTCTCGACTTATTGAAAGTACAAGAAATTGATGATTACCTGCAAAATGTGCGCGGAAATGATAATAGCGTGCAAGGCATTGCCAATACCAGAACAGAACAGGAAATCGCTAAAAGTTATGAGGCAATTTTAGACCAAGCGATCGCACTAGGAAAAGAACTGACCCAACTGCAACGTATTGCTCCTAGCGATCGCACTCCCACCCAAAAACAGCGTATCCTACAACTACGGAAAGCCGAGCAACAAATCACCCAAGAATTTCAGGCTTTTCTCAAAAGTCCTGCGGTACAAACTCTGATTACTCAACTGCGCCAAACTACAGGCGGACAGAATTTCGACCTAGAAAATGCCCGTAGTTTACAAGACAACCTGCAACGACTCCAGCAAAATGCTGTGATTCTCTATCCCTTGATTTTGGATGATCGTTTAGAACTAGTATTAGTAAACCCTTATTCTCCCCCGATTCGTCGCACCGTTGCTGTTACTCGTACCGACCTTAATAAAGTGATTGTAGAGTTTCGTAGTGCTTTAACCAATCCCTTTGCCGATGCCAGGATTCCCGCCCAAAAGCTTTACAATTACTTGATTAAACCCTTAGAAAAAGATCTGGCTCAAGCAGAGGTTCAAACGATTATCTATGCCCCAGATGGACAACTGCGTTATATTCCCTTGGCTGCCCTGCATGATGGCAAGCAATGGCTAATACAGCGTTTCCGCATCAACAATATCACCGCCCTCAGCCTTACAGACTTTAATACCCAACCCCAAAGCCAATTACAAGTGTTCGCCGGGGCGTTTACCCAAGGTGATTACCGTTTCAAAGTAGGCGACCAGGAGTTTTCATTCAGGGGCTTACCTTTTGCGGGTCGGGAGGTGGAAAATTTAGCAGCAGCAATTCCCCAGACAACCAAACGTTTAAACCAACAATTTAACCGAGAAACTGTCCTGTTGATGAATGATTACTCGGTGGTGCATTTGGCAACTCATGCGGCTTTTGTAGTGGGTAAGCCGGAAGATAGCTTTATTTTATTCGGTAATGGCGATCGGGCAACACTGCGGGATGTGGAAAAGTGGACTCTACCAAAAGTGGATTTAGTGGTGCTGAGTGCCTGTGAAACGGGTGTTGGCGGTAAGTTAGGCAATGGTGAAGAAATTCTTGGTTTTGGCTATCAAATGCAGCGAACGGGTGCGCGGGCAGCTATCGCCTCACTTTGGTCGGTGGATGATGGGGGAACGCAAGTTTTAATGGATGCTTTCTATGCCGTGTTGAAGCGAGGGAACATCACGAAGGCGGAAGCCTTACGTCAAGCACAAATTACTTTAATCACAGCCAAGGAGCAGGGTGTAGGGCAAGCCCGTAGTCTGTTTGTGGAAGCTGTTCCTGTACGTTTACCTTCGGGGGCAAGCCGTCCTCTAAGTCATCCCTACTACTGGGCACCTTTTATTTTGATTGGCAATGGGTTGTAAGCAGACTCAAAGGGAAAACAGTTGTAATGGCTTTCTCCTAACTCATGGCGATCGGCAGATCTTTCCTGTTCCTAATTTTACTTATTTAAACTAGTAACGTTTGATTATTGACGTATATACGTTAACGTAATAAGCTGTAAACATGGCAGCATCAACGTAGAGGCTTTGGAGTCAAAGATGAAAATTTACGTTGATATCAGCCAATACTGGCCGCAAAACTTATCCCTAAATGCTGTTTATGAAGAATTGTTATTGCAAGGTCGGAAAATCGATCGCCGCACCTTGTCTGGGGCAAAAGCTGGAACTTTAACAAAAAGCGAATTCGTAACTTTAGTTAAGCTGCGAGATTGGCTCAGAGAAAGAACCAATAACCCAGATTTAAAAATCGATGACCTGTTGATGCAAAAACCTGATTAAAACCAGCAGCATTGTTGGTTTTCGTCCACCCATAACTAGGTGCAGATCGATGATTACCAACCCGCCATCGCATCCAAACAACATTCGTCCAGCCTGGGCTTGTATCCCCAGATTAGTTCTGCCACCGGATGCCCCCATAGCTGGCTACCTCTGTGGTGGTGGTGGCTTAATGACGGCGGGTTTTGAAATCGCTCTTATCCGCAGTTTGTGGAACATCGACCATGACCCAGGCGATCCGAAACTCAGTAGTGCGATCGCTAATGCCACAACAGCCGAGCTAATGCCATCAACATTCGCCTTCCCGATGCTGCTTGGATTGCAGGTTCGGCATTGGGGAACGGAGTGCCTTGCTACTCGCAACTGCGTTGGCGTAGCCTGCTCTCTTGCGTATCGCTCACACAGTTAAACCATTACTCATCAAATCCAACCCAGAGGACTTAGCTTATGTTTTAGAAGAAATGTTTTCCTCAGAGAAAGTCGAAGTGGCTCCTGAAACCCAAGAGCGCACTTCAAAAAAATCTAAAAAACCAACCAACACATTAACTCAGAATCAAGTCAATTGGAGCATCACCATGTCATCTACCACCAAATTCGTTGCAACCAACCAACTCCAAGGCTTCACTTTCGCAGTTTCTACCACAACTGATATTGTCGAGTTAGCTACTGAAGTCATAAAACTGGGAAATGCTCACGCCGCAACTTTTGTTCATCTCAAAAAGCAAGCATTAGAACTGGGAGATAAACTCAAACAATTAGAAGCAGCGTGGCTCTCCCGTACCTGTGGGGATAAGTAAATCTTATTTAAATAAACAAGCTAACAGCTTTTCTCGCAAAGATTCAAAGCTTTTAAAGCCATAGCTTTGTCGAATAATGAGCTTAATTCTATTATTAA
>NZ_JADEWG010000227.1 GCF_015207735.1 [Phormidium] sp. LEGE 05292
TCCCCCCATCTCCCCATCTCCCCACTTCCCTTGCACGATTAATCAGCCTCAGTGACACCAGTAATTCTTTGCTTCATTTGGGCTAACTCTGCATCAACATCATTTCCCATTTCCAAAGCTGCAAACTTATTTTCTAACTCCCGGCTTCCCATTTTCTCAATTACCTCTGAGCGTGCTTCCAATTGCAGAATCTTCTCCTCCATGCGCTCAAAAGCTTGGAGAGTGCCACTTGGATTATATTTATCCATTAACTCATTCATTTTCGCCGCTGCTTGAGCCGATCGCGCACGGGCAATATACATATCTTTTTTCATTCTTGCCTCAGCAATCTTGCCCTCCAAAGTTCTCAAGTCTTGCTTCAGCTTAGTAATAATAGTGTCTAGAGAAGTAAGTTGACCTTGTAAAGCTTGAACAGTTTCCCAATAAGATTTACGTTTGACTAGAGCTTCTCTAGCTAATTGTTCATTTTCCTTTTCTAGCGCCAATTGAGCGCGATTATACCAAGAATCAGCATGAGATTGAGCATGATTAACATCTCGTTCGGTGCGTTTTTTAGTCGCAATAGCTGCTGCTACCGCTTGCCTCAGCTGAATCAAATTATCCTGCATCTCCAGAACCGTTTGTTCCAGAATCTTCTCAGGATCTTCCGTTTTATTAATTAAATCATTCACATTTGCACGAATCACGCGCACGATGCGATCGATCAATCCCATCACCGCTGCTCCCTTTTGCTTCCTACTTCTTATGCTACAAGTCTAGAGAGAGCAGAGGTACAAGGGACAAGGCCAATCTCATCAATCCTTTTCAATCCTTTAACCTAAACTGCTAACAAACTGCTCTAAAGATTCTGCTATCAATGCTACATCAACTAAATTTTCCAGTTGATTGACATCAAGCCCTTGCAAACGTTGTTCTACCTCCGGTGATACTGTGCCAAACCGATTTCCTAACAACCGTAACAACTGCCGCAATGCACCACGTTGTTCTGCCGTCTCCGCCCGTTGGCGTTCCGCTTCCGCCCGTTGGCGTTCCGCTTCCGCCCGTTGGCGTTCCGCTTCCGCCCGTTGGCGTTCCGCTTCCGCCCGTTGGCTTTCTGCTTCCGCCCGTTGGCTTTCTGCTTCCGCCCGTTGACGTTCCGTTTCTAATCGCTGCTGGGCAAGTTCCTCTGGCAGTAAAACCAAATTGCCAGCTTGGTCGTAAAACCGCAACCAGATTGCCGTTTCTCTCTGTATTTCGCCCGCCCAAGTTCCTAACCACAAACCTAAACGCTGACACCATAACCAACCGCGTTCATTAGGGTTTAGAGGTTGATATTGTTGATTGGCATCTAAATGCCATCCTTGTAAAGAATTGGGGTTAAACGGGTCGTAAACGTAGTAATCTGGTGTGCGGAAAATTTGTTCGTAAATCTGATGTTTGATTCCTGTATCTACTGAGGCTGTAGAAGGTGACATTAACTCCACAATCACATCAGGATAGCGACCATTTTCTTCCCATACTACCCAACCTTGACGATCGGTTCTACCATCCACATTCAAAACTACAAAGAAATCTGGCCCTCGAAAATCTTGATTTCGTGCTTGTGCTGCACTGTAATAGACAAACATATTCCCACCCGCGAAATAATCATCGCGGTCAGCCAATGCTGTTAGCATCGACCAAATTAAAACATTCATCGCAATACGATGGCGATTACTTTCCAAGGGTTCTCCGTCATCAAAAATTAAATCTGTTGGTGGCATGGGAGGTTCCCAAACCGGAGTTTGTGGGGATTGCTGTTGTTCTGTAGTTAAGGATTGCATGAGTAAGCCTCCCATAAGTATCTATGGCCTTTTAAATCGGCACTTCCGTTAGTTGCATTGATTGGGTGGTAAAACTTCTCGATTTGAAAGTCTCCCACCACAATCCCCAATGCAATATCAATCCCTTTTCCCTTGCTTTTGCTTTCTAAAGCCGATAGATTCTTGCCGAAATCCCCTGCTTTTGCAAATTCTGCACTTTCTTTTGGGCGGCTTTTTCATCAGGAAAAGCAGATAATTGAATTGCTTTACCTTGTTTAAGTTGGCGTACCAAAGCTTGTGGCGCAGCTTTGCGGGCTTCGGTTAAACTGCGATCGCCACCATAAGACATAATTACCAAAAACTTATTCTCCGCCTTCTTCGTAGCAGTAGGCTTTTTCGCTGGAGTTTTACTAGTTGCACCTGCTTTCGGCGCACTCACAACTTTCGGCGGAGTCTTCGGAATCGGAGGTTGTACTACCTGTGGAGGAAGAATACCCGATTGAACCGCAGGCGGGATCAAAGCCGAAGGTAAATCCAACCTAGAAGTAACCGCAGGCGGGTTAGGTAACGGCGCAGGCGGATTTACAGGAACTTGAGTTTTCGTAGCCCCCGGTGCCACCTGACTAACAGCAGAACCCCTTGGATTCACTGAAGGTAGCGTTCCCAGATTTAAGTCCACAAACTCCTCCTCCGCTAAATTAGGCGAATTCGGAATTCCACCAGCATTTTTGCCACCTCCAGCCCCTACTCTAGAAGCACTCTCAGACTGCTTATTTCCAGCCAAATGATTAATCGTAGCCGGATTAATCGCCACATAACCCAAAATAGCTGCTCCCACCAACAACAGCAGCATTGAACCAATCCCCAAAGGAGTCATCAACTTATTATTAGGGCTTGCCGTTGATTCAACAAACTCATCATCTTCCAGATTTTTCAGCAGTGCTTCCGAAGATTGTAAATACTCATCCGGCAACTGTTTCCCCACTACAGGATTTCTCAAACCCAAACTAGGACTTTGCAGTTCTAGTTTTGCTTCCCCTGCTACACTTGCTTTTCCATTCAATATAGGTGCAGCCGTAGCGGTTTCCTCATGATTAGATGCAGTCGTTGTTTCCGCCTCAGCTGAATCATTATTTAACAGCGGCTGCCCCACATTCTCTTTTACTGGTGGAGTAGGTAAGTGTACTTGGCTTTCCCTAACAGGAACAGAAATCAAATCCAAACCTTGTTGACCAACAGAACTCTTAGTCGGTCTTTTCTGAGGCACTTGTTTGATCGATCGTTTACGGCGGTACTGAGCTATTTCTTCCTCTAGCTGCATATCTAAACAGCTAAGTACACCCTGAACCACCGGAGAGCAAGGTTGGTTCAGGGTTGTGTCTGGCAATGGCTCAACAGGTGAAAGTTTACTCATGGCTAAACTTCTTGGGTAGTAAGGACAATTATCGTAGATAAAACTGCTAATTACTGCTACTTCAGCTTATACAAGTTAGTCTATAACCGCGTGCAGTATGACTTACCTGAATTTTCCTACTTTACACTTACTGTAGATAACCTTTCTTACTTAAGTAAGATTTTTCTTAATCAGAGATTTGCTGTAATTTACACTAACTTAATTTAAATTTCTTTTTTTCTACCAAGAAAACTAGGGAACAACGTACAGAGATACCCTAGTATTTACCCGATCCCCAAATACCATATCTCATTTTACTAGATAAAATAACCGAAAAAATTTTCTTTAGCAATATTCCGGTAGCCATTTATTTATAAGTGTATTCTCTAGAGTAAAGACATTCAACTAGCATCAGACAGCCACTTGACGTTTGCATTGATCCCACCTTTGTTCTTATAGAGATTAACCGAGTTCTCACTTACATGATGTATAAGTTTATTAACGTAAAAGTGAAAAGAATCTAAAATTTAAATTGTCTTTGGGATCGCTACAACCCAGGCAGCATAAATATTTCAAGCCAAATGTTGTCTCCCAGCAATTTGCGATAACTAGATCAGAAGATAAATTTCCGCAGTGATAACTGCAAAGAAGTAGAGAAATCAGATGCTTAATCCTGTTACTTCAGCCTGTAAGTCTTGTCGGTTTTACACCCCAGAAGGAAGACGCGGTGGAAATTGCCAACAGCTTGGTGTTCCCGTTCGAGGTGCCTGGAAAGCCTGTTCCTTAGCTCTACCTCCATTCGCACCTTCTTGGGAAAGCTTAGAAGAAATCTTCAATTTGCAGAGTGAGGTGCTAAAAGTAACAGAGGTCGTGCCAATCGAAGCTACTCAACCTTCTCCTCTAGAAGAGCTAGAACCAAGCTATGTTGACAGCTATAAAGCTTCACATATTGAAACAATGTCTGTTTAACTATCTAACCTGTTTGTCATTAAAAAAATAAAAATTTAGTAAATCACAATTTTTCGTTTAAACTCCTATTCTGAGATCTTGCATCAAGAGGCAGAGCCTCCTTTGACTCGTTCCCATGTTGAACCTGGGAACGAGTCAAAGGAGGTTATATAGCAACCGCCTTGGCAGTTAAGGCAAGATGAAAAGCCACAACCCTTGTTTTTACTGTTTTTTCCCTTCTGCCTTCTGCTATACCTGCCCTGCTGCAAGATTTGAACTTCAATAAAAATCGCACCACCCTTTTCACCGTTTTTTCAGGAAGTGCGATTTTTATCATTCAGGTAAGTCTGGCTCATTCGTACTAGTAGTGGAAAACCCTGGTTTTGGGGATTGGGGACTAGAACCCTTGTAAATCAGGCATTCCGCTTAATTAGCTTTACTTATCATCAGCACGAGAGAACCATCAATTTAAAGTCTGTAAACGAGTTTCTACCTTACCATTCTTGTGCAAAATCAACAGAATTTCGGGGGTTCGTCCTCCTTCAATTGGAGAAACAAAAGGTTCACCCTTCAACGGTATTTGGGTACGGTCTATATAAAGTTGTGCTACTTGTCCTCGTGGAGTTACTTGCTTAATCGTACCATCAGCATTTAAAGCTAAAGTGTACTCAATTTGATCTTGAGTCAAACTGGAAGGAGGTTGCCAGCGTTGTTGAAAAAACTGTCTTGCTTCCGCTACCTGTGGTATTTGATCGAACAGAGAGTTACTATTGCTAGCATTCCCCGCAGAGCCATTTTTGGGAGTGGTATCAGCACTCAAAGCTGCCATTGTCGAAGTTCCAGAAGTCTCCGTAGCTGTAACGTCTAAATTGTGATTATCTACCGTTTCAGTAGTTTGGCCGTTTTGCTGTCGTCTAAGTGTATTCAAAAACAAAGGTTCAGCAGTAGAATTTCCCAATTGATGACCTAATCCAGCCAACTGAGTATTTTCCTTTGGCTTTGGCTTTGCTGCGCGACTAGGCTTGACTTGAGTCTGAGTATTTGACTCAGAAGAAGAAGGTAAGGGCATTGCAGCTAGCGGTGTAGTCGAAAGGTTTGACAGTACTGGCGATAGTGGGGCTGGTGTTTCTCTGGGAAACATTTGTACAGATGTTGGGCTAGGGGAAGTACTTTGCTGAGTACTTCTGGTTTGCTGAGAGTTTCTAGTTTGTTGATTGTTTCTAGTTTCGCGTTTTACTTGTGCTACGGGTGTCGGATTGACAGCTGGTTTTTTCGTGCTAGCTGTCGTAGGAGTGTTATTTACAGGGATACTAATTGTTCCTTGAGATGTAGCACCTGGATTAGGAGGAATGCTCGGTACGCCAGTAGGTGTGCTACCAATGCGATATGTTCCTGGTGGCAATCCTCCGGCAGGAGTTGTCAGTGCGTTATTATTTCCTACCTGGGATGTAGGAGTGTTAGGCGTGATACCCAGAGGTGGGATTTGAGCGGGAGTACCAGCAGTGTTGTTTCCAAGCGGTGGTGTAGCGGTGGGGTTAGGAGTTTGGTTGCCTAGTAGTCCGGGTGGAGATGGTAGAGTTTGAGGAGAAGTTACAGGTGGAGTTGCTACTCCGGGCGTTGGTGCTGGTAAAGGTGAGGGAACAACAGCAACTTGTGGCTGTACAGCATTAGGATTGGTTTGATTTGGGTCGGTTGTGGGGTTAATAACGGCGGGAGTTGCTTCTGGAGAGCGTTTCCCTTGGTCTAATATTTTGGCAATACCTGCGGTTAAGCCAACTGTTACTGCTACCATTGCGGCTGAGATTGCCCAGTAGGGAGGAAGTTTGCGCCTAGAGGTGGGTCGGTTTTTGGGTAAGCCTTTTTGTTCGGCTTGATATTCTTCAAGGGCTGTGGCTAGGTCGAATAATTGCAGCAAACTCAGGTTAATTGCTGAACCTGATTCTGGGGTAGCTAGAGAACCCAGGAACAAATCGTGGGAAAGTAAATTGCGAGGTTGTAAGTAAATGCCGCAATTTACTTTCGGGAAATGCAGATTTTGAGGGGGTAAATTGGTTGTGCTAGAAGTAATGGTTGGTTGATAATTCTCTCTTGTGGCAGTAGGCGGATTTGTTTGATTTGTTTCTGGTAGTTCGGTGGAGAAATCCTGCTGACTAAAGATGCTATTAATCTGTTTTTCCCTTGGATTGAACTCAGCTATTTCGCTTTGCGTTTCTGCTTGAGTGCTGGTTGGTGTTTGTTCTGGAAAGGTGAATAAAGAGGGGAAGTTTTCGGGTTTCTGGATTAAAAAATGCTGGATGTATGCTTTTACTTCTTGGTGAAGTGCTTCTAATTGGGCTTTGTCGCCGTGAATGGTGATTCGCTTTTCTTCGGGTAGTCGTGGGTCATCGAAGTTGAGGGAAAAGTTGAAGTGTTTGAGGACGGAACGACCAACCCAGCGAAATAGAGGTGAGCCTTGGGAAACTATTTCTAGGGTGCAGGTAGGTGGGGTGTAGCGTCGCAGAACTGAGTTGGAAGACATCATGGCAATTTTTAAGTTTTGAGTGTTGCTTTTTGAGTTAATTGATTGAATTGTCAAAAGTTTTGCAGTTTGTGATTTATGGTTGTGTTTTTTCTAAGAGGGAGAACCAGAGGCGCTGATGCCCGCTGGATGTGCTGTAAAAAAGTAAATCCATGATTTTTTTGAGTGCCAGTTGTGTTAAGGCATCAGGTGATAATGTCTGTTTGTGTTTTATGTCCTCAGAGTATAGCTTGCTGAAGGTGTTGATGTAGTCTCCTAGCAAACTGGAGGTGTGAAGTTCTCGTTGTTCGTCTGTTAGTTGTTCTAGGAGGGCGACGGCACGACGAATTAGTTCTTGGTGTTGTTTGGTTAAATGGCTGATAATTATGACTAGCGATCGCAAATCTTCCACATTCAATCTTTCACTCTCCTCCATCTGAGCATTTTCACTCCCAGGCTGGTGTCTCTGTCTCTGCCACAAGTCAATTCTCTCCAGCGCTGTTGGCGGCATATTTAACCCAGTTGCTGCTGTCAGTATCTCCTGTTGACTAACTCCCGCTAATGCTTCTAAAGCTAAAAAAATCTCATCCAGTTGGGCTTTGATGTTGTCCAACTGCACTGGGTCTAAAGAGGAAGTTAACGTTAAATCCTCTCTTTCGTTGATTAGTCTAGGCGATAATCCTTGGAATTGCATAAATCCACAGTGGGAGACAACATAAAGGCATTTTAATAAAACTAGCGGGAAGGGAACAGGGGAGATGGG
>NZ_JADEWG010000228.1 GCF_015207735.1 [Phormidium] sp. LEGE 05292
CATCTCCCCAGTCCCCAGTCCCCAGTCCCAATTATTCTCTAACAAGTAAAGTATAGTTACCTCTCACACCTTCGTCTTTAGAGCCTACCCAAATTTGGTATTCACCAGATTTCCAGTTTTTATCTTCGATACTGCCGATGCCGCAACGAATTACACCATTTGGGCCTTTAACGACTAATGTTGTAGGAGTTCTACCGCTTCTGAGTTCTAACTTGAGATGGGGGAAATCTTTTTGCAAAGTCATTACGTGGTCGGGGGTGGCACTGGTGCTGTATCCGACACAGAAGTTGTTGTCGCGATCGCGGTTTGCAATAGAAAATAGAGAGAAAGAACCAGCTGTGGAACCTGTGGCGATCGCACTTGAAGGTTCAAATCCTGGTGATACATTAATAGCACCATAATTAGCTGTTTGGGCGAGTACAGACGAAGCGCAAAGAAGTGTTACCCAAGCGAGAAATCTAGCGTGTTTGAAGTGCTGAATCGGTTGCTTTAACATAGTACACCCCCTTTTTCATTCGTAGGAATGAGAATCTTTCATCTCTAAGCTATTTCAGGGAGCGATCGCTACTTGCCAATGGCATGACAGTTTAATTTCTGCACACTTTTTTTCGACAGAGGAGAGAAATACCTGGAAAATTTAGTAACAAAAAACCCGGTCATATAGGTATAAACCGGGTAATTAAAGATATTTATGCGATTTATTTATGATTGGGGGAGTTTGTATTGGTTAACAATCTTTTGGGCGTATTCTGGGACATGATCGGCTAATTTTTCCGGGTAATTTCGCTTGACATACAAATAGTTACGAGTGAAGTGAGAGTCTATGGAAAATCGGGCATATTCCAAACCTTTAGGGCCAACTTTTTCAATTACTACGCCCATTAATTTCGCTGCCCACATCGGGAGAGTTACGCCTTTGTCGTAAGCGGGAATGCTTTGCTGGACGGCGTTGCGTCTGTCGCCAGAAGCGTTTACAGGTTGAGTTTCTATCTGGTCGTTGACCAAATCTAGCATTTCTTGACCTGTATCATTTCTGACAACAATCCACTGCCAACCAAAAGGTGCGCCCATGTATCCGACGACTAAATCTGCCAAACTATTAACGTAATCAAAACAGGTCATGCAGGAAGGGGCAAATACGTCTTTTAGTTCTTTGGTATTTAAACCGAAGAAGGGGACTGTTTCGATCGAGCCATCTTCATGTTTAAAATGTACGCGAAAGTCCTGCATAAATTCGTAATACACCACTGTTTCTGGTGACTTGCTGGTAGTGTCGAGGAATTTTTGCAATCCAGCGCGAGTAACATTATCGACACAGGGAGTACCTAAAACGTAGAGCTTTTCTAAACCTAGTTGTTTTTCGACGGCGCGTAATGCTTGAATTTGGCAACCAACGCCAATTACTAATAACCGTTTCATGCCAGATTGTTCTATTTGTTCTAGCACAGAAAGGTTTGGTGAAAGTGTGGGTTTGTTGACTTTGGCGGCGAGGATTTCTTCTGGTGTTCGGGCGATAATTGGCATTGGTTGAAAGCGGTCTTCTTTGGTATTTTGGACACAGACAACGCCTTCGACCATACCCCGATTGAGCATTTCAATTGCGATCGTACTCACAATTCCCGTCCATTGTGCGCCTGGGATTGGCTGTTTTTTGCGTGCCGCCATCATATCTTGGTGAACGCCAAAATACCAATCATCTTGGTTTTCCAAGTTGCGACTGCGCCCATGTGTTTCTGCTTCTAACTCGGCTATTTGCTGATTAATAAAAGCGCAAGCTTCCTTGACATAATGAATATAATATGTATCGCAAAGCCCACATTCGCTACAAAGATCTTTAGCGGGGCGGCGACTGGTTGATTTGAGGGCTTTGGCTTTTTTGTGTTTGGGGGAGTCTATTGCAGTCATTATGGAGTTTTGTTATCTGTGGCTGTTCTGACAATACTTTATTGTCTGTGTGGATGGGTGAGTAAATCAAGGCTTGGGGTGGTGAGAATTTGCAACCGCAGATGAACGCAGATGTTACTGTTAAATTTTGGCTGGGTGGATAATTCTTGTTTTTTTAACGCAGATGAATGCAGATGAACGCAGATGAACGCAGATGTTCGTGTTAAATTTTGGTAGATCGATCGCATTTCTCTTTTCTACAAAACTTTGCTAAGTGCGATCGTCATCTGTTGTAATTGTAAACGCATTTCATCAATCTTTTGTTCTAAAGTCACAATGTATTGCGCTTGCTGAACTACTTTTTGTTCTAATTCCGTTACTCTTTCTTCGATAGGAATTTCATTCCCAGTTCCGTTAAAGGCAGCTACAACATTTTTCCAGCTTGGAGAATTCAGCTTGATGTTATATTTTTTCTTTAAATGCTGGTAAGTTTTAGTACAGCTACCAAATCGAGCTTTCAGGGTTTCTTCTGTCCAAAATGCTGCTCCATTGAGTTGGTCTTTTTCCAGTACAGGAGAAGCACTTGCTAAGAGAGGATGGCTAAATGCCTCTTCATTTTCAGCTTTAGCATAAGCATAACCTGTCTGAAGTGCTGCTTCTGCTACACGGAAGGTATTTTTTCCCAGTTCTTCCCCTAGAGTCTGCATTTGGTTAATACCATTTTGCACATCATCTAGTTTTTGAGTAACTGCTTTCAGCGATTTTGTTAATTTACCCATCTTGTTCTATTCGTCTAACAATCTACGATTAATATTTTCAGTTGTTTCTTGTGCCCAAGTTTCATCTTGAGCAGATGCAGTTTTATTTTTAAATACCAAATCTTTTATGTCAGTATTCAGTAGCCTTTTAGCTGCTGTTAATAAAAGATAGAAACGACGACCAATTGCAAGTACACCCTGCTCTTTATTAACTTCTTCATAGACAGACTCAAATTCTTCTAGTAACTGATTCGTTGCGTTCATCTGTTCTTTTAAGTCACCTACTTGCTCATTGAGACTGTCTCCCCAGTTTTTTAACTCTCTCTGAACTTCAACACTATGAGCCAGCGATTTTTGTAATTTTTCTCTCTCTGCGTTCACTTTTTCTAGTGCTGTTGTTGTCTGCTTTAGATTATTTTGCAGCTTCACAAGGTTAGTTTTAGCTTCGCTTTGTCGTCGTACCAGTTGACCACGACTATTAGTAAGACTGCGGTATGTAGTGCGAAGTTCTTGATAAGCTTTTTCTAGTTCCTCACGACTTATATTTTGAGTATGCAAAGGAAATTCACTAACGCTTTTGTACTCTTTATAACTGGGCATCTTACTTCCCTACTATGTACATTTATTTTAGATTAAGTTTTAATTAAATTATTAAGTATGTTACATTGAAAATAAACTGTAAAATTACGGATTTTATTAATTTATGGCTACTTCCCTACTACAGAGCTAATACCCGACAAGCCCTAATTCAATAACTTTGCACCTTTCTTCTTCTTCCTTCCTGTCATTAAAATGAATAAAGGGTTTCGTGCCTAAATTTTAACCATTGACGTTTTATAACTTTTACGCTACTACTAAGTAGATTTACAAGATAACAATCCTTTAGTAATATGAACTCTGCAACACCCACACACAAACAATTATCCCAAGCTATTGAAGAACTTCCTTCAGAAGTATTACCTGAATTAGCAAATTTTATTGAATATTTACAGTTTAAGGTTAGTTCAACTCCTGCTTTAAAAAAAGATGAACCAGAAGAAAGTAATTTTTTAATGAAGATTGCTGGTTTAGGAGATTCAGAGGAAACAGATTTATCTGCAAGATTTTGAGATCGTTCGTCCATAACATTGTACTTATTTTGAAATACTACCTTAGAAAAAGCGATCGCACCTTTCCTCCTATAATTAAAAAAATTGTAAACCTTGTTACTAAATTAATATGATTGATCTAGTTTCTCAGGAGTACAAAAAACTAGTTTTTAAAAGCTTTGTCCAGATAGGCGCTCTTACCCTTTCTGTTGAAGAATTTATTGATATTGTATTTCCAAATTTTGCCAATGAGATAGAAAGTGAAATTCTTAAAATTGCTGAAAGTCTTCAGATCGCAGATGTTTGGGTAAACATTAAAAATATAATTGATGCCAATGAATTTGAACATCCTTTAATGATAGCTCTTTATAAAAATGAATTATTAAGAGAAATTATTGGCCCTGAATATTCATTTATCGATCGCTATCCGAAAGTATACGATCGCATTTTTCGGGAAATTCTTCCTTATTTAATAGAAAAATTTAATACAAATAAGGAAAATGCAGATGATTCCACGTATTTATCAATAGGTTTGATTGGTGCATCTTATGGACAGGAATTAATTACTATTTTAAAATATCTTTTTCCCTATTTATCTAAAACCGAAAATTCTGAAAAAACAGCGTTGAATATTGATGTTTTAAATAAACCGAATATTATATTTGATAAATTAAAAAACAATAATTTAATTTATCCCAAAACAGTAATTTCTAAATATATGTCACCAGAAGAACTTCAATTTTATTTTAGGGAATTAGATTCAGAATATTTGTATTTTTCGGATTTAATTTTTAAACAAATCAGATTTATTAATTTGAATTTATTAGACAAGAATAATTTAGAAGAGTTTGAAGCCAAAAAATACAATTTAATTTTTCTCCACAATGTTATTCAATATTTAGAGCCAAAAAAAGGTGAAGACTTAAATTTTATTTGTCAGTTTCTAGATTCTATACTCTATGAAGGAGGTATTATTTCTATAATCAATGAGAGTAAAGTGATTAACAGCCATATCACTAATTCCTTTGAACATCTGTATAAATTGAGCGGGTTATACTCAGAAGAAAAGGTATGCAAAGCTTCAATATATAAGAAAAATTATTATTGAAGTTATACAATCGTTGTACGTTCAAAAAATATTAGCCAGAAGTTGTTAAGATAGCTTATAACTGCCTCTTTTTGGATCATATTCTACAATACCTCCATAATCATTACTCAAGTATAGAATAGCGATCGCACCTCTCCCCCTCTTTCCTCTTCTCTTTCTTCGCGCTCTTTGCGTCCTTCGCGGTTCAAAAAAACTATCTCTCTTGTATCCCAACAAGATATCCTAAAAAAAGAACCCCATTAACTTGCCAGCATGAACCCCCAAAACCCCAGACAACTGGCATTTCTCACCCTAAGAGATATTCACAAAGGCGCTTATGCAGATGTCGCCTTAGATCGCTTTCTTCGCACATCAAACCTCAACGATGTCAATCGCAGATTTGCCACCGAATTAGTTTATGGTAGCGTGAGAAGACAACGCACGCTTGATACGATTATTGACCAATTAGGCAAAAAGAAAGCTAATCAACAACCATCAGATATCCGCACTATTTTACACTTAGGTTTATATCAATTACGATATCTTACTAACATTCCGGTTTCTGCTGCTATTAATACTACTGTTGAACTAGCAAAAGAGAATAAATTAGCTGCACTTAGCGGAGTGGTAAATGGTTTGTTGCGCCAGTATGATCGCATATCCTCCCCCAACCAAGACCCCTTAATTTTACCAGCAAACCTCGTTGCAAGATTAGGAATTTTATACAGTTTCCCCGATTGGATAATTCAATTGTGGTTAGAACAATGGGGAGCAGCAGAAACGGAACAATTGTGCGAATGGATGAACCAAACTCCGGCGATCGATCTCAGAATTAACCCTTTAAAAACCACCCTTGAAGAAGTAGAAACGATTTTAAAATCAGCAAATATTTTAGTTAAGAAAATACCCCATCTTCCCCAAGCTTTAAGGTTAATGGGGAGTACTGGCGCAATTCAAAATTTACCAGGTTTTCAAGAAGGTTTATGGACTGTACAAGATAGTAGTGCCCAAATGGTAACACACCTGTTAGATCCGCAACCTGGGGAAGTAATAATTGATGCTTGTGCGGCACCTGGAGGAAAGACGACACATATTGTAGAATTGATGAAAGATAAAGGGAAAGTTTGGGCTGGCGATCGCACTCCTTCCCGATTAAAAAAACTCCAAGAAAACGCCCAAAGATTAAATTTAAAATCTATTGAAATTTGCACTGGCGATAGTCGCAACTTTCCTCAATTTACCAATATAGCCGATCGAGTTTTACTCGATGTACCTTGTTCTGGATTAGGAACTTTGCATCGTCACGCTGATGCGCGTTGGCGACAAACTCCCGAAAATGTTAAAGAATTAGCAGCTTTGCAGAAAGAATTGTTAGATAGTGTATCTAAGTATGTCAAACCTGGAGGGATTTTGGTTTATTCTACCTGCACTTTGCATCCTTTAGAAAACGAACAGGTGATTGAAAATTTTCTCGCCACTCATGCGAATTGGCAAATTGAACTACCTGCTGCTAATTCACCAATGTACTCTTTTGTCGCGCCGCCTGGGTGGATTAAAGTTTTACCGCACCGAGAACAGATGGACGGATTTTTTATGGTACGTTTGCGATCGACAGCACAAAGCTTCAAAGAGTAATCGCAGTTGTCTATCAGCAATTTCTTGATTATTCTAAATAGATAAAATTAAGGAAAAAGCAATGGTTTCAAATTCAGATATTACAATTCTATTCAAGATCCTTGTAGGTGTAGCTTGGATTGATGGTAAAATTCAGCCAGAGGAACGAGAATATTTATACCGATTGGCGAAAGAAAAGGGTTTGGATAACGATCCAGAAATTTATCCCTGGCTCTATGAATTTCGCACAGTGCCACCTAGTCAATGTTATGAATGGGTACAAGAGTATTTAGGCGATCGCCCTTCTTCCGAAAAATGCCAAAATTTAATTGAAGCAATCAGCGCTTTAATTTACAGTGATAGCAATGTCACCTCTGAAGAGGCAGAACTAATTAACACTATTCAACAATTAGATCCCGCAAATAACCCACCTCAGACAATTCAAAGTACTATGTTGGGGGCAATTCAAAAACTTTACAAACGTTGGGTTGTCAAACAAAATTAGCGATCGCACTAACCAATTTCCAGATTAAGATTTCAGATTTAGCTGGGAAATTTTTTCACCAACTAGCAATCTGAAATCTCCAATCTGAAAATATTATTACTTGTGGATTAATTAGCCTTTGGGAGTACCAACACCAGGAGTTTCTTCTTTTTTCACTTCTGGAACAACAGAGGGGCGTTCTTTGTCTTCCCAGCCTACAGGACGCTTTGAATTATACCAAGCAATTGAACCGATCGTCACTGCGGCAATAAATCCAACTACATAAACTAAAGTAGCAGACACAGGAAAGTGAGGGGCATTAGCTGCACTATTAGCTGCACTAGTCGCAGTTTCCATTAGTAAACTCATCTTCTAACAACTCCTTAAATTTTCATCTTATCTAAAGTATAAAGAATTGAACAAAATAATCATCCTCCAGAAGTT